>JBDKIU010000174.1:0-24128 GCA_039796915.1 Bacteroidota bacterium | reverse complement strand
CCAAAATCCCGGGTCGCAGCGGAAGCCAACCCCGGCAGGCGCTGGTTACCAATCGCCACCTGTATTTGGATACCAACATCGGCAACCTGTTTCACCTGCTGGTGGAAGAACAAGGGCAGGTGGTCATGGAAGCGTATTATGCCATCCGGGATTTCGGAATGACCACGCTGTACAGCAAAACCATCGAAACACGTGTAAGTCCCAAGGGCGCAGTAGAATTTGAAGAAGACCGCAGCGCAGATTACTACCGCTACATCCTGAAACAAGAAGTTCCGGTGGTGGTGAACCTTGATTCTACGGTTACCCGCGACAAAAACGGAAAGGTGTACTTTGAATACCTGAAGCGGGAAGTGTACGCGGCAGATACCACGTATATCCTTTTTGACCGCCAGGGTTCAGGTGGCAACCCCAAAAGCTCCAGGCCTGTATGGAAAAGCAGCATTTCCCGCAGCGCCAACGGGGATTTGCTGCTTACCCAAACTTCAGGCCTGCACGATATGCCGCTGAGCTTTGTGGTTCAGGCCACCACGCGCCCGGCAGCACCGGAACAGCGGGGCAACGAAGATGCCGCTACATATGACCTGACTGATTATTTCTTGTATGAGCAGTTAAACGAAGGTTTCCCGGATAAAGTCCAAAGTAAACTGTACCTGAATGGTCAGCCCTTTAACGGAAACTGGACCCTCCGTCTGGCCAAAAGGCGTTTCCCCTATGGCAACAGCGCCAGAATTGATGGATTCCATAAATTTAGTCTGGAACGCATCAAAAGGCCTTGGATGAATGTCTATGACACAGTCATCCGTACCAGGGCAAGAGGCGGCGTGGATTGGCTGACCGCATATAATCTGGAAGAAAACCGCAGGTGGCGCTACCGCGGAAAGCGCGTACGCGATTTCATCAGCATCAGCACAGATTGGCAGGCCGGTATATTGCAGGGTCAAGCCTCGATGGAATTGAAACGTCTCCAACGCAGCATCAATACCACCTATTCAACTGGTCTGAAGCACGGCAGAGAGAACTTCCAATGGCAATACGGGAAGAAGGCGGAAGCGATTGATTTCAGCAATAACTACGAACAAGGATTAAGAACAGGATTATACCAGGTTCCATTTAAACCGATAGGCAAGGAACAGTTGAACTATGTGCTTGGCCGGCCGGATGGTGTACATCATATGCCCCTGGATTTTCGTACAAGTAACCTACATTTCATCATGCGGGCGGGCAGGCCTGACGTTCATTTACTCGTCACCGACATCAGCAACGGTTTAGTTCTTGACTCTTTGCCACTGAAGGAATGTCGGGTGCACGGAACATACCGATCGTACAACCACGTTCAGGAGTCCTCCGATGTTGTAAACGAAGCGGAAATGTCCATGACCATGATGATGCCGGTAACCCGCAAAGCCCCTGCCTCCGAGGTTCAGTTTAAGGATGGCTTTGCAAACGGAACCGCACGTTTCTGGTTTGATGAAGGCGGGGTGAAGGCGGAAGTCAGCTTCAGGCCGGAAGATTCGGTAAAATTACTGGACATCCAACCCGAGGATCACGGAGGTTTTCAGATTTTCGGCCTGCAAGAACTGGCTTCCCACAATCTTGGCTCCGGCAATGGGCGATATGACCGTCACACAGATTATAAGAGGCGCCACACGGTTGATGAATCCGAGGTTCTTTCTTTTGAAGATGGAGCGATTTCCTGGCGAGGCAGGGAACACCTCCTCAATTTGAAACCTTTTTGGACTGCGACCTACACGTACTATTACCAAAACGGACAAAAAAGCCAGCACGGACAGGTGCGCGAACAACAAAAAACCGGCTGGTGGACTTATTGGAACGAAGCAGGGCAGAAGATGAAAGAAGTGGAATATACTCCCGGCGCCATTGCGCATCCGGCGGGTCTTAGCGACAGTCTCCGGTTCAAAGGACGCATCCGTGGCTATCGGCCCGGCAGCGGCAATCTGATGTACGAAGGCTATGTATTGGATGAAACCTTCAGCTATTCCTGTGCCACGGAAACCGATCTGGCTTTTGAAGATATTTTCTACACCGCTTTTTACGACAGCAGCGGAACCCAAACCCTGAGCGATTACAGCGGGGTAGTTTATGATTTTCACATTACCGGAGTAACGCAGTTCACAGGATTCATGAACAAGGGTCTGCGCGACAGCGTTTGGTACTTTTTCACCCCCGGAAAAACCCTAACGGAAGCAGGCAAATACCGGCAGGGAAAGAAACAAGGTCGTTGGCTGAGTGGCGATTTGGAAGGCGTGAATTACCAGGATAATCAGTGTTTCGATGCCACGGAAAGCTGGCGCATGGATGCCCTGGCCAATGAGTTGGACTTCACGGAAGAGGTGTATGATCAGGGAGTGTTGTTGCGCAGAGAGCAACACAACATCAGGTTGGACGGACGGTCTGAGGACATCAAGGGCTTCATACATTTTCCGAAGGCGGGTAAGAAGCTGTCTCTGAAAAAATTACAGCAGCAAGCTGAGGAGCAATTCAATCCGAAAAAAAGCTACAGCCGCAACAGGACTAGGGATTACGTTGAGTTTTAACCACAGGTGTCAACCGGTAATCTGATTCCCAAAGCAGCCCTCCACCAGCGAAATCAGCCTCCGTCAGGGTTTTGATTTCCTGGATTACGGCGCCCTGCGGGTCTAAAACCGGGCCGCCTTCGCCGTATTGTCGGGTTGGAACCACATCGGCATGCAGGAAATGACCCTGCGTATCGGTATAGATGCGGAACAACGGCGCCATCCCATTCACGCCTTTCAGGTTGAAGCGGCTATACGTGCAGAAGTTGCCCATACTGTAGGAGATGAAGCGGTTTTTGTACACTTCCACACCACGGGTAACATGCGGCCCATGTCCCAGAATCAAGTCTGCTCCGGCATCTACCATTTTATGCGCAAACCCATACACATCGCCACGATTTTCGCCCAGAAACAGCTCTTTTTGTTTGGGAACATGCCGGTGGTTGCTGCCTTCCGCGCCTCCGTGAAAGGAAACGACCAGAACATCCACGCTGTCGCGGTAGCGTTTTACCAGGGTTTCAGCGGCTGTCCAGTCGTTGATATTTAAACAGCCGGAATTGGGCGCAAAGGCCAGCAAACCAATGCGTTTTCCTTTGCGGGTGATGCTGCAAAAAGGTTTGATGAGCAGGCCTGATGCCGCCATCCCTTGATGTTCAATGTTTCGAAGGGTGGCCCGGCGGCCTTCATCTCCAAAATCGCCCATGTGGTTGTTGGCCATGCTCAGCAGGTCGAAGCCGGCACGTTTCAGGTGCACGGCATAATGTTCCGGACTGCGGAATGCGTAGCATATTTTGGGATCCTGACATTTTTTCACAGTTCCCGGGCCTTTGAAGATGGTACCTTCTACATTTCCGAAGCTCACATCTGCGCTGCTGAGCCAGTTCCAAACGGGTTTCAGGATGCTTGCACCATCGTCCGGCGGTAAATATTCCGGACCCGGATAATTGGTGCCCAGCATCAAATCGCCTACTGCAGCAAAGCAAATGGTGTCAGCAGATTTGATGGAATCGGCCGGTGCATAGGTTTGTGCAAAGGCCATTTGTGGCAACAACAACAGCGCGAAGCGCAGCGATTTCATACGTTCAGATTTTGTTTTAAAGTGATGCGCAACGCGCCTTGTCCGTACTCACGGGAATTGGCCTGATCCCAGGTGCGCACGCCGGGATGTCCTTTGAGTTGCAGAAGAATCAGGTTTTTCAGTATGCCGTTTCCAACGCCATGAATGGCGGTGATGCGCGACAGTCCGTAGGCAATGGCCAGTTCCAGATGTCGCTGAAAGGCTTCCATTTGTTTCTTCAGGATGATGTCGCCAGGCAAAGAAGCATCCAGTTCCAGCGCTTCAGCATGCAGGTCAATTTCTTCTTCAGGCCTGCTGAAATTCACGGGCGCAAAGGTTTTGGCTGCTGTTGGTTTGGGTGCGGGTTCCTGGCTGTCCGTTTCGGGTTCAGGATGGCCAACTTCCATTTTGAAGGCGAACAGCGGTTGCCCGTTGTTGCGGTAGGGTGTATGCTGAAAATCGCCCTGGGTAAAGCTGCGCCAGCATTGCTCCATCGATGGAATATTCCCTGGAAACTGACGTATGGGCAGAAATTGCAGGCACCAGGTTCCCCATTTATCGGGCAGGGCCTGGCCCATGGATGCAACGGCCTGTTCTTGTCCGTCTTTCAGTTCGCCGTGCGCCAGCAGTTCAGTAGCTGCGGGTGTGCGCCGATAGAAGGCAAAGAACATGGGCGTGCCTGTGCGGTTGATTAAGCTGAGTTGCCAATGTTGTTTTTCATCACGGCAAGTCAACAGGAAAACGCCCTTGTTGAGCTCCTGAGGTGCTTTGGGTTTCTCGGCTTTCGGTTTTTCGGCAGCCTGGGTGACCAGGGCTTCGGTAACCACCAGCTCGCGGGCCAGCACCTGCAGCTCAAACCCGTCTTCGATGGTAACGCCCACCATCCCGTCGCGGTGCAGCGAACTGACCGTTCCTGCAAGATTTTCGTTGAGGAAGCGAACTTTATCTCCAATATGAATTACTCTGTCCATGGTTCTGTGTTATTTATGGTGTTGATGGTGGAATCTTTTCGTAGCAGGTTCACAGCCCTTCCTCTTAAATACAGGACCGGAACCTGACTGGAGGTGTCGGCGGGTGCCATGCCTTTGTTTTGCATCACTTGACGGATGACCCTGAAATGCAGGTCGTTGCGCGAGAGTTTGCCATTGGCGTCAAACCAGCCGGCGAATCTTCTCGGACTCGGCACGATGGCAGCCAGGTATGCGCTTTCAAGTGCGTTCAGCGCAGCAGCATCTTTGGCAAAGTAAAACTGCGCAGCCTCATTGGCACCAATGATGCCGGGGCCCCATTCAATGATGTTGAGGTAGATTTCGAACAGGCGATTTTTATGGATGCTGGTATGGTTTTCAAGCAGCCAGACCAACAGCACTTCTTCGAGTTTGCGCGCCAGCGTTTTCCTGCGGCTCAGAAACAGGTTTTTCACCAGTTGCATCGTGATGGTGGAGCCGCCCCTGCGGAAACGACCGGCTTTATAGTTGGCAATGAGCGCGCCGCGCAAGGCTTCTGGTTCAAATCCTTTATGGTAGTAAAAATTGGGATCTTCACCGGTAAGCACGGCATTCCTGAGTTCGGGCGCAATCTGTTCCAGCCTCAGAAAATTGGCATTCTCCGGGCCGACATATACGCTGCGCTGCAAGTTCCCATTCAGGAAAAAGTAATAGGAAAAGGGAAGGTGCAGGTCTTGCAACTTGGCGGCACCAAAGCGGCTGATATGCAAATTTTCCTCATCCATGGCGCTGTGAAGGGTTGCTGCATCTGGGTTCTTGTCGTTGATATGCATCCTGAACCTGTAACGCATTTTGCCTTCGGCACGAATGCCAGATAGGTTGGCAAACAGCGCTGCCGGCAAACTTCCCAGAAAATCCTGCGCGGGTGTCCAGGGAATATTCAGCGCAAGGGTATAGTCGCGCTCTGGCTGCCAGGCGTAGCGCGCATACATGTTCCACTTCAGTTTGTCGATGCTTCCGCTAGAAGCGGAGTCAAGTTCCACCTGGTTTCGTCCCAAACGGATCATCAGGTTGGCTTTGGCGCTGGGAATCACCACCACAGAATCGCTGAGACGCTCATGTTGCACCGACATTTGTTCGATGGCGCCTTCCAGATTCATGTGCAGGGTTTCCTGTTCAAAACGAATCTTGCTGAATGAAGCACTCAGCAGGTTCCAGCCCGCGTTGATGCCAAACCAGTTGGACAGCTTAGGTCCGTTTTTTTGGTTCTTGTTCAGGGCCGTCAGGCGAAAGGTGCCGGTAAGTGCGCCCGGATCTAGGGTTCCATCGGCCTGCCAGTCCTGAATTCCACGGTTGCTGCTGGTACTGAAGATGGTTTTGAATGCCTGATGTTCCAACAGGAAATGCGGAACCTGAAGTTGAACGGCTCCGGTGCTGTCGCTGTATAAAGCCTTCGCACGATTCACCACCACAGCACGTGGAATCTGGTTGAGTGTTGACTCGATCAGCCGAAATACGATTTCTGCTGCGGATTTCTTGGTGCTGCTTTGGTTTCTGGGTCTTTTGATGGCGCACCAGTTACAGCGCTCGGGATTGTTGAATATGCGTAGGTTGGGCCCGCCCAAATGCAGACTTTTGAGTTGCACTTTTCCGGTGAGCAGGGGCAGCAAGCGCAGACTGAATGCTGCGGTATCGATGTTCAGCAGGGTATCGTTTCCTTCCGGTAAAATGGAAATATGCTCCATTTGCACGGCGAACATTCCGGTGAAGGAAGCATGGCCCACCTGTAGGTTCAAACCGTAATCACGCTGCAGTTTCCTTTGAGCTTTCTCAATGGCCAATTCCAGCAAACTGCCCCTGAATATGGTGTAGCCCAGAAACAGCACCACGAGTACTATTCCAAAAATCAGGCTACTTTTCAGGAACAGTTTCCTGTAGTTCATGGGTGTTCAAAGGAGAACCGGATGCCGGTATAATTGAAAGGCGTTATGGCGCGCAGCTCTGCCTTTACAGGTTCAGATACATCCAGATTGGCTATGAAATCTGCGATGGTTGCTGCATTGATGCGCTCGTTGGTTCGCGTAAGTTCCTTGAGTTTTTCATAAGGATTCGGATAGGCTTCCCTGCGCAGAATGGTCTGAATGGCTTCAGCTACAACGGCCCAGTTTTCTTCAAGGTCCTGTTGCATAGCTGCTTCATTCAGCAACAGCTTTTCCAGTCCTTTGATCATACTGTTCCAGGCGATGAGGCTGTGTGCCAGAGGTACGCCGATATTGCGCAGCACGGTGCTGTCCGTAAGGTCGCGTTGCAGCCTGCTGATGGGAAGCTTTTCGCTCAGGTGTCCGAACAGCGCATTGGCAATTCCTAAATTTCCTTCAGCGTTTTCAAAGTCAATGGGATTCACTTTATGCGGCATGGCCGAAGAGCCCACTTCTCCTGCTTTTATTTTTTGTCTGAAGTAATTCATGCTCACATAGGTCCAGATGTCGCGGCATAAATCGATCAGGATGGTATTGATTCTTCTGAAGGCGTCAAAGAGGGCGGCCAGCTGGTCGTAATGCTCAATCTGTGTGGTTACGGAACTGCGGCTCAGGCCCAGCTGATTATTCACGAAGTTATTGGCAAACTGTTCCCAGTTGATGGAAGGAAACGCTACGTGATGCGCATTGAAATTACCCGTGGCTCCGCCAAACTTTGCGGCGAAAGTTATCGCGTGCAGTTGCTTCATCTGGATTTCAAGTCGATTCACAAACACATAGATTTCCTTTCCCAGGCGTGTAGGTGAAGCAGGCTGTCCGTGGGTATGCGCCAGCATGGGCACCTGCATCCAATCCTGAGCCATGGTGTTTAACTCGCCCAGCATCTGTTCCAGGGCAGGAAACAATTCCTGACCGCAGGCTTCTTTGAGGCTCAGTGGTATGGCGGTATTGTTGATGTCCTGAGAGGTGAGTCCGAAATGTACCCATTCCCTCAATGCACTTAGTCCCAATGCATCCAGTTGTTCTTTCACGAAATACTCCACCGCCTTTACATCGTGGTTGGTGGTTTTTTCCGTGTGTTTGATTTGTGCGGCCTGTTCAGGGGTGAAATCGCGATACAGGCTGCGCAGTTCGCTGGATTTTTGCTTCAGCGCCTGCCCGTCGAACCCGGGAAGTCCTGCTTCTGCCAATGCAAAGAGGTACTCCACTTCAACGAGTACGCGGTAGCGTATTAATCCGAATTCTGAGAAAAATGGCGCAAGTGCTGCGGCCTTGTTGCGGTATCTTCCGTCAACGGGACTGATGGCAGTAAGTTCCTGAAGGAGCACGACACAAAGTTAGGCATAAGCCCTTGATGCGCTGAAGCGTTCAGGTGCCTTTTATCCGTGCCAGGAGTTCAGGCCCGCTGTCTGACGGAAATACCAGTTCCAGCACAGCCGGACCTGTTTGACTGAAGAATTGGCGAAGCCCGTCGGGATGCGGCGCTTCGTGAATTACGGAGTAAGAGCATCCATAGGTATTTGCCCAGCTTTGTGCGTTTCGGGATTCTTCCATCACCAGGAAATTCTTGGTTACCTGCAGTTTGTTCGGGCCGTCAATGATCCGGAAGATGTTCCCGCCACGGTTGTTCAGCACCACGATGCGCAGATTGTTGGGTTTGCGGTCCATCCACAGGGCATTACTGTCGTAGAAAAAGCTTACATCGCCCACCAGCAACAATACCTGTTCGTTCGGATGCGCCAGCGCATAGCCTACAGCGGTAGAAACGCAGCCGTCGATGCCGCTGCTTCCCCTGTTGGAAAAAACCGCGTTGGTCTGCCGGGGTGCCAGCCAGGCGGCATAGCGCACGGGCATGCTGTTGCCCAGTTGCAATGTGGTTTCTTTGGGCATGGTGTTGAACAACAATTCCAATGCTGTCCATTCCGACCACGGCAATGTGGGCTGAATCTGACGATATCGCGCTTCGTGTGCGTCGAACCATTCATTCCAAACGTCCAGGTAATGGGTATTGGGCATGACCTGTTCTTGGAGCAATTCCAGAAATGCTGCCGGGTTTTGGCTGAGGTTTCGCGGATGTGTGTTAAAAGGATCACCCACCCAGCCTGCTTCTGAAACGTGAAAATGATTTTTCGGCTTGTGCCTGCGCAGCCATTGCTTGAGTGGCTTGCTGAGCATAGAGGTGCCGATGCTGATGAGCTGATCTGCCTGCAACGCTTCCGGGAGTTCACCGCCCGACATCAGGAAAGAACGTTCCCAGTTCGGATGGCTGGAATATTCCAGCAGGCCGGATGCAATGTCACACAGCACGGGCATTTTTTTGCTGATTTGCTTCACGGCTTCCCTGAGGCGTTCATCTGGAGCGTTCATGCCGCAAATCAGCAAGGTTCGTCCAGTTAATTCAGGCAACAGGATGTCATGATTTCCTGCGGGAATGGCCTTTTGGGAACAGACCGGAACAACAGGCGAAGCATGTTCAAAATCCCTGTAAATAGGATCGCGCAGGGGAATGTTGATGTGGATTGGACCTTTGCACGGGCCCGTGGCTTGCTGAAGCGCACGTTCCATCAAAGCGTCAATCAGCTCGGATTGTTCCGGGTCATTGAGGTTATCCGGCCATTGAATGCTGTCCAGAATATGTTTTTCGAAAATGCCCTGTTGTCTGATGGTCTGGCCATCCCATTGGTCAATCAGTTCCGGAGGCCTGTCGGCAGTGATGGCAATCAGCGGGACACGCTGATAGTAAGCTTCACAAACTGCAGAATACAGGTTGAGTACGGCGGTGCCGCTGGTACAGCATACAGCAGCGGGAATTCCTCGCTGTGCCATGCCCAGGGCAATGAATGCGGCGCTGCGTTCATCGCGCACGCCCGTCATGGTGAACAGGCCGGAACGGTGCAGTGTTTCAAGCAAGGGCGCATTTCGTGAACCCGGACAGGCGACAACATGCGTTATGCCATAGGCATGCAGCCACGCGGGAAGCCTGTTAAGATTGGCCAGATAGGCGCTCATCTTCTGCTAGTTGGCGGTATAAGGTGCGCAGCCGTATTGCTACTTCTTCTTTTACAGGCATTAAAGGCAGGCGTACTACATTTTTGCAGATGCCTGCTGTTTCCAGCATCACTTTGATTCCGCCCGGCGAACCATCGGCGAAGATTTCCTGCATCACCGGCAACAGCGCGTAGTGCAGGGAACGTGCTTCCGTCCAGTTTCCACGAAGTGCTTCGGAAACCATCCGGCTCATGGCGTGGGGAAATGCATGTGTTGCTACACTGATAACGCCATCCATGCCCAGGGCAAGAAAAGGGAAGGTGAGCGCATCATCGCCACTGATCACCAGAAAATCTTCGGGTTTGTGCCTGAGGATTTCCATGCACTGTTCAACATTGCCACTGGCTTCTTTGGTGCCAATGACATTGTCGAAGCCGGCAATTTCCAGCTGGGTTTGCGCAAGCATGTTAGCACCTGTGCGACCAGGCACATTGTAAATAATCAGCGGGCGCGGTGCGTGTTCTGCCAGGATGCGGTAGTGTTCGACCATTCCGCGTTGGTTTGGTTTGTTGTAGTATGGCGCCACACTGAGGATGGCATCAAAACCATCCAGGTCTTCCTGTAACATGGCATCGCGAACGGCATAAGTATCGTTGCCTCCAATGCCAAGCACCAGCGGAACCCTGCCATTGTTTGCGCGACGTACGGTTTCTTTGATCAGCGCGCGTTCATCGGCACGCACGGTGGCGCTTTCGCCGGTGGTTCCAAGCACCACGAGGTAATTGATGTTGTTCCGGATTTGCTGATCTACCAGTTGTTCCAGCGCTTGCAGGTCCAGACTTCCATCTGCATGAAACGGTGTAATCAGGGCGGTTCCTGTGCCTATGAATTTTTTACTTGTGGTCATAATTTGGGGATATAATGGTTAAGGTCCCGGATGAAGTGTTTCAAATCGGGATGGTTGTTGTTGCCGAGCATCAGGTCATAACATGCCAGATCCGTGGGCTTGTATGGCCCGATGCGCAGGGAAGCATTGCTGCATGCCGTCATGCTGCACAGCTGCATGGGGCTTTCCATGTTCAGGTTGATGGCATAATCGAATGGCGTGGAAAGCAGGTCGTTGCTTTTTGCAGAAACGGGCATTCCCCAAAGGTTAAAATCTTCATTGGAAAGATAAACCGTACCGGCAATATCACCAGGCTTCACTTCCTTCCGTTTTAGTTTTCCGAGGTAAATCAGTCGGGTAACCTTTTTCCCCATTTCCTTCAGTTGGGCTGCAAACTGTTCTATCAGGGCCAGTTCGTGTTCCGGTTGTTTGCTGCTGAATGCCAGCAGGATGTTTTTGGCGCTGGGGAAAGAAACCACCGCACGTTTGTGTTTATGCTGCAACATCCTTTGCTCCAGCGCTTTCCTCCCAACTCGTTCTTTCAGTTTATTCACCGCCATGTGCAATCATTTTTAAGAATTCTTCTTCACTGATCACCTGTACGCCCAATGCCATGGCTTTTTCCATTTTAGCCGGTCCAACGCCTGCACCTGCTACCAGGTAATGGGTGCTTTTGCCAACGCTGGAGCCGTTTTTGCCTCCATTTCGTTCAATCATTTCACGAATTTCTTCACGGCTGTATTGCTCAAATGTTCCGGTGATGACCAGCGTTTTTCCGTTCAGGATGTCTGAATCTACCTGTTTTGGGGCCAGTTCCAGCTTAAGCCCGGCCTGTTGCAGGCGCCGAATCAACTCCTGGTGCTGAGGCCTGGAAAACCAATCGTGGATGCTTGCGGCAATGATTTGTCCTACTTCTTCAATGCCCTGCAGTTGTTCCAGTCCGGCCTGTTCCAGCCAATGAATATTTCCCGCGGCAGCTGCGATTTTGCGCGCTACTGTTTCGCCTACATGCCGGATTCCCAATGCGAATAATACCCGTTCAAAAGGAACCTGTTTGCTGGCTTCAATGCCGTTCAAAATGTTTTGTGCACTTTTTTCCGCCATGCGATCCAGTTGCAGCAAGTCTTCCATCTTCAGCTCGTACAGGTCGGCCACCGTGCGTACCAAGCCTTTCTGGTACAGCAGTTCAATGGTTTCAGCGCCAATACTTTCAATATTCATGGCCTTTCTGGCCACAAAATGTTCGATGCGTCCTTTCACCTGCGGCGGACAGTCCGATTCGTTGGGGCAATAATGCAGGGCGCCTTCTTCTTCGCGTACCAGCGCCGTCTGGCATTCCGGACAATGTTGGATGTATGAGAATTCCGGCAGGTGTTCCTGACGCTTGCTGAAGTCCACGCCGGTGACTTTGGGAATGATTTCACCGCCTTTCTCTACGAACACCCAATCGCCGGGACGGATGTCGAGTCGTTCGATTTCATTGGCATTGTACAGCGAAGCTCTTTTCACCACCGTGCCGAGCAAACTCACGGGCTCCAGGTTTGCCACGGGCGTAATGGCACCGGTGCGGCCAACCTGAAAACTGATGCTTTTAAGTTTGGTATGCGCCGTTTCCGTCTGGAATTTATAGGCAATGGCCCAGCGGGGCACTTTGGCAGTAAAGCCCAGTTCCTGTTGCTGGTTGCGGTTATTCACCTTGATTACCACGCCATCGGTATCGTAGCTCAGGTTTTTGCGGGCCTCATTCCAATGTTCCAGGTAGGCAAAAACTTCATTCAGGTTCCTGCATTTTTTGCTGTGCTCGGAAATATTCAGCCCCCAGGAGCGCGCAGCTTCCAAAGCTTCCCAATGAGT
The DNA here is from genome assembly GCA_039796915.1 of Bacteroidota bacterium. GTDB lineage: Bacteria > Bacteroidota > Bacteroidia > NS11-12g > UBA955 > REEB481. The sequence continues at coordinate 11,883 of JBDKIU010000174.1, read as the reverse complement.
GGCAAAGGAATTTCGGTCGTCCATGAAATGGTAGAGCAACACATCCAGGGGACGGGCGGCAACTTCACGGCTGTCTTTCAGCTTCAGGGAACCGGAAGCCACGTTGCGCGGATTGGCATAAGGAAGGGCACCCGTTGCCACGCGTTCCTGGTTGAGTCGTTCAAAGGCTTTGCGGTGCATGAAAATTTCACCACGCATTTCGAACGAGGGCGGGAAGTTTCCCTTCAGTTGCTTGGGCAGGGCGCGGATGGTGCGCACGTTTTCGGTAACATCATCACCCTGAATGCCATCGCCACGGGTGATTGCCTGAACCAATGTTCCATCTTCATAAAAAATGGAAATGGCCAATCCGTCCACCTTCAGTTCACAAACATATTCATAGGCTTCCCCGCCCAGCGCTTTGGCGATACGCGCGTCGAATTCACGCAAATCCTCTTCACTGTAAGTATTGCCCAGGCTCAGCATGGGCCGTTTGTGCTTCACGCTGCGAAAGTCGTTTCCCACATCCGAGCCAATCTGGCGGGTGGGAGAATCTGCATGCGCCCATTCAGGATGTTGTGTTTCCAGGTATTCCAGTTCCTTCAGCAGCCGGTCAAATTCCAAGTCGGAAATCACAGGCTCTGCAAGCACATAATATCGGTAGTTATGTGTTTTAAGCTCCTGGTGAGCTGATCAATCCTAACCTTTGCCTGCTGCGGATTCATGCTTGTTGCAAAGGAACTACACGCGCGTTAGCTTTTATCAACAGCTATGTGCAGGATGTCCCTTAATCGTTGAACCTTTGGTGCCTGTGGCCATCCGATCCAGGAGGCAAAACTTCTGAGCAATGCGGTGGGAGGCTCGTTCAGTTCGGGCATGACTGATTGGCTGCCCGCTGATTTGGACAATTTCACTCCTGAACCATCGTGGAGCAAGCGATGATGCGCAAACCAGATCTTGTCGAAGGATTGCCGCCCGGCCATGTTTGCCATGCACTGCTGAATCCGTGTGGCCGGCATAAGGTCTTCGCCGCGCACCACATGACTGATGTTGAAATGGAGGTCGTCGGCAACGCTAGCCAGGTGATATGCTGCGGTATTGTTTTTTTTCCAGACAATCGGATCTTCCACCACCAAGCCGCCCGGCGTTTCGGGCCCGGCAAGATGGAAGGTTTCCGGCAAAGCCAGCTTCAGGCTGTAAAGTCCGGAGAGATGATCGGCAGGATGCATTTTACAGTTGCAGGCCTTCACATGAAGCGTGTTTCTGGTACAGCTGCATGGATACAGCAAGCCTTGCTCGAGCAGTTGTTGCTTCAGGTTGTGGTAGCTGGGCGCGCGGTGTATTTGCGACCAGTTTTTCAGCAGGTCGTCGGGACCTGACGGGCCTTCGTCCCAGTCCATTTCAAGCCAGTCCAGACAGCGAAAGATGAAATCCAGATACGGCATCCGCACCCGTTCCTGGTCCAGGTCATCGATACGCAGCAGCACTTTGCCGGAGTTTGCGCGGGCAAGCCACCAGTTCAGGATGAAATTATACAGGTTGCCGCGGTGCAGAAATCCGCTGGGCGTGGGCGCCAAACGTGTTTTTACCTGTGTTTGGTTTTGCTGCAGTTGTTGAAAGAATGGTTCGAGTCCAACAGCTGTCCGCATCGCTTACTGGAATTTCATGGTCAGCTGAATACGTCTGCGGGATTGGTCCACATCCAAAACCCTCACCCGAACTTCTTGTCCAAGTTTGAGCACTTCAGAAGGATGTTTGATGAACCGATCGGCGATTTGACTGATGTGCACCAGTCCGTCCTGCTTCACGCCAATGTCCACGAACGCCCCGAAATCGGTAATGTTGCTTACCACGCCTTGCAGTTCCATACCGGGTTCAACCTGTTCTATACTGCGAATCGTAGCATCAAAGGCTATCGCTTTGGCTTCGCCGCGCGGGTCTAGTCCGGGTTTACGCAGTTCGCTCAGGATGTCCATGATGGTGAGCAGGCCCAGCTGTGTGTCTTCCTGCACATAACGTTCTGCCTTGATTTTGCTGATTTCTTGGTCATTCCCGCTTAAATCGCGCACCGCAAGTCCAAGGTCTTTGGCCATCTGCTGCACCAATGAATAGCGTTCAGGGTGCACGGCACTGTTGTCCAGCGGATTGGCAGCTTCGCGGATGCGCAGGAAACCGGCGCATTGTTCAAATACCTTGGCACCCAGTCTGGGAATATCCAGCAGTTGTTTCCGGCTGGTGAAAGGTCCGTTGTGGCTGCGGAAATCGGTGATGTTTCTGGCGGTTTGCGGACCAATGCCGCTCACATAGGCCAACAGGTGGCGGCTGGCGGTATTCAGGTTTACGCCCACGCTGTTCACCGCGCTTTCTACCACAGCATCCAGACGTTTGCGCAGCAGCGTTTGGTTGACATCGTGCTGGTATTGGCCCACCCCAATATTCTTCGGGTCAATCTTCACCAGTTCGGCCATCGGATCCTGGAGCCTTCTTCCAATGGAAATGGCTCCGCGAAAGGTGAGGTCCAGTTTCGGAAATTCTTCCGCCGCAACTTCAGACGCGCTGTAAATGCTGGCACCTGCTTCATTCACCATATATACTTCCAAGGGCGAGATGTTCAGGTTGTGGATGAAGTCGGCGGTTTCCCGGCCTGCCGTTCCGTTGCCAATGGCCATTACGCTGATTTGATGCGATTGAAGCCATGTTCGAATCAGGCGTTCTGCACCTGGAATATCGCTTTTGGGTTCATGCGGATAAATTGTTCCGTGTTCCAGAAGGTCGCCGTTCTTGTTGAGGCAAACCACTTTGCAGCCGGTTCTGAACCCGGGGTCTATGGCTAAAACAGCTTTTTCACCCAGCGGCGCTGCCAATAAAAGCTGACGGGCATTCAGGGCAAAAACAGCGATGGCATCTTCATCAGCTTTTTCTTTGGCCGCCTGAATGGATTCACGCTCCATGGCCGGATGCAGCAGGCGTTCCCAGGAATCGGCCATGGCCAGTTTCACCTGATCGCTTGAATCGCCATAGCCATGCAGGCAATTTCGTTTCATCACAGCCATGACCTCCGATTCATCCGGAGCAACATGCAACTTCAGGAACCCTTCTTCTTCACCGCGCAACATGGCCAGCAGGCGATGGGACGGACATTTTTTCAGCGATTCGCTGTAGGCGAAGTAATCGGCGTATTTGTCGGCGCCTTCTTTGTCTTTTTTCCCTCGGGTAACCTTGCACTGCAACACGGCCTGGTTCCGGAACAGTCCGCGCAGGCGGCTGCGCAGCGCCGGATCTTCACTGATCCATTCCGCTATGATGTCGCGTGCGCCGGCCAGGGCTGCAGCTGCTTCCACAACTTCGGCATTCAGGTACTGTTTAGCCTGTTGCGGTGCATGTTGGTTTTTCTGCTCGTAAATGAGTTTGGCCAGGGGTTCCAGTCCTTTTTCGCGTGCGGCGTCGGCGCGGGAGCGCTTACGCGGTTTGAACGGAAGGTATAAGTCTTCCAGTGTGGGCAGGTCGGTGGCTTCCCGGATGGCTTTTTCCAGCTCGGGGGTGAGTTTGCCCAGAGATTTAGCCTGTTCCAGGATGAATGCCCTTCGTTGTTCGAGCGCGGCCAAGGCTTCAGCAGCCTCAAACAACTGACGCAGCTGTACTTCATCCAGGTTGCCTGTGGCCTCTTTACGATAACGGGCAATGAAGGGCAGGGTAGCACCTTCATCGCGCAACCTGAGCGCCTGTTGTACCTGGCGTTCGCGCAGGCCGAGTTCGGTGCTGAGTTTTTTCAGCAGTTCAGCAGAAAGTTCCACCAGTTTTAATCTTGTTCGGTTACGCTGAATCCCATCTGTTCCTGGATAAGGTACAAGGGACGTTGTTTGATTTCGCTGTAAATGCGACCGATGTATTCACCGATGATGCCCAAAACTACCAGCGTGATGCCGCCAATGAACAGAATGGCAATCATCAGGAAGGTCCAGCCGGCCACGGTTTCATTGGTGAATAATTTCGCATAAAGGGCGTAAAGTATGCCTGCAAAAGCCAGGAACGAGGTAATGAAACCCACGAAGGAAGCCAGGCGCAGTGGCACATTGCTGAATCCCATGATGGCGTCGAAGGCCAGGCGCATCATTTTCCGGAACGGATATTTCGTGGTTCCTGCAAAACGCGCTTCCCGGTCGTATTCCAAAGCTTCTTGTTTGAATCCAACCCAGGCCACCATGCCACGCACAAAGCGATGACGCTCGCGCAGCTTCAGAAACGCGTTCAGTGCTTTTCGATTCATGAGCCTGAAATCGCCGGTATCCAAAGGAATATCCACATCGGCCAGTCGGTTGATGAAGCGATAAAACAGCCTTGCCGTGAACAGTTTAAAGAAGGTTTCGCCTTCGCGGTCGCGACGTTTGCCATATACTACATCGGCGCCCTGTTCCCAGCGGCGAACCATCTCTGCAATCAGGTGTGGCGGATCCTGAAGGTCTGCATCAATCACTACAGCAGCTTCGCCCGAACAATAATCCAGGCCTGCGGTGATGGCAATCTGGTGGCCGAAGTTGCGGCTGAACGAGAGCAGTTTTACCCTATGGTCTGCCTGCGCAATTTCTCGCAGCATCGGCAGGGTTTTGTCTCTGCTGCCATCGTTGACATAAATGAGTTCGTATGCGTAACCCTGAAGCTTTTCCAACACCTCGGTAAGCCGTTGATGCGTGGTAAGAAGCACTTCTTCTTCATTATAACAGGGAACGATGACAGAGATTTGTTTCATCAGGCCTGCAATTTAACATGCAGCGGTAAAGGAAACCGAACGGACTATTTACGGGTTCTGAGTTTTTCGGTAATACTTGCCGCAACTTTAGCGCCCAGGATTTTGCCTGCCTCGTTTCCGTTCCGGAAGTGGATGCCTCCATACAAACGACTCATGGCTGCTTCGTCGGCAGCGGCGATGAAGTGTTCGAAGGAGCGAGCCTGCATGCCAAACTGCATGACCGTGCTGTCTGTGAACGGATAAGCGCCAAACAATCCGGTAAGCACTCTGGAGCTTGCTGCCGAAGCCGTAGCGTGTCCACTGGGATATTCCGGGAATGAAGGCGTTTGAATGAGCGGAGACCAATTCGGTTCCAGATAGCGACGGATGACCGTTTCAGGACGGATGTATTCCCAGCGGTATTTTTCTTCCCAACAGGCCACCAGCGCATCATATAAAGCAATGGCTACCTGGGTAAATGCTTCCGAAGTTTGCATCAAATCGGTGCCTTTCTTTTGCGTGGCGTAGCGCGTAATGCCCATCCAATGGCCGGGAGGCGAAAGCTTAAATGTATTGATGGTGGCATGTCCAAAATGGTGGGTCATGTTTGGATTATCATCCCAATACCAGGCAATATCAGATTGTTCTTTGGTGAGTGATTTGTTGATGGCCAGCACCTCTTTGGTGGCGTTCATGAAATCGCTGCCGGGAACGGAGTCAAATGGTATGGGATTGGGCAATACAAAGAAACCGGAGTTGGGCAGCAACAGTGTGCGGTGCGTGCCCCAGTTGGGTTCGATGGCGCGTGCAAAATCAGGAGTGGTGGGCTGCCATGTTCCGCGGTCGTTTTTAGGCGTGTATTGAGGCGCGTTTCTGGTTTTGGGAAAACCATCTTTTTTAGCCCATGCAAGGATGGCATCGGCTACGGCTTCTCCGTAATGGCGCGAACGTTCAAAAGCAGAGGCGCTCATGCGCTGTTTTAGATCTGCAAATCGTTTTTGGCGGAAGGTGTCAAGGTAGCGACTGTACACCAGGGCGCTGCCGGTTTTTTCGAAGGCTGCAATCAGCACCACATCCAGGTTATATGTTTTGCTGGTATCGGGAGGCTGAATCTTCGGGAAATCATTCAGCTGACCGTGCAGCGAACGGTATTCGGGAAAGAACGGCACCAGCGCCTCGAAGGCGGCAATATGCGGATAAACATAGTTTCTGCTGGCCTGTAGCGGAGGGAAGTGGTCAAAGATGATGCACTCATCCAGGGCCTGCTGACAGGCGTAGAGCAGCTGCTGATCCACAAGTTTGGGTGTTTTTTCTTCGGAAGAACAGGCACCCAGGCCCAATAAAAACAATACGGGCAGCGGCTTCAGGCAGCGCAGAAACAAGGATTTCATAAGTAGTGCAATAATAAAAAAGCCGCTCCTGAGCGGAACGGCTTTTAAAAATTTCTTGTATGATTTAACTCAGCCTTGCTGATCTTCCAGAACAATTCCTGAAGAACCTTTATGCGGAGATTTTACCAAAATCACGTGCTTCAGGCGCTTAATGGTTTTAGCCTCGTTGATGGCCTTCACCCTGTTCCTGGCTTCTTTCCTTTTCAATCGTGTAACGCCCATAGTTGTTTAAATCGGCTGCAAAAATAAGCGCATCATCATATTTACGCAAGCCTGGAGCTGAAATTGCGCAAACCCTTGCTGTTTCAGGGCTGAACCTGTCTTTTTCCTCCTTTTGCCGTAAGAAATGTGATGGATTTGATGTTCTTGCCGGCTGCAATAAAGCGTGTGCCGCTGCTCAGATAACCTGATCCCCAGTAACATTCCGTTTTCATCGTTTTGCCATTGTTGAGTACAACCTGGGCGGCGCATTCTCCGGGCAATGCGGCATAAGCCTTCTGGGTGTTTTTCAGGCGGAAGCTTTTCAGTGCGGCATTGTTTTGGGCGGCGAGCCAGCGTATTTCTCCCTTCACCTGAATGGCGGCCAGTGATTTTCCGTCGCCGGGAACGTAGAAGCCACAGCTTGCGCCGTTTACCGCAAGAAAATGTCCGGTTCCGTCGTTGAGCAGCAGCAGCCCATTCAGTGCATCATCATACCCAAATTCCACACGGGTATTGTAATTGTTTCCAATGCACAGGATGTCGGTAAATCCGTCCTGGTTTGCATCGCAGGGCGCCAAACCATACACAGGTCCGGCTTGAGCTTCCGCAGGAAGCGCTTCCACAGAAAACCCGTTGCCGTTGTTGCGCAGCAGCACCGATTGGAAGTTGCTGGCGTGGTAGTTGTTTTTGAGTTTTTCGGCTTCCAGAAGCTCCTGGACGCTTTTCCCGGCAAAGTCGCCGTAACGCAGGAATTTCCTGCGGATGAGTCCCGGTGTTTGCAACGCCAGTTCATCATACGAGTTGATGGGATATTCGCGGCCATTGATGGAATAGGTCAGCAGTAAATCCATGCCGCCATTGTTGTCGAAATCGTTCCAGTAAATGCCCAATGGCTGTTCAGCCGTGGCGCGGTAATGGGAGTTCAGTCCTTTGTTTCCGGCGATGTAATCCATGTCACCATCGGCATCTACGTCCACGGGCAGCAGGCTGTTGTACCAACCCACATGGTTCATCATGCCAAATACTTCTGTTTTGTCGGCAAACCCGTTTCCGGTATTTTCCAGAAACGCAGGAGCCATCCATTCCCCGGTAAGCAGCAAATCGGGTTTGTTGTCGTTGTTGAAATCTGTCCACAGCGCCGCGCAGACCATTCCTGGTTTTTGCAGGCCCGGAAACAGCTGCGCCGTAACATCACTGAAACGTCCGCCGTCGTTGCGCAGGATGTAGGAACGGCTTTCCGCTGTTGGGTAATAACCCGGCGTAAGTCTGCCGCCCACAAACAGGTCTAAATCGCCATCCAGGTCGTAATCGGCTGCGGCGATGCAGCTGCCGCTGGAATTGCAATTCGGGATTTTATCGGTGGCATTGCTGAAATTTCCTTTGCCGTCGTTGGTAAAGAACTGATGTGCATAGGCATCGGAAGGCCAGGCGAATTCGCTGCCGCCGGCAACCATGTACAAGTCTGCATCTCCGTCGTTGTCGGCATCAAACAGCAAGCTGCCCATCACGTCGCTTTTGCTGTTTGCCCAGGGTGCATTTCCGGAAGCGGCGAAGTTGCCGTCGGGCTTTTGCAGGAACAGCTTCGGGCCGCCTTTGTTGCGTCCATTCCCGATGAACACATCTTCCAGTCCGTCTCCATTCACGTCTGCCACCGCCATGCCCGGGCCCAGCTGACTGTGCCGGTGCGGCAACAGGTATTCCCTGCGGAAATCCTGAACGTCCTCTTCCTGATGCGTAAATGCCGGTCCGGCAGCTTGCTCAAACAATTCAGGTGCTCCAACGGCCGGCCATTGGAAATTACCGGAAGCCTGGTCAGAACTTAGTTCCAGCATTTTATTCACTGCAACATCGCGCAGGGTTTGAAAGGCGCCTCCCGGCCAGATGACGGTAAGCTCTTTGATTTTGTTGGCTTTGCCCAGTCCCAGATGCGCCCATGGGCTTACAGAACCCTGATAACCTTTGCTGATGTTGACTTCCGTGTATATCTCTACGCTGTCGGTACGGGCCAGAATTTTAGCACCGAGTCCCTGGCTGTTGTATCCGTTTTTGCCTTTGAGTTTCACCTTCAGCCAATTGCCTTCGTTGCTGATGTTCTGGTAGATGAAGGCCGTATCCTGAATGTTGTTGACCACCAGTTCCAGTTTTCCATCGTTGTTCAGGTCGCACCAGGCAGAACCGGCAGAAAACGAGGGATGGTTGGTGCCCCAGTTTTCCGTCATCAGGTCAAAACTGCCGTTGTGCTTGTTGCGGAACATGAAGTTGCTGAGCCGTTCATAGGGCAGTTGTTCGGCAATTTCCCTGAAGTTCGGTAATCGATTTTCTTTCTGTTGCAGGCGGCCCATATAGATGATGAAATCCAGGTTGTTCACGTCGCGCAGGTAACCGTTGGTCACATAAAGGTCTTTCCAGCCATCGTTGTTGAAGTCGGCAAACAGCGGACTCCAGCTCCAATCGCTGCGTGCGGTTCCGCTCACATAGCTCAGGTCACTGAACAGCTTTCCCTGGATGTTCGTCTGGAGCGCGTTTCTCATGAACTGCGGGCCGTAGCCATGTTGTTGTGCCACCATGAAATTATCCAGTCCGGGCGGGCCCTGAAGCAATCCATATCGTCTGGGATCTGAAGGCAGCATATCGCAGGTGAACAAGTCCATCCAGCCATCGTTGTTGTAATCGGCGGCATCGCTGCCCATGGAAAACAGGCTGGTATGCTTGAAATAATCCTTCAGGCATTCTTTAAAGCGGCCGCCACCCAGGTTGATGTAGAAATAATCAGGAATGAAATAATCGTTGCATACGTAGAGGTCGGTAAGACCGTCGCGGTTAAAATCACCGGGCGTGGCGCTGAGTCCGTAGCCCATGGCATCCATGCCGGCGCCGGCGCTGATGTTCTCAAACTTGTTCCCTTTGTTCTCATACATCCGCTGGCTGTTGGATGCATCTTTCATCATGGTGCGGCTGAAGGGAACATCCAGACTTTTAAAGAAAGGAAGGGCGTGGTTGGCCACGTAACAGTCGAGGTCGCCGTCGTTGTCCATGTCAAAAAAGGCAGCCTGCGTGGAATAGCCGGCGTCATCCAGTCCCCAGGCGGCGGCCATTTCACGGAATACACCATTTCCCTGGTTCACATACAACAGGTTTTTGCGCATTTCCTGATTGGGATTGGGCCCGCTGCGGCAGATATACACATCGTTCCAGCCGTCGTTATTTACATCGACAATGCTTACGCCGGTGCACCAGCCTTTGGGCTGAATGCCGGTTTTTGCGCCAGCTTCTTCAAAGCGCATATTCCCTTTGTTCAGATAGACCTTAGAAGGTGAATTGTTTCCGGTAAACACAAGGTCTTCCAGCCCGTCGTTGTTCAGGTCGCCCGCCGCCACGCCACCGCCATTGTAAGCGTAGTTGTACACCAGCTGGTTAACGGTATCATCTTCGGTGAGCAAATTCACAAAGTCAACGCCTGTTTCACTTCCGGGAAGAAGTTTAAACACCGGGGCTATGGCATTGGATGCATCCTGCTTCTTGCCGCAGGCAGAAATAAGCACCAGAAAAAAGGTCAGGCGGAAGCCACGCGTTGCATTCATACTGCAATTTTAATCTTTGCAGCTCCAAATCGATGGCCTGGCATGTTGCATCAAAGGAAGTTTTTTATGCGCTGGTTCAGGCATCATTTTTGAACAACCGCAAGCAGATGCACGCAAGAAAATCCTTCACAACGCTGGCCTTACTTTTCAACATCTTCATGGTGGCCGGCAGCGCATTCGCGCAGTCCACTGGTGGAAACAACATCCGTGAAATTGGCAGCCGCAGGGAATTGTTTGTTGATTACTGGCTCATCGACAGCATGAAAAACACCCAGCTGGTGATGCATGAGCCGGTAGATCGCGGCATTGCACTGCCGTTCAACAACCCTTCGTGGGAGGCCGTTCAGTGCACGTATGCCACGGTATTGCAGGATGATACCGTGTTTCGCTTGTATTACCGTGCCGGCATAAAAGGCACAGATGATTTTGGTTTCCAGGTGACGGCATATGCGCGTTCCAAAGACGGAGTGAACTGGACCAAACCTGAACTGAATCTGTTCAGCCACCAAGGCAATACGCGGAACAACATCGTGCTCACCAACAGCAAGGGCGATTTAGCCGTTCATAATTTCAGTCCGTTTATCGACAAACGCCCCGGAATTCCTGCGGCGGAAAAGTATAAAGCGCTCGGTGGCGTAGGGAAAGGTTTATACGCTTATGTTTCTGCCGATGGCATCCAGTGGCGGCGCATGCTGGAAACACCGGTGCTAACCAAAGCTGCCTTCGACGGACAAAATGTGGCTTTCTGGTCAGAGTCAGAACAACAATATGTATGTTTTTACCGCACCTGGACCGGCCCCGGAAATTACCAGGGATTCCGGTCTGTGGGACGCGCTGTTTCCAAAGATTTCATCAACTGGACCATGGAAGGGAAGATGGATTTTGGCAACACACCCGCCGAGCATCTGTACATCAACCAAACTTCACCATATTTCCGTGCGTCGCATATTTACATCGGAACCGCTGCACGTTATGTTACCGGACGTTCTGCGCTGACCATTGAACAAACCAAACCCCTTAAGCTGGACATGGGTTATTATACCGCTGCGCGGGAAGGTGTTTCGGATGCGGTGCTGTTGAGTTCACGAGGCGGAACCCGCATGGAAAGAACCTTCCTGAGTTCTTTCATACGTCCCGGAATTGGCGACCATAACTGGGTTTCGCGGTCGAATTTCCCCGCGTTGAATGTGGTTCAGACCGGCCCGGCGGAAATGTCTGTATTCGTGGTTCAGGATTATGCCCAGCCGGGAAATCATTTGCATCGTTATTCCATGCGTCTGGACGGTTTCGCTTCGGTACAGGCTGCATATTCCGGGGGAAGCATGTTGACCAAACCCTTTACCTTCTCCGGAGGAAATCTGTTTCTGAACTATTCAACCTCAGCCGCCGGCGGTATTGCAGTGGAAATCACCGACCCGCAAGGAAAAGCGATTCCCGGTTTCGAAGCAGGGAAATGCAATCTGCTCATTGGCAATGAAATCCACCGAAAAGTATCCTGGTCGGGTAATCCGGATCTGAAAGCCTTGAACGGGAAAGCCATCAGGATTCGGTTCATCATGAAAGACGCAGATTTATACGCGCTGAAGTTCGAATAAGCGCACTGCAAAGCTGATTGCATACATTTGGCGACGGAAACTCCTCGCCATGAAGTTGAAATTTACCTTATTCCTGCTGTTCGCGGGCACGTTACATGCCCAAACCAGCGAATCATTTTCATTCAAAGGCCAGTCGCGCAGCTACATCCGTTACACGCCGAAATCCTACCAGGCCGGCATGCGACTGCCCTTGGTGTTCGTGTTGCACGGCTTCACCCAGAATGCCAATTCAATCATGGGTTATTCCGGATTTAATGCCCTGGCTGACAGCAATAAATTCTTTGTGGTGTACGCCAATGGCGTGAGCAATGCCTGGAATACCAACAGCGGATTCCCGGGAGGTTCCACCGCCGATGATGTAGGATTTATCAGTGCCATCATTGATACCATGCAACAGCGCTTCGGCATTG
>JBDKIU010000173.1:0-12994 GCA_039796915.1 Bacteroidota bacterium | reverse complement strand
AGAAGAAAACCTTGCAAAATTTCAGGAGGCTCAGACCAAACTATCCAGCGGCATCGGACGTTTGCTGGCCGTGGCGGAAAATTATCCTACGCTGCAGGCCGTTCAGGGTTTCCGCGATTTGATGGTTTCTCTGGATGAAACTGAAAACCGGATTAAGGCAGAGCGCGACAAGTACAATACCGCGGTGAAAGACTATAACGTGGCCGTGCGTCGCTTCCCAGGAAACATCTTCGCAGGAATGTTTGGCTTTGAAAAGAAGGCCGCCTTCCAGGCTGATGCCGGTGCCGACAAAGCGCCCAAGGTGGATTTTAACAAGCCCTAAGTGTTTGCCCTGTTCTCAAAACCTTTGCTCAGTAAAGCGGAAGAGGCGCGCGTTATTGACGCCATCCGCGAGGCAGAGCGCCAAACCTCTGGCGAAATCAGGGTGCACCTGATTGCCCGACTGAAAGGGGATATCCTGGATGCTGCAGCGCAGGCTTTTAACAAGCTGGGCATGCAAAAAACAGCAGCCAGAAACGGAGTGCTTATTTGTGTTTCGCTGCGCGACCGCCGGTTTGCCATTATTGGCGATAAAGGAATTCACGAGCGGGTAGGGAAGGATTTTTGGGATGAAGTACGCGATGAAATGCAGCAGCATTTTCAGCAAGGCAATGTGCCCCAGGCTTTAATTGCCGGCATTGCCCGCGCCGGTGCGAAGCTGAAGGAACATTTTCCCTATCAGGATGGCGATAAAAATGAACTTCACGACAAGCCATCTTATGCGTAAATCGTTCATCCTCGTTCTGGGGCTCATGTGTGCCGCCACTCTGCAGGCCGCTGAAATACCGGCCCGCGGAAATAAACTGGTGAATGATTTTGCGCAGGTAATTCCTGATGCGCAGGAAGCAGAACTGGAAGCCAGCCTGGAGCGTTGGGATACCGACAGCACCAGCGTTCAAATTGCCATCGTTACCGAAACATCCCTGGAAGGTGATGACATGTGGAACCGTGCGCACGAAATTTTTAACCAATGGGGCATCGGGCAGAAGGGTAAGAACAACGGTGTACTCATTTATGTGGCTGTGGAAGATAAAAAAATCCGTATTCATACGGGCCGCGGCGCTGAACAGTTCCTGGGAGATATTCGGTCTTCCCGGCTCATTGACGAAATCTTGAAGCCCGCGTTCAGAAGCGGTGATTATTATGGCGGACTGAACGAACTCAGCAACCGAATCATGGCGCTGAGCCGCGGAGAATATCAGGCAGAACCCGAAGAAGACGGCAAAGGACTGAAGTTTATCATCCCGCTGATCATCATCGTGCTGGCATTTTTTCTCAGTTCAGGCAAACGTGGCGGCAGTTTCGGGCGTCATGGACGCAGCGGCGGAATGTGGTTTCCCGGTGGTGGCTTCGGCGGCGGAGGCAGTTCCGGTGGCGGCTGGGGTGGCTTCGGCGGCGGTGAAAGTGGTGGTGGTGGCGCCAGCGGAAGCTGGTAAGTTCCATCAGTCTTTTATCCACTTGCAACTGTACACGGAGGTTCCGCGTCCAATCCTCAGATAATACATGCCGGCAGGCAGTTGCTGCACAGGGATGATTGTTGTTGGTGCTTCTGAAATACCTGAATCAAGCACGCGGCCTTCACTGTCTGTAATTTCCCAGGGCGCGGAAATCGCATTTGAAGCAATCTTCAGATGCAGGTTCTGGCCCTGCAAAAACACCGTGTAAGCACCCACAGGATCAGAAAAAGTCGTTCTTCCCAACTTGCTGAGATACGCGGAGAGGAAAGGGCGAAGGTCCAGTTTGTGTATTTGCGGAGCTACCGTGATGAACTGCCGGAGCTGCTCGTTGCTCACATACACATCAAATCCATTTTCTGTGCTGATGCCTTCTACCTGATGAAAGCTTAGGTCGAGGTTCAGTTTTCGCTTGTTGCCACTGAAGAACTGACTTCCCTCAAAATCATAGCACAGATACACGAAGGGCTGCAGCATTTTACTGTAGCCGCACAACAGCAACAGTTGTTGGTCGGGCAGCACAGCAGCGCCTGTAATTAAACCCTGCACATCGAAAGAACTCCGCAGGCGGGCTACATGGGTTCCAGGTGTTTTGGGCAGCACGTAACAGGCGGTTTTCTGACTCAGCCATTGCTTGGTGAACAGGTACAGGCTGTCGCCAAAGGCAATCATGGCTTCACAATCAAAATCGGTACTGTTGGCCGGTTGTGATGTGAAGTCGTTTTGGTCTTCATAGGTAAATCGAATGGTATCGGCTTTAAGTTCCGTTCCCTGCGGGTAAGGATCTGCGATGCGCAGGATGTTCAGGTTGCGGCGGTTGCCGGAGCCATTGTTGCCGAAATCGCCAACGTAGAAATATGCATCATCTCGGGTAAGGTCTTCCCAGTCGTTGTTTTTAACGCCGCCAATCGTTTTCCTGCCGAGCAGGGGCGTGGTGTCCGGTTTCCAGAAATACAGCCCGGGATCGGTATCGTCGTTGTGGCTCCACAGAAATCCGCGATGCAGCAATAGTCCGGAGCTTTCCGCCAGGCTGTCCGGAAGGCGAAATGTAGATGCCGCCCCAACACTTGCCGCGGCATAAATGCAGGAACCATCGTTTTTGGTGGCGGCTGGCAGATAATTCGCAGCCAAAGGGTCGGTGCAGCCGGAAACCTGGGCATTGATGGCTGCACCGGTCCATACAAGGATGAAAAGGAATAATATCGTTCTTCCTTGTTTATGCATACGGATTATTCGTACTCAGTGTATTCCCAGTCTGAATCATTGTTGAGGGAAGCAGCAACCCAACGCTTTCTTTTCTCGAAGCGGTAGTTCAGCAAAACATCTTTCATTTGTTGTTCCAGAGGATAACCCTGGTTGATGGTTCTGCCCCCACTTTCCGGATGTTTGTTCAGCGACTTACTGTTCAGTTCATTCGGCAGCCAAACCCAGGTCAGTTTGCCTGGTTTTCCGTAGTATTCATCCTTCGCCCGGAAGCGATAGAAGTAGATTTTACCTTCCTGATTTTTATATTCCATGGACATGGTTTTCAGGAAAATCAAGCTGTCTTTCTTGCCAACTTCATCGAAGGTGATATACGCTTTTGCCAGTGCCGATACATCTTTCAGGCTGTCGGGAATCAGCGAAGTCTGGTTGTTCACATACAGCATGCGAAGTGCGCCGTAACGAAGCAACGGTTCTTTGAAGAAGAAGGGCAGCAGCGTGTCCGGAAGTGTTTTCCCTTTCTGGATTAGCTGCTCGGCCACCATCAGGCAGAACAGTTTATCTCTGGAGCCGAGCAAAGGCAAGATGCGCTTGTTCACGTCGGGATCGGGCATGAAGGGCAGCAGCAGTTTTGTGAGGCTAAGCACGATGCCGGGCTGATCCGTGGAGCCGCTTTCTTCAGAAAGGTAATTTCCCGTACCGGAATAACGGTAGCGCATGGCCGCGTCGGCATCTTTTTTCTCTTCGCGATATTCCCAACGGTAATCGTTGTTAGAGGTTTCTTCAGATTTCAGTCGTTTCCATCCATCGCGCAATTCCATGAGCAAGGTCTTTTTAAACGCGGCATAATCCGCAGGCTTCAGGAATCCGCTGTCCAAAGCCTCTGCCGAAATGTGCAACAAGGGTTCTTTGTAGTCAGTATAGCGAAGCAGGTCAAACAACGCAGGTAATGTTGTGGCATAAAGCTTCAGTGAATCATACAGCGGTAATAAAACCTCGCGACCTAAATCTTCATTCTTCCCAAGAGGCGTTTCATCAATGAGCAATTCGGCGTAAGCCTTGGCAGCTTCTTTGGTTTTCATGGAAGCCAGGGCTGAAAGGATATGGATTTGCAGGTCAGAGGTATCGCCGGCTTTCTGGTATTGTTTGCGCAGGAATGGAATCAGTTCCGGGTGCTTTAAAGTGCCCAGTTTGGTAATCAGGCGATGCCGGAAATCCTGTTGTTTGGGGTCGCCGGTTTGTTCGATGATTCGCATGAGTTCCGTGGCCTGATGGTCTTTGGGTTCGAAAAAGTCTTCACCCCATTCCTGGCTGGTTGTACGGATGGTGCTGTCTTTTGAGGTCATCATCTTCAGCAGTTCATCGCCGCGCCAGTCAAAAATGGAAGCCGTGGTAAAGGTGTCGAAGGGTTTGAAGTTGTCGTAGAAGCTGCGCACAAAGGATGTCAATCCTTCTATACTGTCGTAGGTTGTTGCCACACACCAGCTCATGCGTCCGCGCATGTACCAACGGGCTTTTACCACCCGCGAGGAGCCGGTGTCGCTGTATTCCAGGTCCAGGGTTTCCCAGGATCCGATTTTGCTTTTTCGTTCTGAAACCACATAAAAATTGTCTTCAAGGTTTTGCTTTATCCTTCTGTTCCAGAGGCTGTCCAGGCTCACTTCGCGGTCGAAATAATGAAAGCGCCTGGCATACACGGTTACAAATTCGCCGGTGCTGGCCGTGAAGGTCATGTTTTCATTGCCGGATTCGTAATGCTCCATGCTGTCGGCGTCTTCATCATCTACGTAGCCCATGGATTCTTTGAGCTGGTTAAAGTTGATGATGGGAAGGCTTACCGTGCTGAACCAATGCATGCTGTCGTGCTGCAGGGTGAATGGCTTGGCATATTTGAAGGGCTGAAGTTTGAAGCTTTCCAGGAAATCTTGGTTTTCGGTAGCGCTGGTTCCCCAAACATAGGTTATGTGTCCCTGAATGAGCATGCGCACGGTGGCATTGCTGCCGTTGGACTTGGACTTCATGCGCGCTTCCATGGCAGGATGGCCCTGAAGGCGGAAATGTCGGTGACTGGTCACTTTGCTTTTCAGATTTTCTGCTAAACCCTGGGCCAGCCAGTACAACTCAAAGCTGTCTTCTTCCACATAATCCACATCGGTATTGACCAGGCGCCTCAGGAAGTAGTAGTCGCCGTTTTTATCACTGGCTTCCAGGTCTCGGTGGCCTTGCAGGTAGCTGTGGGTATCGCCCAGTGCTGGTTTAAAGTTCAGGTTTTCCGGCCAGCGAAGGCTATATCCGCCGCTTTCAGGACTGTAGTTTGTCCAATTCTGTCCGGCGCTTTCGGTGATTTTGAAGGAATTGAAGAACGATTCGCCGTTCTTTCCGAACACGTAATCTTTCTGTCCACTCATCTTCACAAACCACAAATAAGTTGGCGTAGCCACCACCATCAGTCTTTGGGCGTTGCCCTGGGCTGTGCGGTTGCGGATGTCCATGGCTTCAAAGCCGTTTCTGCTCAGGTTGTTCTTGCTGATGATGCGCCCGCGTACATATTCAAAAAGCAGGCTGTCCACGCGCAGCAGCATATGCGCCGGGGTTTGGCCGGTGAATTTTCCGTAGTAGGGAACCTTGGCGATGCTGATGTACGAACCATTCGCAGCATCAGGATGAAAATAACGGTAACTGCCATCCTGATAGGCGGAAATGGGCACTCCCGGCATCAGTGCTTCAAAATCACTGTTCACCGATTTGTAGGCCAGCGGACTGATTTTATACTCCAGGGCATCAATGCGGTCTTTTTCTTTGCGCGCTTTGCCACTGCTTTTCGGGGAAACAGGCCTTACGGTATAGCCCATGCGGCGCAGCAGCTCAATCACGCCGGTATCGCCGGGAAGATGCGAGGCGCCCACGCCTGAAAAGATGCTCTTGCCTGCCTGCATGTTGCTGTGAATGCCATTGGCCATCACCTTGTTACGTTCAAAAAGCATCCATTTGCGGTAATTCTTACCCGGATTTAACAGTCGGTCCAGGGAATCAAGCAGGTCCAGGTCGCCCTGTCTGTAGGCGTTTTCAATTTCTTCGCCAAAGTTCATTTCCCAGCGGTTGATCCTTGGACGGTCTTCATCGTCTTCGTCTTTATCTTCTTTTTCGCTGCGGTTTACCATTTTCCGTGACTCGCGGTAATCTTCGAGTCCGATCACCGTTTTTCCCAGCTTTTTCCCGGCCTGGTAAATGAATAAATCCAAATACGTGTCTTCACTGAAATCGCCGCTGCGGTCGTCTTTGCGGTACAGCATGGAGTTGGCCAGATTTTCTTCCCGGCTGATAATCCGCGCCAGGGTGCGGTTTTGTGGATGGGTCAGCGAAAGCGCTTCCTGGTAATCGTTGTCCTCCAGGTTCGACCACCAGTCATTCCATGGAAACAGGTTATTCTGATCTTCTGCCAGGTGGTTGATCCAGGTTCCGGGATCACTTTCCAGCGCCACCACATCGGCATTTTTCAGGCCCATGAAAAAGGTATCGCTCAGCCTGAAAGCCAGCCTGCGGCTTACGTGCATGGTTCCGTAGAGGTAGCTTTTCTTCTTTGCCCCGTTGCCGGAAATTTCCCAAAGCAGGGAAGGGTATTTTTTTATTTTAACCGACAGCACCGGCACAGGTTCTGCAGGAGCCGCTGCCATGGCGGTATCTGCTGCCCAAACCTGTGGCGACTCATCCTTTTGCCCCTGTGCTTCAAAGCTGCAACAACCCCAAACAAAGGCTACAATAAGGGTGAAACCTTTGACATTATTCCATAAATTCATCATCCTGATGACAAAGATGCTCAGAAACAACCGCATTGCCCGCACCGGCTGGGAACAAACAGGAAAAAATGATGTATGCCCGAAACATTGTTTTTTTGCAGCCTGAAGAACATGCACATTTGGTCTCTTAAAAGCTGTGGGAACTTGCTGCGCCTGCTGATGCTGCTGATGCTCCTTGCAAACACGCACCTGGCAAAGGCGCAGGAGCGAATCATCCGCGGCAGGGTCATCGCCGCCGAAACCCGCGAACCGCTGTCTTATGCCCTGGTGGTTCTGGGCGATTATAAAGAAGTGGTGCGCACCGATTTTGAAGGTTATTACCAACTGCGCACCCTGAAATACGCCGATACACTTTGGTGCAGTTATACCGGCTATGAACAGCTGAGCCTTCGGATTCCCGACAGCTCGCTGAACCTGGAACTGAATTTTGAACTCAAAAGGCGAGAGGTTTTAGATCGTGAGCTGGTGATTCGCGTCAAGGGAAACCCGGCAGAACGTATTATCAAGAAAGCCGCTGAATTTCGCGATCGCAACGACCCCGACAAGCTCGACCAGTGGGAATGTGAAAGCTTTACACGCATTACCATCGCGGTAAATAATATTTCCGAAGGCTTAAAGAAACGCAAGCTCGGCCAGCAAATTGGCCCCTTGTTCGATACCATTTCTATTCTGAGTGCCGACAGTCAGAAATCCGTATTGCCCGTGTTTATGAGTGAATCGCTCAGCGACTATTACTACAACCGGAATCCCAAAGTATGGAAGGAACAGATTAAAGCTACGCGTGTGAAGGGTGTGGGCATTCAGGATGGAACCCTGGTAGCACAGGTTTTGGGTTCCTCCTTTGTGAGCTATAATTTTTATCAGAATACCATTGTTCTGCTGGATAAAGGATTGGTTTCGCCCATCAGTGCGGCTTCGTTGGCCATGTATTCGGTGAAAATTGCCGAAATCGACGATTCAGGTCCGAGGAAGATTTACAACATCAAAATCAGACCACGGAACCCCAAGGATCTGGCGTTTACGGGCAACATCTGGATAGAAGATTCCAGCTTCGCCCTGATGCGTTTGGCCCTGGAAGTGAATAATTCTTCCAACCTGAACTATGTAGAAAAGTTCAAAATCACCCAGGAATATGAGCCTACCGCCGCCGGAGCCTGGATCAATACCAAGAGCCGAATTCTGGTGGATGTTGTAGAAGTTAATACCAAGGCCGCAGGTTTGGTGGCTACTTCCACCACAACGTACCGAAACATCAAGGTAAACCAGGATCGACCAATGTCTTTTTACGCTGAGAAGGTGGGCGTTTCCGGACAAGCCTTACACAAGCCGGATTCCTTTTGGCAGGAAGCCCGGCATGAGCCGCTCACCGGTGTAGAACAGCGCGTGTTCAACAAGATTGATACCCTGGTGAATCTGCCCATCATGCGCACCTATGTGGATGTGGTAAATTTTCTGGTTGATGGTTACGTGAAAAAAAACGGGATTGGCATCGGCCCGTATCAGTATCTGGTAAGTTATAATCCCTGGGAAGGTTTTAGAAACAGGATCGGCTTTGAAACCAACATCCACTTTTCAGATAAATGGTTGCTGAAAGGTTTTGGCGCCTACGGATATAAGGATCAGCGGTTTAAGTACGAGTTCCGGGCCACCCACATCATCAATCGGAAAAAATGGACTACGTTGATGGCTTATCGCCGCGCCGATGTGGATCAAATTGGCATTACGGATGTGGATTTTGGCAGTAGCATGTTCACGGCGTTTAACCTGCTTACCAGCAATCAGCTCAATTTTACCACCGAAAATGTGCTTAAATGGGGCAGCGATATCTCCCGCGGATTGCGGATGAACGTGGCCCTGCGCACCCGCGATTATCAGTTTAAACCCTTAGGCAATTACGTGTTTGCCTATCTGCGCGACGTATATGATTCCAGCAGTGCGGTAAATCGGTTTAATACCACCACCATGACGGTAGATTTTCGTTTTGCGCCCCGGGATTATTTTCTGGTGAACGACAACGAACGCATCCAGGTGCGTACCGAAGGTGTGGTTTTTTACCTGAACTATACGCATGGATTCCGGAATGTGTTGGGTGGGGAATTTACCTACGATAAAATCAAAGCTTCCGCAGATTATACCCAAACCTGGGGTCTGGCCGGCCGTACGCATCTGGTGGCAGAATACACGCAGACCTTTCAAACCCTGCCTTATCCATTGCTGAATGTGCATGTGGGAAATCAGTCGTTTGTGTACAGCCAGCGCGCCTACAATCAGATGAATCTGTTCGAGTTCATTACAGACCGGAGCTTTGCCGTGGCGGTGGACCACCACCTTGGCGGATTGATTTGCAACCGTTTGCCGCTGATCCGAAACCTGAAATGGCGGGAAGTGATTACGGCCAAAGCCATTTATGGCACACTGGCGGAAGGCAACCGTACCCTACAGCCGCGCACGTTTAACGGTATGGAAGTCACGCCATTTACCACGTTCAACAACCGAGATCCTTACCTGGAACTGGGTTATGGCATTGAAAACATCCTGAAGTTTTTCAGGGTTGATGCCGTGCACCGATTGACTTATCGCACCGCTGCAGGAGCGCGCAATTTTGGCGTGAAGCTGAGTTTTGGGGTGAATTTTTAAGCAGCTTATACCAGACGTGCCATGGCTTCAGGCGAAAGAGCCTGCATGATGCGTTGTTCCATTTCGGAAATATGCGCATCGGGAGCGCCGTGGTTGTGGATGATCAGGTCACAGGAATCGCGCCATGGAAGTACGTATTTCTGATAGCCCGGCATCACATGATGATCCCATTGGTAACGGCTGCGTTCCAGCGTGATGCCGCGTTCGCGGGTATCGCGATCCAGCCTGCGCTGCAGCGAGATTGCCAGGTCTGATTCAATGAAAAAGCGCAGCGACATTTGGTTCCGTACTTCCGGAAAGTGGAACACAAACAAGCCTTCGGCAATGACAATGGGCGCGGGGTCTAATTGGATGAACTGTTCTTCGGCACCGAAGTTTTCGAACTGGTATTTGCGCAACATCACCGGCCGGCCCATGAGCAATTGTTCTACATCGGTGATGAAACGTTCGTATTCCAGCGCATCGGGCAGGTCGAAATTGGTAATGCCCTGTTCATCCTGCTGTTGCTGTTCATACGGTTTGTAGTAATCATCCATGGAAATGAAGCAGGCATTGGCACCCAAAGCAGTTTTGAGGTGGCTGAGCATGAACGTTTTGCCGCTGCCACTCAGGCCGCTGATGCCCACCAGCAAAGAATCCGGATTGCGGTTCATTTGAGTTTCTTGTAAATTTTCTCTTCCAGCAAATTCCCCTGATCGTCATAAACCTGCTTCATCAGTTTACGCCCTTCACTGTCGTAATACCACCAGGTTCCAATTTGCACACCTTCGTCGTATTCACCTTCCCGCCACTGATAATGGCTTTCTTTTCCGTAAATCCAGTAACCGTTCGGAATGCCATTGCTGTAGCTGCCTTCCGTGTCTCTTTTCCCATTCAGCCACGTGGTATAGCTGCCATGAAGTTTATTGTTTCTCCAGGTTTCCAATGAAAGAGTATCGCCTAAAAAGTCGAACTGCATGAAAACGCCTTCCTTTTGTCCTTTTTGGTAGAAGCCGCTTTTGATCAACTCGCAGCGAAGGTTGTCATAAACCCGTTGAACGCTGTCCAGCATTCCGTTTTTATAGTATGATTCCTCGGCAAGACAGCCGGTATTGTGCCAGGTATAAGCCGAGCCTTCGCGAACGCCACGCTGATAATGGATGATGCTGCGCACGCTGCTGTCGGCGTAGTAGTTGTACATGGGCCCGTGTGGTTTTCCGCCAACCAGCGCACATACTTGTTCCGGAGCGCCGTTTTTAAACCAGGTGCGGATGAAGCCGGTGCGCATTCCCCGATCATAAACATGAAGGTATTGCAGCTGTCCGTTTTGATACCATGACCACAGCGTGTCGTTCAGCACATTGTACACATAGGTTCCTTTCAGCTTGGGCTGTCCGTTTCTGTAAAAATAAGTGAAGGATCCGTGGCGCTTGTTTTCCTTGAAACTGATTCTGGCGTGTACACCTGCGCCCTGATAGTATTCTGTTTTCACACCATCCATCAGTCCGTCTTTCCAAAGTACCTCCTCGCGCATGGTTTGGTCTTCATAGGTAGCCACAGAGACGCCGGTAAAGGGTTTTCCCCGGAAAAATGCCGTTTCGTTCTTGATGGTGAGACCTTCGAATTTGATCCGACTTTGGGCCGTTCCCGTGAGGAATGTTCCGCAGAAAGTGATGATCAGCAGTATCGCGCTCAGGTGCTTCATTGGTTTTCAAAATTAAGCAGTCGAATTACCTTTGCCACCACATAAAAATCCACGTTTTGCATCTGGAATGGATCAGAAACACTTGCTTGTCCTTTCCTCAGGTTACTGAGGATGTTCCTTTCGATGCGGATGTGCTGGTGTTTCGGGTAGGTGGAAAGATTTTTGCGCTGATCAGCATGAGTGCTCCCGATGCCATCACCCTGAAGGCAGATCCGGAGTTGTCCGTGCAATGGCGCAGTGAATTTCCGCAGGTGAAACCCGGTTATCACATGAACAAAACCCATTGGAACACCATTTCCCTCGAGGGTTTGAGCCTGGAGTTCCTTCACCAGATGATTGCCCATTCCTACCAAATGGTATGGCAGAAATTACCTTTGAAACTACGCACACCATCATGATGACATTTAATACAACCAAAACACTGATTATCAGCAGCCTGATAGGCATGGCATTGTCCGGTTGCATGACACGTAAAGACACATTAAAGAAACCTATGGAAAACAACAACATCGTTCCGGAAGCGTATCAGGCGTATCCTGATGGGCTTTATGCCGAGTTCAACACCGCCAAGGGCACCATCATTTGCCGCCTGGAGTTTGAAAAAGCGCCGCTCACCGTAGCCAATTTTGTCGGATTGGCAGAAGGTAAAATCAAGAATACTGCGAAGCCTGCCGGAGTTCCTTACTATGATTCGCTCACCTTTCACCGCTGCATTCCTGACTTCATGATTCAGGGTGGCGATCCGTCAGGCAACGGTTCAGGCGGTCCGGGTTATCGCTTCATCGACGAATTTCATCCTGATTTGCTGCACGACAAACCCGGCGTGTTGAGCATGGCCAATGCCGGTCCCATGACCAATGGCAGTCAGTTTTTTATTACCCACAAGGAAACGCCCTGGCTGAACTTCCGCCATTCTGTGTTTGGTCATGTTGTTTCAGGACAGGATGTGGTGAATGCCATTACCGATGGCACTGTTCTGAATCAGGTGCGTATCATCCGAAAGGGAAGCGCTGCTGCTGCATTCGATCCAACCAGACTCGATGTGCAGTCTTTCCTGAGAAGCGAAACACGCTAAAACATCACTGGCCGTATTCGTCCAGCTCATTGCCTTCGGCATAATCGGAAGCTTCCGGCGGGCCACAATCTGACAATATGGTTTGTGGCCCGTTGGGAGGATCCAGCGGCGGACAGGTGATGCCCAGGCTGGCGTCGGCCATAACTTTTTGCATGAAATACGCGTAAATGGGAAGGGCAGAACTGGCGCCCTGACCTGCGGCCATGTTTCGGAATCGGATGGAAGGATCATCGCCGCCAACCCAGCTGGCACAAACCAATTCGGTGCTTACGCCCATGTACCATCCGTCGGCATTGCCCTGAGTGGTTCCTGTTTTTCCTCCCAGTGAACCCTGTAACCCAAAACGATAACGCAGCCTTGCTGCTGTTCCGTGGTTCACCACACCTTCCAGCATCCTGTAAATCAGGTATGCCTTTTCTTCACTCAGGATTTGGTCGTGTTTCTTCTCGGTAAACTCTGCCAGCACATTGCCGTTTTTGTCTTCAATGCGTGTGAGGTACGTGGGTTCTATCCAAAGTCCGCGGTTGACGAAGGTGGTGAAGGCACCGGCCATTTCAAAAGGCGACAAATCGTGGGTGCCCAGGCAAATGGAAGGCACTGCAGGAATCCGGCCTTTTTCAACGCCCATGCGCTCTGCCATTTTGATGACGGTTTCTGGAGCTTCCGGTCCCAGACTTTTCATGATCTGAGCCGTAATCAGGTTGTCGGAACGCGATAAACCCTGAGCCATGGTGAGCATTCCGCCCGAAGTTCCGTCCGAGTTGCGCGGTGTCCAGGGCTTGCCGTAACCGTAAAAGGTGGTGTACTCTCTGGGGAAGCTGGCACACGGACTCGTTTTATTGATGTCGATGGCCGAGGCGTACACAAACGGTTTGAAGGTAGAACCGATTTGCCGCGATGACTTTTTGTTTACGTGGTCATACTGGAAAAACTTGTGGTTGATGCCCCCAACCCAGGCGCGTACTTCGGCAGTTGCCGGATCAATGGCTATAAATCCGCAATGGAGGAAACGCTTTGCATAAGCCATGGAATCGTACGGACTCATCACCGTGTCCAAATCGCCGCGCCAGCTGAAAACCGTCATCTTTACGGGCTTTTTCAGTTC
>JBDKIU010000172.1:0-6883 GCA_039796915.1 Bacteroidota bacterium | reverse complement strand
GATGCTGTGACCGGGCGGAACCCTCATTGATAGTTAAATCTGCAGGACACAGCAAAAGGCCCAGCCTCCCCTCTTCAATGGCTTGCGGGGCAAGCCGCTCAGCCACTATTGCTGCTCCCACGCAAAGCTTTGTTCAAAATCTGCGAAGGAACCATGACAATGTTTTCTTTCGAAAACCAGAGCAAAAGGGCCGGCCTAAAAGAATGAAAGGCTCGGAGTGCAGCAAGCAGGCGCTAAATGCGGAGGAAGCTCCGAGCCTGCGAGGAGATCGCCGATAACATTCGACTGCTTGCAAGCGTAAGGCCTTTCAGACTTTTCAGCCTTGATTTTTTGCTTACTTTTTCATCAAGGAAAAAGTAAGATGAAATAAGGTAATAGTTGCATGAGCGTGCTTTAGATAACCCCACTTTAAAACATGGAAAGCTTGTGAACTGGATAAGCTGGAGCATGTAAAATGGTTCGTGGTTCGGCAGGCTTCCCGGGACTCCCTGCGGTCGCCCGGGACTTTCAGCACCATGACAATGAGCCCATCCACATTTCCTCCCCTTTCAGGTTTAATGTGGAAGGAAAATTCTCTTCAAACAAGGCGCCGGTGCCCAGGCCCTGATACAAAGGATTCTGGTATTCGCCGCACCATTGCGCGATGGCGCTGAGTCCAATATTGCTTTCGAGGGCTGACGTGGCCCACCAGCCCGTGTGGTATTTACCAGCCTGTTGAATCCAGGCATCCGCCACCGAAAAGCCACCGATGAGCGTGGGTTTAAACACCAGATATGCGGGCCGGATGTGCTTGAAGATGCGCAGCGCGTCGCGTTCCGGATTCAGGCCAATGAGTGCTTCATCCAGTGCCACCGGAACCGGCGACTTCGCACATACTTCAGCCATCAGTTCATCGGCACCGGCGGGCACCGGCTGCTCGATGCTGTGCAGGGAAAAGCGTTTCAGGTCGCGTAGTTTCTCGAAGGCATCATCGGCATTCCAGGCACCGTTGGCATCCACGCGCAGTTCCAGTTTGTGCGGGTTGTAGCGGCGACGCAGGTCTTCCAGCAGGCGACATTCTTCATCAAAGTCCAGCGCACCTACCTTTAGTTTCACGCAGCGAAATCCGGCATCCGCCTTGGCGCAGGCCGCCTGGAACATCGTGTCGCGGTCGGCCATCCAAACCAAACCATTGATGTTGATTCCGGCAACGCCGCGGGTAAAGCTGTTTTCAAACAGAAGATCCGGAATGCCCGTGTGTATTTGCCGGCTCAGGCATTCCAGGGCAAACTGCAGGGCCGGAAGAGTTTCGCGGTAGTTATAGTTGTGCGACAACAGTTGTGCCTGCAGCTGTTCCACATCCTGCAACGTTGCTTCCAGCAGCTTGGAATCGTCAATGCTCAGGTGCGGCAGCGGCGCACATTCCGCGCGGTATGAAGCGCCGGCTTCGGTAACCAGTTCCAGCAGCCACAGTTCACGGGTTTGGTAAGCGCCCTTGCTGGTGGCGGCCGGCTTCAGGAAGCGGAGGACATGCGGATGAACGTGTAATTGCATCACTGCTTAAACCAGGTGTCGCCAAACGCCGATGATGAGGATCATGACAAAGATGCTCAGGCTGAGCAGTTTCAGTTCTTTGTTGTAGTCCATGCGCGCATTCTGGCTGATGCGGAAATAGCGCCAAAGGTGAAGCGCGCCGAGCAGGAAAATCAGGATGGCGGGAATCACGAAAGATGAACCAAAGTCAAGCAGCACAGGAATACATAAGGCGCTGCAGCCGCCCAAAACCAAGAGCAACTGGTAGCGGCGCGCTGCGGCGAATCCCAGCCGCACAGCCATGGTTTGTTTGTTGCTGAGGGTGTCGCCCACCAGATCACGCGTATTGTTCACATGCAAAACAGCGGCGGCCAGCAGTCCCATGCCCAGGGCACAAACCGCCACCCCGGCATTCAGCTGATGTGTATGCAGGAAATAGGTTCCGTTTACGGCGAACAAACCGAAAAACAACACCACGGCAATGTCGCCGAGGCCGTAATAGCCATAAGCGTGTTTTCCGGTGGTATAGCGCACTGCCGCCCAGATGGAGGCAATACCTGCGGCCAGCAGGACCATCAATTCCTGCATGCGCAGCGTTTCTGCCAGGGAAAGGGTGATACAGCCGGATGTGAAACTGAGCAGGGACAGCAGCATCAGGGCTGTTTTCATGGTTTCCGGACGGATGTCGCCCGTGGTGAGCATGCGGTCGGCACGGCCGGCGCTGCGGTCGGTTCCTTTCTTGAAGTCGCCGTAGTCGTTGGCGTAATTGCTCAGCACCTGAAGCAGCACTGCAGTGAGCAGCGCCATCACGGCAAGCACCGGGTTCATGTGCGGAAGCGCGAGGAAGCTGCCCAGCAATACACCGGAAACAGCAAGAGGAAGGGTGCGCAGGCGCGCGGCTTTAATCCAGGGTGTGTAGCTCATTTGGTTTCGTGGTATTCCATTTCGGTATTGATGGCCCAGAGGTTCGATTTATCCTGAACTCCGGCAACGATGTTATCTACAGCCGTCATGGCCGTCAGCATGCTGTGGTCGCTGTTGTTGTATTTGTGCATGCCGTTGCGGCCTATGGGAAAGAGGTTCTTAAATCCGTCCAGAAAGGCGCGAACGGTTTCAAATTGCGCATAGGCGCCGGTATAGGCCGGATAGGTTTTTTTCATGCGCACCACGGTGCCGTCTAAAACCGCTGTGCGGTCAATGATGCCAATTTGTTCCAGCTCTGCCGCGGCGAATTGCTGCATGTCGTGGTCGTTCAGGTTCCAGAGTTCATCGCCTTCCTGACAGAAGTATTCCAGGCCCAGCCAAACCGTATCGGGATCTTTGACCAGCCAGGGACTCCAGTTGTTGAACACCTGCAAACGGCCCAGGCGCACGTCGCGTTCCTGGATATACACCCAGTTGTCGGGAATGGTTCCGGTACGCAGCTTCTTCAGCAGCAAACCCACGGTGATGAAGTCGCGGTACGGAAGCTGCGCGGAAATTTGCTGCACCATTTCAGGCACGTCGAAACGCATGCCTGCGATGAGGTCTTTCACCGGCATGGTGGAGAACACATAGTCGGCTTCAAAGGCATGTTCCTCGCCGGCTGCATTGCGTGCAAAAACCTTACTCAGCGTATCTGAACTGCTGCGTTCCAGTCCGCAAACTTCGTGTTGCTTCAGGATGCTTCCGCCCCGCCTGATCACTTCTTCGGCCACCAGTTCCCACAGTTGTCCGGGGCCAAATTTTGGGTACAGGAAGCGTTCGATTAGCGAGGTTTCTGTTTGTTTCTGACGCAGGTCTTTACGTGGCGGTTTCAGGGCATGTGCGATGGCTTTTCCAATGCTCAGGCCTTTGATGCGCTGGGCGCCCCATTCTTTGGAAATCTCATGACACTGGAAGCCCCAAACCTTCTCGGTATAATCTTTAAAGAAGGTGAGGTACAGTTCTCTGCCAAAGCGGTTGATGAAGAAGTCTTCCAGGCTTATTTCGGGCTTTACCGGAAACAGACGGTAGCGCAGGTAGCTGAATCCGATGCGCAACATCCTGCGCAGGCCCAGGTTGCGCATGGTTTCGGGACTCAGGCTGATGGGATAGCGGAAAAACTTCCGCAGAAAATAAATACGCGAAACCCGTCTGCGCACCAGCATCACCTTGTCGTCACGTTCAGGATGTGCGGTGCCCGTTTGGATATGCGTTGTTTGTCCGTGGTAGAAAATATCGGCTTCGCCGGAAGTGGTTTCTTCCACCGGCAGGTGCTGCAGCCACCATTGCATCACGCGGTCGCTTTTGCTGAAGAAGCGATGTCCGCCGATGTCCATGCGGTTGCCCTTGTATTGTACCGTTTGGGAAATTCCGCCAATACTGTCGGAGGTTTCCAGCACGATGGGCACAATGTCGGTGCGCGCCAGCAGTTCATAGGCCGCGGTCAGCCCTGCGGGACCTGCACCGATGATGATGGCTGTTTTGCGTGCCGGCACGTGGTATATGTTTGTGTGTTTACAGGTTTGGAGTTCGACCGCCATCAACCACCACGTTGGTACCTGTGATGTAGGCGGCCTGTGCTGAAGCGAGGAACACGGCTGCATAAGCCACTTCATCCGGGCTTCCGAAGCGGCCGGCAGGAATTTCTGCCAGCATCTCACGGCGTACCGCTTCTTCTTCGTGTCCGGTTTTCAGGGCTTTATTGCTGATGATGCTGCTCAGGCGTTCTGTAGTCGTGGCGCCGGGCAGTACGTTGTTTACGGTGATGCCGAATTTGGCGGTTTCGTTGGCCAGCGTTTTACTCCAGTTGCCCACGGCCGCGCGGATGGTATTGCTCACGCCGAGGTTGTGCAGCGGCACTTTTACCGAGGTGCTGATGATGTTGATGATGCGACCGTATCCGGCTTCTGTCATGCCCGGAAGAAACTGTTGTGCGAGGGTATGGTTGTTCAGCAGGTGTTGGCTAAACGCATCGTGGAAGGCCTGATGGCTGGCCTGTGTGATGGGACCGGCCGGAGGTCCGCCGGTATTGTTCACCAGAATATGCACCTGGGTTTCTGCCGCGATGGCCGCCGCTGCTTCGGCAACGCTGTGTGGTTGTGAAAAATCTGCGGTGAAAAATCGGTGGTGCTGTCCTGCCGGGCGGGGCAGTTCGTCGCAGGTTTGTTGCAGCGCTTCGCGGTTGCGCGCCAGCAGGATGATGTTGGCACCGGCATTGGCCATTTGCCTGGCGATGGCGCGCCCGATGCCTTGTGTGCTGCCGCATACTACGGCGGTTTTTCCGGAAAGATCGATGATCACAGGGCGAAGATACACGCCGCGGCGCTTCAGGTTCACCACAAATGGAAACGCCCCCGGGATGAGCGGAGGCGTTTTCTTATGGAAAGCAGCGTTCAGCGCTTGACGATGCGTGTGTATTGCTCCTGGTCCTTGCCCTGCAGGCGCAGCAAATACTGACCCGGAGTGAATGCGCTCAGGTTCAGCACATGCTGTTTTTGTTGCTGTTCCGGCTTCAGGCGCAGCAGTTCGCGGCCGGCCAGATCTGTCACCAGAATCAGGTTCAGCGAAGCGCTTCCTTCCACAAACAACTGATTTCCCGCAGGGTTGGGGAACACACGGAACGTGGCTTGTTCCCAAGCGTTTACGTCTGTGGCTTTGGGATTGATTTCCACGCTTGAGGTATCGCAGGTACAGGGCGGGTTGCAAACAACCAGCGTCACGGTGCGGATGCTGTCTGAAGAAAAGGTATAGGTTGGATTTTGCCTGTTGCTGCTGTTGCCATCTCCAAAATCCCAGAACCAGCTGCGGCTGTTGCCTGAGCTGTCGTGAAACCGGTAGGTGTTTCCGCTGTGCGAAAATCCAAACCTGGCGATAGGTTGCTGGCGCACATACAGGCTGATGTTTGCTTTCGCGGTGCAGCCAAAGGCATTACCGGCAGTGAGCGTGTAGCGCGTATCTGAAACAGGTTTTGCACTGTAGAACGAAGTTGTGGCGTTGCCCGGGCTCCAGGAAAAGGTAGTCAGACCGTTGCCTGTGGCCTGTAGTCGGATGGAATCACCGGCACAGAGCAGGGTATCGGCTGCGTTGATGCCCACAATCGGCGCAGTGCGCACGTTCACCTGCACCTGCGTTGCGTTGGAACAACCTGCGGTATCGGTTCCTGTAATGGTGTAAGTTGTGTTCGCGGCAGGCGACGAAAGCACCGTGTCACCGGTGGTTTTGTTCAGGCCTGTTGCCGGCGTCCATGAATAAGTAGCTGCGCCGATGGCCACCAGCTTGACAGGCGCGCCGCCTTGGCAGTAGTTTGCGCTTCCTGGCAAAACCGACACATTGGGGCGCGAGTTGGCCACTACATTCATGGTAAACACTGCCGTGGTATCTGTGAGCAAGGTGCCCATACAGGTCAGCACGCACCGATAGTAGCGTGTGGCGGTAATCAGTCCTGTGGAAACCGAAGTTGTTCCGGTCCCGAAGTTGGTCCAGGGGCCCGAGGCTGAAGTTGCATTCTGCCATTGGTAAATCAATCCGGTGTAGGTGGTCACCAGGCCATTCAGGTTCAGTATGGTGTTTCCACTGCCTCCGCAGATTTTCTGGGTTGTGGAACTGATGCTGGCTCCGCTTGGCTTGCCGCTGCAGGCCATTGGATAAGTATCCCACCAGAAACTGTCGATGTAGATGTTGTAACCCGCTTGTCCGATGGCTTTGATCATGATGTAATTGGCATTTCCATTATAGGCTGCGGGGATGTTAAAACTATAACGGTACCAGCCGTTTGCAATTTGCGTATCGGGAACGGCATAACGCGAGTAGCGGGCAACAGTGCCCAGACATTGTGCTCCGCTGAGGCTGGCCGAGGTATTTACATACACGCTGAGGCTGTCGCCGGTTTTGCTCAGACTGTCGCGGTACATGTAAAATCGAACGCTGGGCGTATTGCTGCCCCGAAGGCGGTAATCGGCGGCTGGCAGCGCCAGTGTCTGGATGGTGTTGGCGGCAACACCGCGCGCGCTGAAGCGGGCAAAAGCGTTTCCGAACTTCGCCGCGGCAACGTTGGGGAACGTGCTGTTGGTGGCGCGGCCCCAGCGGTTGATGCTGGCGCTTACGGCCGTCCATCCGGTAGGTGGAAACGTTGGTGCTTCAAAACTTTGAACGTTGATGACCTGCTGGGCCTGTAAAGGGTTGGTTATGGAGGCGCTTAGTGCGCAGCCAATGGCCAGAAAGTGGAAGAAACGCATGTGTTCAATAACTGATATGGCGTTTAGACGCAACTTGTGGCGCTAAGTTGCTTGGCACCTGAAGGATTTCTTCTGAAGAAAAGAAAAAAACAGGAGGATTATGGCAATGCAGCTAGACTGCATCCCCAGATTGTTTCTTCGTTGTCTATGGATCTTCAGGCTTTTCAACAACA
>JBDKIU010000171.1:0-4781 GCA_039796915.1 Bacteroidota bacterium | reverse complement strand
GGAACTTAGTGATATGGTGCTTAAATCCGATTCCATGCGCCTTGCATTTCAGTCCATGACAAGAGCCTACTATTCCGGTAATCTGGATTCCATGTGGAAGGTTCTTGCTGCAACATCGGGTCCTCAGGAAGATTCTGATATGGAACACCTGCTGAAAAAACGAAACAGGAAGTGGCTGGAAATGCTGCCCGGACTGATGGAACGCAAATCGCAGTTTATTGCCGTGGGTGCGGCACACCTTGCAGGTCCCGATGGCTTGGTGGCCGGGCTGAAGTCGAAAGGATTTCAGGTGATTCAGATTCTATGAGTACGCAAGCAGGCATTTCCTGGTGGGAGCGTCGTTATTGGCAGGAAGTGGATGTTGCCATTGTGGGCGCAGGCATCGTCGGCTTATGCGCTGCGTTGAATATCAAAGAGCGGAAACCGAATTACCGGGTAGTTATTTTAGACCGTGATCCACTTGCGCTGGGTGCCAGCAGCCGCAATGCAGGTTTTGCCTGTTTTGGCAGCATCACGGAGTTGCAGGAAGATATTCGCGACGCGGGCATGGATGCGGCGCTTGGCCTGGCTGTAAGGCGCTATGAAGGTTTTCAGGCGTTGCGTGCGCGCTGCGGCGATGCATTTATGGGGTTAAACCTTTGTGGCAGCAGGGAAGTGTTTCTTCCTTCAGAAGCACATCTGTACCAGGAGGCGCTCGCATGGGTTCCTGAACTGAACCAAAAACTGGCATCGGTAACAGGAACTCCGGAAACTTTTCGGCCCGCGCCGGCAGGCCACCTGGGGATGAACGTGCTTCCTGATTCCCTGCTGAATACATGTGAAGGAATTCTGGAAACCCATCAGTTGCTGTATCGGCTCAGAAGTCTTGCCATGGCTCAGGGAGTTGAAATATATGGCGGTTTTGAAGCCAAAAAGCATGAAGGAACAGCCGGTGATCTGCGGATTTGTGGCGGCAGACACGAGGTTCGGGCCGGCCAAATCTTGTATTGTACCAATGCGTTTACTCCGCAATTCTTTCCAGAGCTGTCCATTGTGCCGGCCCGAGGACAGGTTTTGGTCACCAAGCCGCTGGAGCAGTCGTTCCCTAACGAAGCCTTTTTCTACGACCGCGGCTATACCTATTTCCGCCCTGTGGAAGGAAATCGTTTGCTGATTGGCGGATTCAGAAATATGGATTTTGCTGCGGAGGAAACGTATTCCCTGAACCACGGAGGCGCCGTTTGGGAGGAATTGCTCAGGTTTACCCAATCGGTGGTTTTGCCCGGGCAGGCGTGGAAGGTTGAATATTCCTGGGCAGGAACCATGGCCATGGGAAGCGAACGCAGTCCGATTGTTTGCGCCCCTGAACCCGGCGTTGTGGTTTGTGCGCGTATGTCGGGCATGGGTGTGGCGCTTTCGGCCAACGTTTCGCTCGAGGCGACGGAATTGTTGCTGCGCTAAGGCCATTGAACGCAGTTCCGGTGCCAAAGGCTAACTTCGCGCCTTCATGATACTGGATACGCAAACCTGGTTTTTCATAGGATTTCTCACTTTTGTGCTGGCAGTGCTGGTCATTGATTTGGGCATCATTGGCGGCAATACCGACAAGACTGTAGGTTTTCGGGAATCGCTGCGCTGGACCGCCATCTGGGTGAGTTGCTCCCTGTTGTTTGCCACCTTGCTGTACACCAAAGGAGAGTGGATTCACGGTTATTCCACGGTTCAGGAACTGAAGTCGTATCAAATTGATTACCAGCAGCAGTTTTCGCTGTCCGGATCTGTGGAAGAAGCTTTTCAGGCTTTTCGTTCCTTAATCACCATTCAATACCTCACTGGGTATTTTATTGAGTATTCGCTGAGTGCCGATAATTTGTTCGTGATTCTGCTCATCTTCTCGAGCTTTAATGTTCCGGAGAAATATTACAAACGCATTTTGTTGTGGGGCGTGCTTGGTGCCATCGTCTTCCGCTTCATTTTCATTTTCGCGGGTGCGGCCCTGATCAGCAACTTCGCCTGGACTTTATACCTGTTTGGAGGTTTCCTGGTGTATTCAGGTTTGACGCTGTTCTTTTCCGGCGATAAAGAAGAAAAAATCGACACCAAGTCGCATCCGGTGGTGCGCATCGGCAGCAAGATATTCAACGTGTTTCCGCGCTTCGTGCATTACCACTTCGTCATCCGTAAACGGGGGCGCCTTTTTGTTACGCCTTTGTTTCTGGTGTTGCTGGTGGTGGAGTTCTCTGATCTGATTTTCGCTGTGGACAGCGTTCCGGCTATTTTCGGCGTAACCAAAGATCCGTACATTGTGTTCTTCTCGAACGTGTTCGCCATTATGGGACTTCGTTCCTTGTTCTTCCTGCTTTCGGGAATCATGCACATGTTCCATTACCTGAAGTATGGATTGGCCATCATCCTGATTTTCATCGGAACAAAAATGTTCTTCGAGCACTGGTTGCACAGCATAGGATTCAACCATGTGTGGAGTTTGCTGTTTATCCTGCTGGTGTTGGGCGGCAGCGTTGTGGCGTCAAGGCTGTTTCCTCCCGATGCCAAAGAAAGTCCGGCTGCGTAAGCCGCTTCTGGTAACCAAAGCCCCCGGTTACATGTAGCCGAGGGTCTTCAGCATGCTCTTGTAGCTTTGTTCTTTGCTGAACAAGCGCGTGCGGATTTCACCGGTTTCCTGGTCGCGGTCAATGATGACATGCTTCGGTGCCGGTGTCAGACAGTGTTGAATGCCTCCGTAACCGCCAATGCTTTCCTGATATGCGCCCGTATGAAAGAATCCAATAAACAAAGGATCGTCTTCCCGGAAGCGCGGCAGGTAGATGGCGTTTACGTGTTGCTCTGAATTGTAATAGTCGTCGCTGTCGCAGGTGATTCCGCCCAGAAGCACGCGCTCGTATTCGTCGTCCCAGCGGTTGATGGGCAGCATGATGAATTTCTTGTTGATGGCCCAGGCGTCGGGCAGGGTCGTCATGAAGCTGCTGTCGATCATGTTCCAGCGTTCGCGGTCGTTTTGCCTTTTCTGGTACAAAACCTGAAAAATCGCACCACCGGATTCGCCAACGGTGAATGAGCCAAACTCTGTGAAGATGTCGGGTTCAGGAACGCCATTTTCGCCACAAACCTGCTTGATCTGCGATACAATCTCGGTGGCGATGTATTCGTAGTCGTAGTCGTAGCTCAGGGAATTTTTGATGGGAAATCCGCCGCCAATGTTCAGGGTGTTCAACTCCGGACATTCCTTCTTCAGCTCGCAATACACCTTCAGACACTTGTGCAGTTCGTTCCAGTAATAGGCAGAGTCAACAATGCCGGTATTGATGAAGAAGTGCAGCATTTTCAGTTGAACATTGGCTTTGCCTTTGATGTGCTGACGGTAAAAAGGCAAAATGCCCCGGTATCCGATGCCCAGGCGGCTGGTATAAAATTCAAACTTGGGTTCTTCTTCCGCAGCAATGCGGATGCCGCAGGTAAAGGGCACTTTTACGTGTGATTCGAGCATTTCAATTTCGCGGTAATTGTCAATCACCGGAATACAGTTGCTCCAGCCGTTGTTGATCAGCCCGGCAATGTTTTCGATGTAGTTTTCACGCTTGAAGCCATTGCATACCACGTATTTGTCTTTGCTCAAAAAGCCTTGTTCGTGCAGCATTTCAACGATGTTGATGTCGAAGGCGCTGCTCGTTTCAATATGAATGTCGTTTTTCAGTGCTTCCTCCAGCACATAATGGAAATGGTTGCTTTTGGTACAGTAACAATAATAGTATTTGCCTTTGTAGTCTGCCTTTGCAATGGCCACATTGAACCAGGTTCTGGCTTTGTGAATGTTCTCGGAAATCTTGGGCAGATAGGTGAACTTTAATGGAGTTCCGTATTGCTCCACCAGATCCATGAGGTTGATGTTGTGAAACAGCAATTCCTTGTTCTCATCAAGATTGAATTCGTCCTGTGGGAAGAAAAAGGTCTGATTGATGAGGTCGAAATATTTATTTTTCATGAATCCGTTTGAGTTACTTTGCTTTTGCAGCGCAAATGTAATTCAGTTGGATTTTCTTTTGCAGGGAAATAATTAGAAATTCAGGTATGGGTAAAACACCCAAATGGCGATGATCACACCTGCAATGCTGGCGATGAGCACGGCTCCGGCGGCAAGGTCTTTCACCCTTCCGGCAACCGGATGCCATTCAGGATGCACCAAATTGGTGAGTTGCTCGATGGCCGTGTTGCACAGTTCCGTAATCCACACAAGTGAAATGGCCAAGGTGAGCCACAAATAATCTTCCCGCTGAAGATGCAGCAGCAGACCTGCGGTATAAACCATCAGGGTGGCCAACAGGTGGATGCGCATGTTCCGCTCGTGACGCAAGGCAAAGCCAATGCCTTTGAAAGCTGCTGAAAAGGCTCGGCCCAAAGGCTGTCGTGGAGCATTCATCTTATACCGGTTTCATTCCAAGTTCCAGTCCGCGTTGAATCATGAAAGCGTGGGCAGCGTCAAACTCGTTGGGAACTGTGCCTTCCAGAATTGCTTCCCTGATTTCCAGTTTCAGCGTACCAATCTGCCGCATATCTTCGATGTGAAAATGCTGCATGATGTCGTTGCCGGTGATGGGCGGCTGCCAGTTTCGGAGCCTGTCTTTTTCGGTTACTTCTTCAATTTTCTGTGCAACCAGTTCCAGGTTCTTCAGGTAGCGATTCACCTTCGCCTCATTTTTACTGGTAATATCGGCACGGCTCAGCAACAATAAATCCTGAATATCGTCGCCGGCATCTACAATGAGTCGTCGCACGGCCGAGTCGGT
>JBDKIU010000170.1:0-4926 GCA_039796915.1 Bacteroidota bacterium | reverse complement strand
ATCTGATGGCATGGAACGTAAAACGCAGCGATGTTCTGGTTTGCCTGGGCGGCGGCGTAATCACTGATCTGGGTGCCTTCTGCGCTTCTGTTTATCAACGCGGCATTGCGTACATCCTCGTCCCCACTACCCTTTTGGCCATGACCGATGCGGCCATCGGCGGAAAAACCGGCGTCAATTTCCAGAACAAGAAAAACTATCTGGGAACTTTTTCAGCGCCCGAAGCCATTCTTGTATTTCGCGATTTTCTGAACACGCTCGACAAACCCATATTAAACGAGGGATGGGCAGAAATGCTGAAACACGGCCTCGTTGCCGATGTAGAACTTTTTCAGGCAATCTCAGCCCTGAACAACCTGCATCAGATTCCTGAACAACACATTTTACAACGCAGCATTGCCGTAAAATCCGGCATCGTTGCCGCCGACATGCTGGAACAGCATCAGCGTAAACTCCTGAATTTTGGCCATACCCTGGGTCATGCCCTGGAAACCTGGTATCTTGAACGCCATCGGGCCATCGCTCACGGCCTGGCTGTGGCAGCAGGAATGTGGATGGAATGCCACCTTTCTATGCAGCAAGGATGGCTAAAGGAAGATGATTGTACCCAAATTCAGGCGTTGATAGACCGTTATTTTGAACCGGTAATGTTCAGCACCGATGGTATTGCTGAAATCGCCGCATTGTGTCAATATGATAAGAAAAATGCCGACCATCAGCTGGTGAACTTCACGGCATTATATGCTGCGGGAACCGCACGTATTGACGGAAAAGCCAACTCCGCGCAACTACAAATTGCATTAAGCGCCTACCTGGAATGCCATCGTGGATAAGCCATTCCTCTTCGCCTGACCCGGAAAAGGTTTCTATCAGCCTTCCCTGGTCCAAAAGCATCGTAAACAGGTTGCTGCTCATTTTTCGGGTTGCGGGCTTTCCTCTTGATGCCCTGAGCGATTATTGCGACAGCCAGGACAGCATAGAACTGCTGGAAGCCTTACAGCATAAGGACGGTTTGATTTCCGCAGGAGAAGGCGCAGCACCTTACCGGTTTATGCTGGCTTATGCAGCCGCCCAAGATTTGAAATGCACCCTTACCGCCAGGGGAAGTATGCTTCGCCGAAGCATCGCACCCCTGGTTGAAAGTCTGCGCGAAGCCGGAGCGCAACTGGATTATGCCAGTGCTGAAGGATTTCCGCCTGTAATCATCAGGTCGGGAATCAGGGAATTTGGGAAGTTGCAGGTAAATACCGAAACCAGCAGCCAGTTTGCCAGCGCACTTATGCTTGTGGCACCGCTGTTTCCCGGTAAAAAGCACATTCAAACCAGTGCGAGCCGTGTTTCTGAACCATACCTGAAGATGAGTGCTGCGCTGATGGACGCATGTGGCATTCCGGTTCAGTTGCATCCTGACATCGAAATTTCAGAAGGATTATATTCCCTGCCCAATCCATTGCCGGTGGAAGCTGATTGGTCTGCCGCGGCCTTTTTTTACAGCCTCGCCAGCATGACGCGGGGAACAGTTTTTTCCTTCCACGGCCTGAAGCAAGATTCGCTGCAGGGCGATTCCGTGCTACCTCAATTATATGCCGGATTGGGTGTCCGTACCGAATGGAACCCCAACGGAAGCCAATGTTTCGCAGCACAACAAAACCAAAGCCCGGCCACGCATCTTGATTTCAGCGATACACCAGACCTGCTTCCTGCATTTTTGGTCGCATGTGCTGTGCAGAAACTACGTATTCATGTAACTGGCATCGATCATCTGGCTTACAAAGAGTCTGACAGGCTTGAGTTGTTGCAGCGTAACTTCAAGAAAATTCATGTCTCTTTTCAACCGGAACAGCGGGGCTGGACTCTGGATGCTTCGGGTTGGAAGCCTGAAACATCGGTGGTGTTTGAAACCGGAAAAGACCACAGAATAGCGATGGCTTTTGCATTGTTCGCGGTATTTACGCCCGTTGGCCTAGACGATACCACCTGTGTATCCAAATCGTTTCCGGGTTTTTGGGAAGAACTCAGGAAGTGTAACTTGTACCTCAATCATTGAACACTATGGGATTTAACACCTTGGGCCGGATTTTCTGCGTAAGCAGCTTTGGTGAATCGCACGGACCGGCGGTTGGCGTGGTCATCGATGGAATGCCGGCAGGTATTCCTGTGGATATGGAACTGCTGCAGCGCGACCTGTCCAGGAGAAGACCAGGACAAAGCGCACTCAGCACGGCCCGCACGGAAGACGATATTCCTGAAATTGTGTCGGGTGTTTTTGAAGGAACCACAACCGGTGCGCCCATTTGCATCTTCATCCGAAATAAAGACGCACGGAGCAGCGATTACGACAAGCTCAAAGATGTGTACCGGCCTTCCCACGCAGATTTCACCTATATGGAAAAGTACGGCATTCGCGACCACCGCGGCGGCGGAAGATCTTCTGCACGCGTCACGGCCGGATGGGTTGCGGCTGGTGCTTTTGCGAAGATGTTGTTGCGTGCACAAACCAACATGGATATAAAAGCCTGGGTAAGTGCGGTACATGAAATTTCCTGGGAAGGCAATGAGGAACTTGTTTCTTCGGAAGCCATTGAACAATCGCCGGTCCGCTGTCCCGATCCTGAGGTTTCCGCACGCATGGAACAAGCCATAGCACAAGCAAAATCCGAGGGCGACAGTCTGGGTGGTGTAATCAGCTGCGTGATTCAGGGCGCGCCGGCAGGTCTGGGCGCGCCGGTCTTCGGAAAGTTGCAGGCCCGGCTGGCAGAAGCCATGCTCAGCATCAATGCCGTAAAAGGTTTTGAATATGGGAGCGGCTTTGCCGGAAGCAGGATGAAAGGTTCAGCACATAATGATGTCTTTGAAATGAAGGAAGGAAAAGTGCAAACCAAAACCAATTATTCAGGCGGCATTCAGGGCGGCATCAGCAATGGTGCGCCTATTGTTTTCAGGGTAGCGTTTAAACCGGTGGCCAGTATTTCGCTGCCTCAGGAAACAC
The DNA here is from genome assembly GCA_039796915.1 of Bacteroidota bacterium. Taxonomy (GTDB): domain Bacteria; phylum Bacteroidota; class Bacteroidia; order NS11-12g; family UBA955; genus REEB481. Next base: position 1,937 of record JBDKIU010000170.1, on the reverse strand, counting down.
TTACCACTGCTGGGGCAAAAACCGTATTTTCAGTGACGGGCCGGCATGACCCTTGCGTTGTTCCCCGTGCAGTGCCTATTGTTGAAGCCATGGCCGCCATCGTGATGGCAGATATGCTGCTTGCCGGAACGCGGTAATCAGTTCTTGCGGATGTTCCAGCGCGCACCTAGTTTCTGGCTCAACTTCTGAAAAGCAAGTACGGTAGCCATAATGGTAAGCCCGGGAACCAGCGCCAGATAAGCCTTTCCCAAAACAAGATATCCATAATGTTCGCGCACCATATTGCCCCATGAAGGAATGGGCGGTGCGATGCCCAGACCCAGGAAACTCAAACCGGCCTCCAGAAGAATGGACGAAGCAAAAGTTGACGCAGCCACCACCAGCAACAAATGGCGGAGGTTCGGCAATAAATGATGTACCATCATGCGGAAACCTGAATATCCAAGCACCTTCCCGGCCTGAATAAATGCTTGTTCACGCAGTACCAAAACCTGCCCGCGAACCATTCGCGCAACATCTACCCAGGTGCTTAATCCAATGGCCAGCAACATGGGAACAAATCCCTTCCCCAGCGCAAAACTGATGGCCAGAGCCAACAACATCGACGGAATACTCCAGAGCACGCCCATCAGCCAACTGATTACCTTATCCGTGATGCCGCCGTAGTAGCCTGCAATCAACCCTGCACCAATGCCAATAAACATGGAAAGCAGCACCGCGCAAAACCCTATGCCCAACGAAACCCTTGCGCCCAGAATCAGACGGCTGAACAAGTCCCGACCAAACCTGTCGGTTCCCAGCAGGAAATATCGATGATGCAGAAATTCCCCATGTACGGAAGTGTAAAGATCCGCGCGGGCAAAGGTGCGGAAACTTCCTTCTATGCCTTCCCCTTCATACAGTTGAACCCTGATGCTGTCACCCTGGATTCGGGCATGTACCACTGGCAGCATAAATCCCCGAGGTTGATTTCCGAATAGCCAGCTGCCCAGGTTTGATGAACCGGTGCTCTGAGCTTCCAACGCATTTTTCTGTCGGATGTAGGTGCAGGAAGCACCAGGATACTGGCCCGCCAAAGGAAGACAGATGTCGTTGGCATGACTGGTTTGATCGGGAATCCAGAGGTAAGCAGAAATGGCAGCCATTGCCATTAAAAAAATGAACCACAGCGAAAGGCCGGCGCGGAAGAATTTCCTCATAGGTTTTCTTCCGCAGGTAATTCCGTTTTGCGGTGGTACACATCTAAAGCGGTAAGCACGGCACAAAGCCCCCAGAATGGTACGGCAACCTTGTCGAGCCCGCTGTAATTATTCAGAAAAGCATGCACCATGTAGGTAATCAAAGCCAGATAGGAAGCGAGCGCGAGACTGCGCACCTGAGGCTGTTGCTTCAAATAAACCAGTCGGAAGGCAATCCACGAAACATACAACAGGATGAAGACGTATATCAGCAATCCGGGAATTCCCGTTTCGCTGAGGTGTGAAAAATATTCACTGTGCGCATCGCCCAGATCGCCGCTGTGCGTGCTGATGATGGTTAATTCGGAACTAACCTGATAAGGCGCATACTGAAATACAAAAGTACCCGGACCAAAACCCGTGATAGGTCGGGCAGCAGCCATGCGCAGGGCGCTTTTCCAGCGGTTGATGCGTTCAAGGTTGCTGGGGTCTGTGGAAATATTGGAAACGGACTTTACGTGGCCTTCTATTTCGTCGTCGCTGCCCTGCTTGTTTTGTTCCAATTCGTATAAAATCCGGTCCTGCCTGGAAACGCCATAACCCGTAACCAAAGTCAATGCCAGCAGCAGGCTCCAGAATGGCAGACGCACCCAAAACAACATCCACATGGCCAAAGCAGCCACCAAGCTCAGCCAGGTGGCACGGGTATAAGAAACCACGATGCCGAACAACAGGATGAGCAGCACCGCTAAAATAAGC
>JBDKIU010000169.1:0-3461 GCA_039796915.1 Bacteroidota bacterium | reverse complement strand
TTTGATGCGCAGCGATTTACCGAAGGACTGGAGCGGTTCTTAATAGGCTTGGGGAAAAAAGTGCTGGTAGCCAACAACCTGGCCCTGGCCGCTGATACTTTGTGGGGTGTGGAATTTGCCGACATGTCGAATGCCACGGCCTGGCTGGGCATTTTGTGTTATACCCTGCAGATTTACACAGATTTTTCAGCCTACAGCGATATGGCTATTGGACTGGCTGCCATGTTCGGTTTTGCCTTTCCGGAAAACTTCAACCTTCCTTACACAGCGCAGAGCATGAAAGATTTCTGGTCGCGTTGGCATATTTCGCTGTCCACCTGGTTCCGCGATTACGTCTATATTCCTCTGGGCGGAAATCGTTTGGGTGCCTGGAATACCTATCGAAACCTTCTTTTGGTATTTCTGCTGACCGGATTTTGGCACGGGGCCAGCTGGAATTTCATCTTCTGGGGTCTTTTTCATGGTGCATTCCTGTTGCTGGAGCGGGGAAGACTGGGTATCTGGCTCGGCCGTTTACCAAGGGTGTTCAGGCATTTATATACGTTGTTCGTGGTGATGATGAGCTGGGTTCCGTTCCGCGCTGCCGATCTTGAAGCAACCATGAAATACTATGGCCGGCTGTTTGATTTCACTCCGTTTACCGCGCACAAATACAACGAATACATTCAGGCTTCACTCATGAACACGGAACTGCTCCTGGTGCTGCTTGTTGCGGTTCTGGGAAGTACCGGATTGTTTGCCTGCCTGTCGCGACAGACCTTACGACTGAACGGCGCCGCAGCACATGCCTGGCGCTTCCTGACTTCCGCAGGTTACCTGCTCATTTTTTGGTGGAGTGTGGCCCTGATTACGGCAGGCTCTTATAGTCCGTTTATTTATTTCAGGTTTTGAAACAGCGACATTCCATATGGACCTTTGTTTTGCCCGTTTCCATTGGGGTTTCGCTGTTGTTGCCCTGGGTGAATGCCTTCACTGGCTGGTTTCCGCTGCTGAATACGGAGCAGCGCACGCCCGCGGCATTTCCCAATGCGCGTACGCCGGTTCAGTCTATTCCCGGACGTTTCGATACCGCCTTCTCCGACCATTTTAGCCTGCGCAGCATGTTGATGCGGCTCTACGGAATGGCCAACCTGAAGCTCTTCCACAAATCGCCCATTCCCACCATGGCTTATCTGGGGAAGGAAGGCTGGATGTACATTACCCGCAAGGAACTGGCCACCTTCGATGGCAGTATGCAATTCAGAAGCGGTGAACTGGACAGCATTTCCGTGAAGTTGCTGCGCAGGGAATCTTTTCTCAGAAACATGAATTGTCGTTTTTACCTGGCTATTGCCCCGGTAAAACAGTCGGTTTACCCTGAATTTCAGCCTGAATTCATCCAACGACTGGCCTCAGCCAACAGAACGGATCAGCTCATCCAATACCTCCGCGCCAACACCCGAATTCAGGTCATTGATCTGCGGAAGAACTTGCTGGAACGCAAACGGCAACATGCGCCGCGGATGTTTCATAAAACAGACAACCATTGGAATCGCTATGGAGCCTGGGTGGCCGCTACTTCCATGGCCAAACGACTGGCGCGGGATTTTCCTGAAGTGAACGCTGCATCGTTCTGGAATCCTGCGGTGGACAGCAGTCACGAAGTTTCCGGAAACATTGCAGGTATGATGGCGCTGTCGGGAATTGCGCTGGAAGCGGACATTACAGCGGTGCTTCAAAAAACGCAGGCCAGAGACACCACGCTGTTTCCCTGGCCGGTTTTGCCTTTTTCAAATTCCTGGGAATACCAGCTGCGCAAGGTGAACCGAAGCCGACCCGGTCCCAAAGTATTGTTCATCCGTGATTCGTTTGGCAGCGATGTGGTTCCATATCTGGCCGAAGCCTTTGGAGAAACCGTAGCGCTTTTTGATCAGTGGAAGTATGGCATGAACGTGCGTCAAGTGCTGGACTTCAAACCGGATGCGGTTATTCTGATGGTGGTGGAAAGCAACCTCGACCACTTGCTCAGCCAAACACCGTTTGCGGAGTTTTAACCAAGGTTGAAGGCGCTTACGCGGAAGGATGTTTCAGCGGAGGCCGTTAAAAGGTCAGCGCTGTATTGTGCTCGATGAAGTCAATCAGCGCATGAATCACTTTGATATGGATTTCTTGCGCGCGGTCGGCGTATTCGCTTTTCGGGGCCCTGATTTCGGCATCGCAAAGCGCCGCGGCATTTCCGCCATCTTTTCCGGTAAGGCCAACCACCTTCATGCCTTTGTTCCGGGCGGCTTCCATGGCGCGGATGATGTTCGGTGAATTGCCGCTGGTGCTGATGGCCAGGAGTACATCGCCGGGGCGGCCCAAGGCTTCTACCGAGCGGGAAAAAACAAATTCAAAACCGTAATCATTCCCTACACAGCTGATATGGCTCGGGTCGCTGATGGCAAACGCTGCGAGCGCCGGTCGATCCTGACGATACCTGCCGCTCAGTTCTTCTGCAAAGTGCATGGCGTCGCAATGGCTGCCGCCGTTGCCGCAGGTGATGATTTTCCCTCCTGCACGCAAGGATTCCACGCACAAAACACCTGCCCGATGAATGGCATCAAGGTTTTTGTGGTCTGACATGAAGGTCTGCAGGGTTTGTGCAGCTTCCTGAAAATGTTGCAGGATCCGTTCTGTGCTCATTTGGCTGGTGTTGATTGTTGGAACTTCTTCAGCCCGGCTTCCAGAAATGCCGCAAATGCTTCGGGTTGGTATTTAAATGATTCCGCGGAACCAGCGGGTTGCAGCATTTCTTCATTTCCATCCATCAGGATATACAGAGGTTGTGCGTTGGCTCCGAAGTAGCACAGCTGCAGGTCGGCGTTCTTGGCGCCCAGTTCGGTGATTTTCTCTCCACTCCAGCGGCTGTAGTAGTGTTCTTCCGCAGGAAGTTTGATTTTATGGTCGTCCACATAAAGGGATGCAATGACGAATTCTTCCCTCAGCAATTTCAGCACGCTGGGATGGCTCCAAACCATTTCTTCCATCTTGCGGCAATTCACACAGCCATGCCCGGTGAAGTCAATGAATAAAGGCTTTTTCAATTCTTTTGATGCAGCCAGTGCTTCGTCATAATCGAAATAACCCACCAGTCCATGAGGAAGGTGCAACTGGTCTGAATAGCGCGGTTTTCCCACCACGTTGCCACTCATACCGGCGGCTTCGCGTATGCTTCTGTTGATGTCAAAATCCTGAGTATGCATAGGAGGGAGGTATCCGGCCAGGAATTTCAGCGGGGCACCCCACATGCCCGGTATCAGGTAAAATACAAAGCTGAAGGTGGCAATCACCAGGCTCAGGCGTCCAATGCCCAGCGGCCCGGGTTCGCTGTCATGTGAAAATCGGATTTTGCCTAAAAGGTACAGGCCCATCAGCGTAAAAATGGCAATCCACAGCGCCAGATACACTTCGCGGTCCAGAATACGCCAGTGGTAGGTTTG
>JBDKIU010000168.1:0-10638 GCA_039796915.1 Bacteroidota bacterium | reverse complement strand
GATGCCGTGATTCATTTTGCCGCCTTAAAAGCGGTTGGTGAATCTTCCGAAAAACCACTGGAATATTACGACAACAATATCGGAGGCTTGCTTGCATTGCTGCAAGAGATGCACCTGAATAAGGTGTTGGATATTGTATTCTCCTCCTCGGCTACGGTGTACGGATCGGCAGCAAACATGCCGGTTGACGAGGATACGCCCCTTCCGCCTGCCATGTCGCCTTATGGCAGCACCAAACAAATGGGCGAGCGCATCCTGTTTGATGCCCGGATGTTTCGGAGCATCTGCCTGCGTTATTTCAATCCCATTGGCGCACATCCCACCGGTCATATCGGTGAACTTCCGCTTGGCGTTCCCAACAACCTGGTTCCTTACGTTACCCAGGCAGCAGCAGGCGTGCGGGGTTCGCTGACGATTTTCGGAGATGACTACAATACACCGGACGGAACCGCAGTGCGTGATTATCTGCATGTGATGGATCTGGCCCGCGCCCACGTGGCCGCACTGAACCGCCTTCAGCAGCAAAAAGAACGCCCGCATTGGGAAGTGTTTAACCTCGGAACCGGACGGCCTGTTTCTGTAAAAGAACTGGTCGAAACCTTTGAACAGGTGAACGGCGTGCCCGTGCCCAGAAGCATCGGCCCGCGCCGGCAGGGCGATGTGCCCGAACTGTGGGCCAACCCTGAACGCGCCCGCAAAGAACTCGGCTGGAGTGCCAAGCACAGCCTGGAAGAGATGTTACGTGATGCCTGGAACTGGCAACAAAAGCTGGCCCGGTAACAGTCTTTCAATTTTTTTCTCTTAATTCGGCAACATGGAATCTTCTTTTCGGGAAGAAGTTCGGTTGTATATGCTGCGTCATGAGCAGTTTACACAGTGGAGTACCAGCCATTTTGTGGCCATGGGCATCAGCCTGCTGTGCATCATCTTCATCCCGCTTCTTGCAAAAAAACACTTGAATGAAACCTGGCAACACCGACTGGGTTCCTTCATCGGCTTCAGTATTGCCGGCGCCTGGATTGTCTGGACCATCCTTGAACTGAGCGCGGGCACCTTCGACATCCGCCGCCACCTGCCTTTGCAGTTGTGCCGCTTTTCCAATCTGGCCATCGTGATGGTACTGGTCTGGAAACGACAATGGTGGTATGAAATCCTGTATTTCTGGGCCTTGGCCGGAATGTTGCAGGCCACGCTCACACCCGATTTACAGGAAGAGTTTCCGCATTTCATGTATTTCCGGTATTGGATTGGACATCCCGGAATGATTCTGGCCATCGTTTATGCCACGGTAGTTTATGGCATGCGTCCCTGGCCACGCCACATTGTGAAGGCCATGCTGGCGCTGAATGTATTCCTGCTTGTGGCCATTGTGGTAAACCTTAGCCTGGATGCCAATTACCTGTTCATCTGCCAGAAGCCGCCAACCGCATCGCTGCTCGATCATCTGGGTCCCTGGCCCTGGTATGTGCTGGGCGCGGAAGTGGCAGCCTTGGCAAACTTTGCCGTTGCTTATACGCCCTGGCTGTTTTTGGATCAACGCAGGGCACAACGAGCCCGTCGCGCGTCGTAACAAACAACATGAAACGCCTGGCCTGGTTTCTTTTGAAAAGTCCGCAGCGGAAGCTGGTTGGCTGGACCACGCTGCTGACGGATCTGCGGGGTGTGTTTCAGGTGCTCTGGAACTCCATTTGGCCATACCGCAACAACGATGAAATATGGGTGTGCACCGGCCTCTTGAATCGCTCGGAACATTACCTGCACGTGTTGTTGCCTTCCCTCATGGAAGCCAGAAAGCGGGGCGCGCGCATCGCGTTATCTGTGGCCGATTGTGGCAGCACCGACCATGAAGATTTAGGCACAGCCATCAAAGCCGTTTGGGATGGAACGCTCGTGTTCAGCAGCAGCAAAGAAGCCTTTGCACGAAGTCGTTGCTTCAACCGCGCCATCAGACAGGCCCGTGGCGAACGTTTGTTCATTTGCGATGCCGATATGTCGGTGCCGCCGGAACTTGGAAAGCTGTTGCAGCGCTATGTGGGAACATACAGCGCCTGGGTTCCGGTATGCCGCAAAATGCTGGGGCCCAATCCGAACGATGGCTGGAAATACCAAAGCGAAGGCACGGGCATTGTTGCCTGCACCAAGAAACAGCTGGAACGCAGCGGCATGCTCGACGAATCCATCACCTCTTGGGGCGGCGAAGACTGGGATCTGTTTTTCCGTATGTACCGCACTGGAATCATGCCCTTGCGCACCCGCTGCCATGCCCTGGTTCATCATTATCATCCTTCCCTGAAACCCCACGATTTTAAACCGGTGTTTTAAGGGCGAATCGTTTTGCGGAATGCAAGAACTGCTAACTTTGGAAACCTATTCGCTGAAGAGTTCCCGCATGTTTCGGATACGCATTTTTTTCTTTTTTCTGTGGATGGTTCCCGGCGCTGTTTCGCTGCGTGCACAAGGACAAAACGAGTTGCTGGCCCGGCAGTACTTCAGCAATGGTGAATATGACAAAGCTGCCGTGTTGTACGAACAGCTGGCCAATGAAGATCCCGGTTCATTGTATCTGTATGATCGCTATTTGCAGTGCCTCATGGAGCAAAATGCTTGGGAACAGGCGTCAAAATGGGTGAAAAAACGCGTCCGGAAGTATCCGGCCCTGTGGCATTATAAAGTTGACGAAGGTTATCTGATGGCCAGACAAGGGCAGCAGGAACAAGCATCGCTGTTGTATGCCCGCCTGCATGACGAAGCTGCGCGGATGCCCGGCAATCAGGAGGAAAAACTGGCGGCAGCCTTCTCCCGAAGAAACCTTTTTTCAGAAGCCATACGTGCCTACGAACACGCCCGGCTGAAGCAAGGCGATCCGCGGGCGTACGGTGCCCAGCTCGCAGACTTGTATTCCCGTGCCGGCAATAAAGCGTTGGCGCTGGAAGAAGACCTAACCTTGCTGGAATTTCGGGAAGTGGATTTGCCGGAGCTCAAAGGCGAACTGGCCGCCTGGCTCGAAGACAGTGATTATCCCATGCTTCGCGATGCACTGCTCAAACGACTGCAACGGAATCCTGATCACCCGGATTTGTACGCTTTGCTGCAGTGGACGTATGTACAGCTGAAAGACTGGAATGGCGCGCTGATTCAGGCCAAAGCCACCGACCGCAGGCAGCGTCAGGAAGGTTACATCGTGTATGAACTGGCTATGCTGATGGCTGCCAACGGACAGTTTCAGCAAGCCGCAAGCGCCCTGGAGTTCATCTTCAGAACCTACCCGAACAGCTCCTTCTACGAATTGGCGAAAACCGGCTGGCTCAACAACCGGGCGCAGCAGCTGGAACAGGATACCGGCAACCGCACTTCCGCCTGGGAAAACCTGGCTTCCGATTGTGAAACAGAACTGCGCAGGCAAGGTTATCAACCCTATAATGCGCCGGTAACGCTGCTGTTGAGCAAGATTTACCTCATGCACCTGCACCAGGAAGCTCGCGGCATTGAAGTGCTGGAACGCGCCGTGGAAAGTCCGGCTTATCGGGGCGTTGAACAGGCTGCCATGAAGCTGGAACTGGCCGATGCTTACCTCGCTGCCGGCGATGTGTGGGAATCGGATTTGCTTTATGGCCAGGTAGATCGGGCATTTCCCGAAGAAGCCATCGGTCAGGAGGCACGCTTCCGCAGGGCACGACTCAGCTATTTCCGCGGCGAGTTTGATTGGGCGCAAACCCAGCTCGAAGTGCTGAAAGGCGCTACCACGCAGCTGATTTCCAACAACGCCATCCGGCTGTCGCTGCTCATCCAGGATAATATGGGCATGGACAGTAATGAAACCGCCATGAACCTGTATGCCCAGGCCGAGCTGAAACTCATGCAGCACCGAACCGCAGAAGCCACGCTGCTGCTGGACAGCATCAACCGTTTGTTTCCCGTGCACAGTCTGCGCGATGATATTGTATTTACCATGGCGCAAATCCGTGAAGAAGAAGGGCGTTTTGCCGAAGCTGCCGTCCTTTATGAAAAGGTGGCCACGGTTTATTCCTACGACATCCTTGCCGACAATGCCTGGTACCAACTGGGAATGCTTTACAAAGACAAGCTGAACAAGCCCGAACAGGCAAAAGCTGCATTTGAAGCGATTATCCTGAAATATCCGGGCAGCCTTTTTGTGGTGGAAGCGCGGAAGTTTTACAGGGCATTGCGCGGCGACCAAATCCAGGAACCCTGATTTTTTCAGCAGGCGCACCGACCTGTCAAGTAAAAAAATCTGCACTTTTGCAGGATGCAGCTAAAGCGGGGGGCTTGGATTGCAATGCTGTTGCTCAGTTTGGTCATGCATTGGCCGCACCTGAAGAAAGACCTGATCAGCATTCATGTTTGGCGGCAAACCCAAACTCAGGCTACCGTTCGGGCATTCTATGAAGAAGACATGCACATCCTGCACCCGCGGCGCGATGAACGCGGCGATGGTGACGGCATCTTCCTGATGGAATTTCCGCTCATGCAGTGGACTGTTGCCGCTCTCTGGAAAATTACCGGTCCGCAGTTGTGGGTAAGCCGCCTGTTCATGTTCTTCTGTTATTGCCTGGCGGCACTGGCACTCGGAAAACTCGTCAGGCAGCTGCTGAACTCAGATGCTGCAGGCTTTGTTGCTGCCGGCGGACTGCTATTCTCTCCGGCATTTTACTACCACGGCATCAACCCCATGCCCGACAATCTTGCACTGTGCTTGTCGCTGTGGGGCATGGCCTGGTTCTTTCAATACGTCAGCAGTGGAAACCGCCTGCATCTGTTGCTGGGCGGCGTTGCCCTGGCCGCCGGCGTGGCGGTGAAGCTGCCCTTCGTCGTTTGGTACGCAGCACCGGGATGGTATTTTTTACAACAATGGTGGCGTACAAAAACGCTGCAGCGCCTTTGGATTCAGGGGGTCATTTTTTTTCTGCCCATGCTGTTGCCGCTTTCCTGGTACGCCTGGGTGATTCCACAATGGAAGGCGCATGTGATTACGCAGGGTATTCTGGGAAACTGGGAAAGCCTGAGTAATACGTTGGGTTATGTGGCCCACAACCTGATTTCTACCTTGCCGGAATTGCTGTTGGGTTATGCACTGTTGCCACTGTTCCTTGCAGGTACGGTGCTGTTTTTTCGGAATCAGGCGTATCGCCGCGCCGGATTTCCTGTTTTGGCCGTGTGGTTCCTTGCATTGGCGTTGTTCTATGTGTACGAAGCCAACGCCATCAGGAATGACCACGATTATTATTTCTATCCGTTTTATCCATTGGTGTTTTTGCCCGTGGGTCTGGCCGTAAAGGAGCTGGAAGGCATTTCCGGTATTTGGCGAAAGTTGGCCCTGGGTGTCATCTTGCTGGCACCATTGAATACACATCTGCGCATGCATCAGCGCTGGAATCCTGAAAATCCGGGTTTTAACGTGGACGTGCTTCGCCACAAAGCAGCCCTGCAGGCGGCGGTTCCGGAACAAGCATTGGTGGTTGCCGGAAACGATGTGTCGCATTTCATCTGGTTGTACCACCTCGATAAAAAGGGATGGTGCTTTGACCAGGACGGACTCAGGGCCGATTCACTGCATGCCTGGCGTGCACGCGGCGCAGCGTTTCTCTACTCTGACAGCCGCAAGCTGGAAGGTAAACCCGATATCGCCGCACAATTCGATCGGTTGGTAGATTCCTTCGGAACGGTTCGCGTTTATGCCCTCAAACCTGCGGCGCGGGCACAGGAGCAGGCTATCAGGTGAATGGACAGCGCGCCTGAAATCAGCGATTTCCCACCGTAAACAAGGCCTGATGTCCTGTTTCAGGCAGCCGCAGGATGTAGGATCCCGGCGCAAGCTGCTGGACGGAAATCCGCGAATGCTGTTGTTCCAGGATTCCGTTCCGCAGTAGTTTTCCATCGCTGCTGAACAGCTGATACACATGTCGCGCCCGAGCTTCCGCAGGAAGTGCAACATGCAGCATTTCTTCCGCAGGATTGGGCCAAACCCGGATGGATGTATGCGCAGGATGTGCCACACCCATCGAGCTGATGTTCAGCACGGCGGCTTCGCTGGTGAAGGTGCAGGAGTCGCGTTTCAGGATGCAGCGGAAAAACTGATTGTGGTTTTGCGCACCTACATTGGAAACGCGCAGGGTGGCGGTTTGTACGCCCTGATACTGCCCGGCATTGCTCAGGTTCTGGAAACCGAAACCTGCATCTGTTTGCCACTGATAGCTGAAGCCGGTATCGGAACTGCTCACTGCAAATTGCACATTGGCGCCTATGGAAGCAATGGTATCCCGCGGTTGTGCCAGGTTGGTTTTACACGGTGAAACCACCAGAAACTGTCCCATCATGCCGCCATCTTCATGCGTCAGGATGTGGCAATGGTACATATACGGAAAGCTGTCGCTGTAGTGGTCGGTGAATTTGGTGATGAAGCGCACGATGCCATTTCCGCCGGGAACATGCACCACATCTTTAAGTCCTTGCAGCTGAGCGGGTGGCGCCACGCCGTTGATGTCGAGGATGTAAAATGGAACATTGTGGATGTGGAACGGATGACCAATCGGGGTTTGGTTGCGCAGTTCCCAGATTTCAATGTTCTCAAACGGAACGCGGTAGTTGATTACGTTCATGTTGAAGTGCGCGCCGTTGATCAGGAACGGACCCTGAATGGCGGTGGGGCCCATCATCATCGGGCTGAACGTGAGGCTGCGCGTGGCCTGAGCTTTCGCGGCATCCCATTTTACATGCTTCACCAGACTGGCTGGAATGCTGACAACAGGTTTGGCGGTGCGGCTGCCCACCTTTACGGTGAGCATGTTGAAGTCGCTGCCGTTCAGCGGATTGCTGCTGTACCCGGGAATGGTTTGTCCTGCGCCCATGCCGGGTTGTCTGGCACCGTAAATGGCGTTGGCCAGTTCAGAACCAAAGTTTTTCAGGAAGATGGTTTGCCCTTCCAGCCCGGATAAATCCACGAGCAGTTCGGCGCGTTCACCCGGAGCCAGCATCAGCCGCGTAAGTGTCACGGGTGCGCTGAGCAGTCCGCCGTCGCTGCCAATCATCTGAAAGGATTTATTACCCGAAAGTCCTACGTTGAAATAGCGTTCGGAGGCGCCGTTGAGCAAGCGGAGGCGCACCACTTGTGCAGGTAAATCCAGCGTTGGCCGGATGGTGCCATTGATCATGAAGATGCTGTCCAGCGCGGTATGGGTGATGATCTGGTTTCCGGTGTCCAGGCATTTGCTCTGCAGGATGAGCGGAAAATCATCTATGCCATAAGAACGCGGTAAAGTCAGGGCCGCTTCTTCCTCATCGCGCACAATGATCAGGCCGGCAATTCCTTTTTGCACGTGTTCGTTCGTTTTTTCGTGCAGGTGCGGATGGTACCAATGCGTAGAAGCGCGGTCCAGCACTTCAAAAGCCGGCGACCAGGTGCTTTGGTTGGGAATCACGATATGCGGGCCGCCGTCGTTCCAGGGTGCCACGTGTAAGCCATGCCAGTGGATGGTGGTTTCTTCACCCAGTTTATTCGTAACGTCTATGCGAACCTGTTTTTTCTGTTGAAGGAAGATGGTTGGGCCCAGCAAATTTCCATTGGCACCCATCGTGGCGGTTTTCTGGCCTGCTTTAAAAGCATGACTTCCTTGCTGCAGGGTCAGTTTGATGTTGCTGCCACTCAGCGTGTCAGGAATAAACAGCGGATTCTGGGCCAGCAGGGTGGAACTGCCCAGCGCCCATACGAGCAGATGTTTCAGGCTTCGCATCAGTCAAATTTCTTCTTTAGAAATGGTAATTAAGGATGAGGTTGTATAAAACCATATCGGTTTTATTAAATACATATTTCAGGTTCTGATAGGTTTCGCCGGCATTGCGTTTCACCACCACCAGCAGCTGGGCATCCAGGCCCTGAAGAAATCCTTTTCGGAAATGGTAGCGCAAGTCGCTGTTGAGTTGCACGTAGCTGGGCATGCCGTACTTGTTGAGGTGTGTGTTGCGCACGTCGGGAAGCCGGTAATAACCGCCTCCCAGGTTGTATTTAATGGCTTTGTTTCGGGAAGTCCAGCCGCTTTTCAGCACCATGGCATGCACATCGCCGAGTCCGTCGTTGCGTTCCCGCGGCAAAAAGGTGAAGAAGGGATCGCGGCCCCATTCACGCGGAACCAGATAACGACCTGCAGCCGTGATGCGGTTGTAGTTGAGGCTGTGTTCCCAGGCGCCTGTGCGGTAGCTGGTTCTTGCGCCAAAGGTGAACGAACGGGCGCCGCGGGACATGTAGGTTTTCTGTGGATCTTCATTTCCGCCGTCGCCCAGCGCATGTTGGGCAATGGTTTGTATGGAAGCACCGAGCTGTCTGTTTCCGGGCAGTTGTTTCTGAAAGTTTGCCTGTGCCAGCGCGGAATAGGAAACACCTTCAATCCACATATTCCACTGTTGCAGGTTGAAGGATGCCGAAGGTTTGTAATCCAGGCCCAGCATGCCCACGCCCTTGCTGTGTACGTTGCCCGCATAGCGGGAAGGAGTTCCGTCCGGATTCAATCCGCTGGGATAAATACCAATGGAAGATCCGCCATGGTACCAATGAACGGTGCCTCGAGGTGAAAAAGCATAAAGCCAGCCGCCCTGCCACCGCAGTTTTTTACCTGTTTGCAATTCACCCCAGATTCCATCCACACCTGTCGGGCGCATACGCCCGTCCTGCAGGTTGATGAACGGCGTATTAATCAGTTGTTTGCCAAAGGCAATATGACTTTTTCCCAGGCTATACTTCAGAAAGAACTCTTCCAATCGGTCAATATGATGGTGACTGCCCGGATCTTCCTGGTTAAAGAGTCCAACCTCGTAACGGTTGCCCTGGCCGGTGGTCGGATCGGGTTTGGCCAGGTTGTCAGAAAACACATGAAAGATGTAAAAGCCGCTCACGCCGAACTGGAACCCTTTCCAGGATTTACTCTCAAAGCGAATGCCTCCGCCAGCGGCCAAGGCCTGATAATCGCTCAGACCATGCCCATTGTCTGTTGCGCTGAAAAAACTGCGGAAATGTCCATGAAACTGACCTGCCTTGAAGTAATGAACCAAGGCGTCAGAATCGCTTTGCTGTTGCTGATGCCCGCGCCACAATGCAGGTCTTTCCTGCAGTTCCTGGTGCTGGGCGCTCAGGGCGGTTCCCAAGGCCAGCATCAGAAAAAGTGCTGCAATGTGACGCGGGAACAACGATGTCGTTCTGCTCAAAACCCTGCTTTGATATAGCTCCAACCTTGTTCCTGTCTTTCTACAATAGCGATGATGCCGGCCTTCACGTAGCCAATGCCGGGCAGGATTTGCGTCTTGTCCACCTTCCGTTCCTGCATGGAAAATTCACAGGCAAAAAAAGAAATGCCTTTGCCCATCATGGTGTTCAGCTGGCTGCTCACCACGCTTTTGTCGCTGGTAAGCATATTCAGCCCGGGACCGTGACATACCACTTCAATTTGGGTCGTCGGTGCTACGGAAGTGATGTTCTGCAGTTGCTTCATCAGGGCTTTGTGCGATAAAGTATCGCCGCTCACCATCTGGAATATGATGCGGTGCGGCTTGGGTTTGTGTTCGGGTATGGCCTGTGCGGACGGAAGCTGGGCCAGCGTCAGCAACAACAAACTCAGTTGCAGCAGACTTTTCATCTTGTTCATACGGTGTTTTTAATGTTTAATGAAATTGATAATCCACGCCATAAACCTGGGTGAGCAGGCTGGCAGGCGCGTCGAGGGCGATGGCATTTCCCGGAGGAGTAGGCGTAACCAGCGGATGTGCCTTCAGGTAATCGCGCATCACCTGATGCAGGGTATATGGCGTATTCTGTACCGATGCTACGTTGCGCATGCGGCATAACATGTCGGCAGGATCGCCGTCGCGTTCGCAGGCGGCAATGCTGTAGGTTTTGGTTTCATCCAGCGCTTCACCGCCAACCAGCACTTCCTGAACGCGGCTTCCGTTTTCGGCAAAGGCTTTGAACTTTACCGTCATCCCCTGGAACTTGATGACCCAGCCGCCAAAGCGTTTGGACGCATCTTTGGCGAATACGTTGTTGAGTTCTTTTTCCAGCCAGTCTTTGAGCTGTTTGCCGGTCACCGTGCCGGTGCGCACGGTGCTGTCCACCGGAAGCATGTCGAAGATGTAACCCTCGGTAATCGGGATGTTGCCGGTTTGGTCGGGGGTGGCGCGCGGCGGACAAAAACGGAATCCGTTCGACAGCACGATGGCGGTTTCCGGCAGCCGCCAGTGCAGCGCATTCAGAATCATGGTGTCGATGGGGTTTTCGATGACAAAGTAGCGGTACAGCGGAATGCTGCTGTAGCCTACCACCCGGTTGATGTCGCTGAGGAATGGTGCTTCATTCGCCCGAATCAGTTGTTCCAGTTCCGGATCGGCTTTGTAGCGGTCGGTCGTGATTTCTTCGAGCACATATTCATCCTTCACCACCTTGCCGTGTTCAATGGTCAGGCTGAGTTTCCCCACAAAAGAGCCGAAGGCTCCGGGTTCCACCACTTTGGCATAAGTTCCCTGAATGGGCTTGCGCACGCGTTCGTGGGTATCGCCACCCAGGATGTAATCCACGCCTTTACATTCCGGCAGGTTGGCCAGATGAATCTGCTGCGACAATCCGAGGTGGGCCAGCAT
>JBDKIU010000167.1:0-5472 GCA_039796915.1 Bacteroidota bacterium | reverse complement strand
GTGGCAACGTAAATTTGCCCTATGGATAAACCATCGCTGCCCTCAGGCACCCGCGATTTTGCGCCGGCCGTCATGGCCCGCAGGCGTTACATCACAGGAACCATTGAACGCATTTATCGCCTGCACGGTTTCGCGCAGCTGGAAACGCCTGCCATGGAAAACCTGTCGGTTTTATTGGGGAAATACGGCGATGAAGGCGACAAGCTGGTGTTCCGCATCCTGAACAGTGGCGATTTTCTGTCGGATGTGCCCGAAGCTCAGCGCGCCAATCCCGAAGCTAAAACCCTCTTGCCTTTTGTAGCCGCAAAAGGTTTACGCTATGACCTTACCGTGCCCTTTGCCCGCTTTGTGGCCATGAACCGGCACCAGCTACAGTTTCCGTTTCGCCGCTACCAAATCCAGCCCGTCTGGCGTGCCGACCGTCCGCAAAAGGGCAGGTACCGCGAATTCTGGCAATGCGACGCCGATGTGATTGGCACCCGCAGTCTCATGGCAGAAGCCGATTTGCTGCTCATCATGCATGAAGCCTTTACTTCCCTGGGCCTGCCGGATTACCGCATCAGGGTTAGCAACAGGCTTATCCTGGAAGCCATTGCCGAACATGCTGGCCGCCCGGAATTGTTCCGTGCCATGGTAGTGGCCATTGATAAATGGGATAAAATCGGCGCCGACGGAGTGAAACGCGAATTGGAACTGGCCGGATTTTCTGAAGAACAAACCCTCAGCGTGCTGAATTGTATGCAGCAGCAAACCTTGAGTTACGATGCTCTGGATGCGCTGGCAGGCATACTTTCCGCTTATCCCAAAGCACAGCTTGGAATCGATGCCTTGCGCACCGTGCTGGGCAGCGGGCTCCAGGCCAATCTGGTTCTGGATACCACGCTGGCCAGAGGCCTGGATTATTATACCGGCTGCATTTTTGAAGCTGAAATCCCCAATTCCGGCTTTGGCAGCGTGGCCAGTGGCGGTCGTTATGATGACCTTACCGGCGTTTTTGGCGTGAAAGACCTTTCCGGAGTGGGTATTTCCTTTGGTATTGACCGTTTGTACGATGTGCTGGAAACCCGCGCAGCCTTTCCTGCCGGTTTGGACATCAGCACTGAATTGCTGCTGTGCCCCATGGATGAATCCTGCATGAGCTCCTGTTTTCAGATGGCCATGGAACTGCGCAGGCTGGGCGTTTCTGCAGAAGTTTATCCCGATCCGGCCAAGCTGCGCAAACAGCTCGACCATGCCAACCAGCGCAATATTCCCTACGCCGTGATTGTAGGCAGCGAGGAAATGAGCAGTGGCGTCTTTCCATTGAAACACCTTAGTCAGGGCAGCCAGGAAATGCTGTCACTGCAGGATTTATACAGCCGTTTTCGCTCATGATACTCCCGCACCACCTCAGCTTCGCCGACCTTCACGCTTTACGTTCATCAACAGCACCTCTGGAGTTAAGTCCGGAAGCCTGGGCTGCGGTGAACCATTCTTACTCCTTTCTGGAATCATACATGGCCCGGGCCGAGCGTCCGGTTTATGGCGTGAATACCGGCTTCGGTTCCTTGTGTGAAGTGCAGGTTTCCACAGAAAATCTCGAGGAATTACAACGCAACCTGCTCATCACCCATGCAGCGGGTGCGGGCGCTTTTTTGCCTCATGGATTGGTGCGGCTCATGCTGCTGCTCAAAATCCATGCGCTGAGCAAAGGGAATTCCGCCATCAGTCCCGCGCTGATGAAGGCATTGCTGTGTTTGTACAACAATCCGTTTCTTCCTCAGGTGCATGAACAAGGTTCCCTGGGTGCTTCCGGCGATCTGGCGCCTTTGTCGGAGTTGGTTTTGCCTTTAATAGGACTGGGAAACCTGGTCAATGAACAGGGCGAAATCAAAAGTGCCGAAACCTGGTTGCAGGAACAAGGCCTGAAGCCGCACAGGCTGCATCCGAAGGAAGCGCTGGCGCTGATCAACGGCACGCAGTTCATGCAGGCATTGGGGCTGTTCCAGCTTTTGGAGGTAGAAGCATTGCTGCAACAAATTCCGCGTGTTGCAGCCCTGAGTATAGAAGCTTTTCAGGGACGTTCTGAACCTTTCATGCCCCAACCGCATGCCATCAGGCCACATCCGGGACAGATGCAGGCGGCTGCGGAAATCTACCGGCTCATGCAGGAAGCAGGCACTGCGGGCAGACAAACAGCCTATGTACAGGATCCTTATTCATTTCGTTGCATCCCACAGGTTCACGGCGCGTCCATTGACGCCATCAGCCATGTTCGGGAAGTGTTTTTACGGGAAATGAATTCGGTGACCGACAATCCGAATGTGTTTCCGGAAGATGGCCTGGTGCTTTCTGCTGGAAATTTCCACGGGCAACCCCTGGCACTGGCCGCCGATTATCTGGCTATGGCACTGGCTGAACTCGCCGCCATCAGCGAACGACGCACGTATTTGCTGATCAGCGGACAGCGGGGGCTTCCTCCGTTCCTTGCCGAAGATCCCGGATTGGATTCAGGCTACATGATTGCGCAGTATTCTGCCGCTTCCATGGTCAGCCAGAATAAGCAGTATTGCACGCCGGCTTCGGTGGACAGCATCATGAGCAGCAACGGACAGGAAGACCATGTGAGCATGGGCGCCAACGCGGTGCTTAAGGGCCTGAAAGTACTGGAAAATACCAAAACAGTTCTGGCCGTAGAGTTTGCCTGCGCCGCCCGGGCACTTTCCCTGCGAGGGCAAGTGGCTATCGCTCCGGAGCTGCACAGCTGGCTGGAGCGTTGGGATCAGCCCAACCACCGAACCACGCCCATGAATCAAATCATGGAACAGGCAAGGAAATTTCTGTTTCCCTGAGGCCATCCGGCAATATCAAATGCCTGTGCGCTTATGTAAATTGCGGGCATGGATATGAACAGTTACCTGGAAGCCAATAAACAGCGCTTCCTTGACGAATTATTCGACTTGCTGCGCATCCCGTCTATCAGTGCAGACAATCGTTTTGCGGGTGATGTGCGCCGGGCGGCCGATTTTATCAAGAACAAACTGCTGGAAGCCGGTTGTGATATGGCACTGGTGGAAGAAACACCGGGTCATCCCATTGTGTACGGTGAAAAAATCATAGATCCGTCTTTGCCAACGGTCCTCGTTTATGGTCATTACGACGTGCAGCCCAGCGTTCCGGACGATTTGTGGACGACGCCGCCTTTCGAACCACAGATCCGCGATGGAAAAATTTATGCGCGCGGCGCCTGCGACGATAAAGGACAGATGTACATGCATGTAAAGGCTTTTGAAATGATGCAGCAAACCGGAAACCTCAGCTGCAACATCAAGTTCATGATTGAGGGTGAAGAAGAAGTGGGTTCTGCCAGCCTCAGCGCCTATTGCAAAACGAATAAGGAACGCCTGAAAGCAGATGTGATTCTGGTCAGCGATACGTCCATGATTGCCAACGATATTCCCAGCCTTGACGTGGGATTGCGCGGCATCGCCTATCTGGAAGTGAAGGTAACCGGACCGAACCGCGACCTGCACAGCGGTGTTTATGGTGGAGCGGTTCCAAACCCCATCAATGTATTGTGCAGCATGATTGCCAGTCTGCACGATGAGCATCGCCACATTACCATTCCCGGTTTTTATGAAGATGTGCTCGAGCTGAGCGCAGAAGACCGTGCAGCCCTCAACATGGCGCCGTTCGATGTGGAAGCGTATAAGAAAGACCTGAACATCGGCGATGTTTACGGCGAACATGGCTATACCACACTGGAACGCACCGGAACACGTCCAACCCTTGACGTGAACGGCATTTGGGGCGGCTATACCGGAGAAGGTTCTAAAACGGTGCTTCCTTCTGTAGCGCAGGCGAAAATTTCGATGCGCCTGGTTCCCAACCAGTCCTCCGAAAAAATCGCGGAAATCTTCACCAAACACTTCACCAGCATCGCACCGCCCAGTGTAAAGGTGGAAGTGATTCCCCACCATGGCGGCGAGCCGGTGCTCACACCTACAGATTCAGTTCCTTACAAGGCTGCGGCTGCAGCCATCCGCCAAACCTTTGGCAAAGATCCGATTCCAACGCGCGGCGGAGGAAGTATTCCCATCATTGCGCTGTTCGAACAGGAGCTCGGCATCAAAACCATGCTGATGGGCTTTGGTCTTGACAGCGATGATATCCATTCGCCCGACGAGCATTACGGATTGTTCAATTACTACAAAGGCATTGAAACCATTCCATACTTCTTCCAAAACTTCGCGAAGTTGCATCAGGCCTGAGTTTCGATAAATCTCATCATAAAAAATGCCGTTCGAAGGAACGGCATTTTTTATGGATTCAGGTTTGGGATGAAGCTTTGAGTTACCACATCAGCTGCACTGTTCCGCTGAAGGTGTTGATTCGGGAAAATGCCCCCAGATTCAGGCGGTAAGAAAAGCGCCAAGTATAAGTTTCCGGCATGCACACTTCGCCTCCGTAGGTTCCATCCCAACGAAACTCGGTGCCTGAACTTTCATAAACCTTCTGTCCCCAGCGGTTGAAAATCTTCAGGCTGATGGGCGTGATGTCTTTGCCGGTGATTTCAAAAAATTCATTAAATCCATCCCTGTTCGGGGTAAATGCCGTGGGAATGAAGAGGTTGCAAATATTTTCCTGCAACAAAACATTCACCGCATCCGAGGCAGAACCGCAAGGATTGGTCACATCAACGGAATACGTTCCAGATTGACTCACCATGATCACACTGTCGTTGCTGCCCGTGTTCCAGCGATACGTTGACTTGGGCCAGGTTGCAGACAGATAGATAAAGCCACCTTTGCATAAGGAAGTATCGGAAGGCAGGCGCACCTTTGGGGCAGAGCCGATAAACACATTGATATCGTCCTGCCAGCTGCATCCGTTTTCAGTGACTTTCAGCGCGTAATTGCCGCTTTGAGACACGGTGATGGAAGAAGCAGTGCTTCCGGTACTCCAGGCATAATTTCCGGTTTGTGCGGTGCTGAGCGTAACCGTTCCACTTACACATTCGTTGATGTCGCTGCCCAGGCTGAACTGGGGAATGGGTTTTACGGTAACCGACTGCACGGTGGTATCGGAACAAACGGTATCACTCACCACATAAGAAATGGGGAAGGTGCCGACCAGCGAGGGTGTAAACTGATTGCCGCTGATGCCGGTGCCCAAAAATAAACCTCCTGAAACTGCCGGTGTAAGCGTAACGGGCGGGTCATTCAGACAATAATCGGGTGACAGGCCGGAAAAGGCAGAGTTCAAAGAAGGCGTTACCTGAACCTTAAAGGTGTCGGAACCTACGCAGCCCTGATTGCTTTGTGCGCGGTGGATGACTGTATAGGTTCCGGTGCCGGCATACTTGTGTGTGGGGTTTTTCAGGGTGCTGGTATTTCCGTCCCCGAATTCCCAGGAATAGCTGATGATGTCCGGCGTGAAATTGTCGAATGCAAACGATTGATATTTCAGGCATTGAACCGCATCATTTACATA
>JBDKIU010000166.1:0-5682 GCA_039796915.1 Bacteroidota bacterium | reverse complement strand
AGGGATTGTTGCAAAGTGGCGCGGTCATCAAGGTGAGCACCGAAAGTCAGGCGCTGTTCAACATCCAGCAAAAAACACTGGTAGGCAGTCGCCTGGATTACAAGGTGAACGATAAACTGCTGGTTGGCGGCACCGTGATGCACATGTATGAACGGCCATTGGTGAACAAAACCAACATCAATGAAGAACCGCTGCTGAACACCATCTTCGGTCTGGACGCCACGTATAATTCCAAGAGCCGCTGGCTGACGCGGATGATCGACCGTTTGCCATTCCTGGAAACCAAGGAGATTTCATCCATCACGATGAACGGTGAATTTGCGAAAATCATTCCGCATAACTTCCGCTCTCAGGGCAGGCAACGAGGTGTTTCCAACATGGATGACTTCGAAAATGCAGAAATCACCAACGACCTGAAGATGTTCACCAACTGGACGATGGCCAGCATTCCGCAGAAGCAAAACGACTTGTTTCCGGAGGTGAGCAACGACAATAAAATGCGCTGGCTGGACCATCACGGCCGCCTTTCCTATTATACCATCGACCCTTTGTTTTATCAGGAAGGGCTGATGCCTGCCAACATCAAGAGCGATCCGAACATCCTCAGCAACCATTATATGCTGCAGGTTGATCAGCGCTATGTGTTTCCGGCGAAGCAGTTTCCCCAGGGTACGCCAACCATTCTGCCCACGCTGGATTTGTATTTCAACCCGTTTCAGCGCGGCCAGTATAACTTCAACAACAGCATCAGCGACCTGAAAAGCGACGGTTCTTTTGTAGATCCGAAGAAATCCTGGGCCGGCATCATGCGCAGGATTGAAACCAATGATTTCGAGGCGGCGAATATTGACTATATAGAACTGTGGGTGCTTGATCCCTTCATTTACGACAAGCCCGGACAGGAAAATAAAGGCGATTTGTACATCAACCTGGGGAATATTTCGGAAGATGTGCTTCCCGATCGGCGCAAAAGTTTCGAGAACGGCTTCGACAAAGCAGGGCAGGGGCAGAATCAGGATACCAGCGTATTTGGGTTCGTTCCAACCATTCCCACCATCAACAACGCCTTTGAAAATGATCCCGCCGCCCGCGTGAATCAGGATAAAGGTTTGGACGGGCTGAACAATGAAGAAGAGCGCAAGTTCTGGGATTCAGCCTACCTGAAAGGGCTGGAGCTTGGATTTGGCGCAGGTTCTCAGGTATATCAACAAGCAGCAAATGATCCCGCAGGTGATGACTACCTTCATTACCTCGACGGCATTTTCGACAATCCGAACGGCAGCATCCTGGAGCGATACAGCCGCTTCAACATGATGCAGGGAAACTCTACCGTGGACAAATATCCCAACGGCCAGCCGAAATCGTCCACCCTGGTTCCGAATGATGAAGACATCAACCGCGACTTCACCATGAACCAGAGTGAGGATTATTACCAATACCGCATCAGGCTGAGTCCGCAGGATTTGAAAATCGGGCAGAATTATGTAACCGATACCGTGTTGTCAGAGCCCATTCCGCTGCGAAACGGCAAGAAGGAACGCGTAACCTGGTATCAGTTCAAAATACCAATCCGGCAATTTGAGAAGGCGGTTGGCAACATCAGCGATTTTAAGAGCATCCGATTCATGCGGATGTTTGTGAAAGGCTTTGAAGCACCGGTGGTTTTACGTTTTGGCTACATCAACATGGTGCGGGCCGAATGGCGTCGTTACCTGAACGACCTGCGCAAGCCCGGCGTGATTGTGCCTGTAGATCCCAGCGACGATACCCGTTTTGTGGTTTCTACCGTAAACATCGAAGAAAACTCCAAGCGTCTGCCCATTCCTTATGTGACGCCGCCAGGGGTGCAACGCGTTCAGAATCAGGTGAGTATGAACACCACGCTGGAAAATGAACAGGCGCTGTCGCTGCTGGCTTGTAACCTGAAGCCCGGTGATGCTCGCGGAGCCTTCAAAACCACCATCTTCGACATCCGGAACTACAAGCGCCTGCAGCTTATGATTCATGCCGAAAGTGAAACGGCGCGCGACAATGACATGACGGCCTTTATTCGGATTGGTACCGACCTGACGAATAACTATTACGAATTTGAAATCCCGCTGAAATTCACCCGCACCCCGGTTCCAGTGACCGGCACCGCTGAAGCGGTTTGGCCACTGGAAAACCGCATCGACCTGGTATTGCAGGATTTGTACAATGCCAAGCTGCAACGGCAGGCGCTGAACTGGCCCATGGCGGTTCCGTACACCAGCACCAACGGAACCGGGCGCATCACGGTTTTGGGTCTGCCAGACCTGAGCAATGTGCGCGTGGCCATGTTGGGCATCCGCAACGTGAGCGATGTGACGCAGTGCGGTGAAGTGTGGTTCAATGAACTGCGCGTGCAGGAAATTGCCAACGGCGGAGGCTGGGCTGCTTTGGGAAGAATCAATGCGCAGCTGGCTGATTTCGGGAATGTGAACCTGTCCACCAACATCAAAACCATTGGTTTCGGCGGCGTGGACAAGAAGCTCAACGAACGTTCACTCACCAACAATTATCAATACGATTTCACAGGAAACTTCGAACTGGGTAAGTTTTTCTCTCGCCGGTCAGGCATTTCCGTGCCTCTGTTTTTGGGCTGGAACGAAGGCTGGATACGTCCGAAGTTCAATCCGCTCAACCCCGACGTGCTGCTGAGCACTTCTTTACGCAGTCTGGAGAACAACCCGGCAGAGCTTACCCGCGTGCGCAATGCCAGCGAAGATTACAGGTCGCGCTACAGCTTCAACCTGACCAATGTGCGTAAAAACCGCACGGCCGGCGGCAAGATGATGCCCTGGGATATTGAAAACTTTAATGCCAGTTACGCCTATCAGAAGTTTTACCAGCGCAACCAGCTGATTGAGGAATTCTTCACCCAAAGCTATAAGGGAAGCCTGGCCTATAACTATAATCCGAAGCCAAGGTTCATCAAGCCATTCTCATGGGTGAAGCCGAAATCGCTCCTGGCCATGCGCGAATTCAACTTCAACCTGATTCCCACGGCACTCAACCTCCGTCTGGATGTGGATCGCTTCTACAGTGAAAACCTGGCGAGGAACAACAACAAGTTCAAACAAATCACGCCGCGTCTGTTTGATAAGAATTTTACGATGACGCGGTTCTACACCTTCACGCTTCCGCTTACACAGTCGCTGAACATCAACTATACCGGCAACGCCAATGCCCGGATTCAGGAGCCTTTTGGCCGCCTGGACACTGAACAGAAGCGCGACAGTGTGCGGCAGGAAGTGTTGAATCTGGGACGTCTGACCAACTTCACGCAGGTATTCAATGCCTCGTATAACCTGCCGTTCCAGAAAATTGGATTCCTGAACTGGATCAATGGAACCAGCACTTATGCGGCAAACTTCGGCTGGATGCAGGCACCACCCGCCTTCCAAACCCTTGGAAATACCATCCAGAACAGTCAGGATATTACCCTGAACGGAACCTTTAACTTCCTTCAGCTATACAATAAAGTACCCTTCCTGAAGCGCATCAGCCAGGGTGGCAATCCACCGCAGCGTCCCACGATGCCCAAACCGAAGCCCGCCGATGGCGACGAGCCTGAAGAAGAAAAGAAACCTAAAAAGATGAACCCGGTGGTGAAAACCGTTGGTGGTTTTATCATGATGCTGAAAAACGGAAGCATCAATTACACCACACGCAGGGGAACGTTATTCGCGGTCTTTGCCTACAAACCTGAATATTTCGGCAACAACTTCTCCAATAATTCCCCGGGATTGCCCTTCATCTTAGGCATTCAGGACGAACAACTGCGCTACCGCCTTTCTTCGGAAGGTGCACTGAGCGCAGACCGCAGGCTGGCAACGCCTTACACCCAGGCGCTGAGCCGCAACCTGCAGGGGAATTTCACATTGGAACCCATCAGCGGCTTCCGCATCCAGCTGGATTTTGACAAGCAGGAAACCCGCAATCTTTCCAGTCTCTTTAAATGGAACGATACCAACTGGGTAGATCAGGGCCTGACCGAAAACGGAGGCTACTCGGTGACCAGCATTTTCTGGCGCACTTCCTTCAAGAAAGATGGCGCCAAGTATGTCAGTCCCGTGTTCCAGCAATTCCTGGACAACCGCTTTACCGCCGCGCAACGCCTGCAATTCCAGGATGAACGGATGCCGGATAAAAACACAGATCCGAATACCGGATTCCCCATTGGCTACAGCAAGGTGTCACAGGATGTGCTCATCCAGTCGTTCTACAGCGCCTACCGCGGTTCAGACGTAGGCCGCGATCCGCTGGGAAATTTCCCACGTATTCCGCTTCCTTCCTGGAGCATCAACTTCAACGGACTGAGCAAAATCAAAGCGGTGAAAGAGTATTTCACCAACATCACCATCCAGCACCGTTATCAGGGCCGTTACCAAGTTTCTTCCTACAACAGAAACCTGGGCTACAGTCAGTTTCAGCAAATTCAAAACAAGGAAGACTTTACCGCACGCTACCAGATCAATGACGTGACCATCACGGAAACCTTCGCGCCTTTGCTTGGCATCCAGGTGAGCACTAAGAACAACTGGACCTTCAACATGGACTACAAGAAGAGCCGCACCGTTCGACTGATGGTGGCTCAGTTTAATGTGACCGAACTGCGCACCGAAGAGTTTCAGTTCCGGGCCGGTTACCGTGTTTCCGGGCTGATTCTTCCGTTCCGCTACCGCGGGAAACGCGCCATGCTGGAAAACGATCTGCGCTTTGACATGACGGTGAGTGTGCAGGACAACAAAACCATCCTCCGCAAAATCGACAACAACCTGAACGAACCAACCTCAGGAGCGAAGCTGGTGTTGATCAATCCGATGCTGAATTACCAGGTGAACCAGAAGATGAACCTGCAGGCGTTTTATACCAGAAGGGTGAACAAGCCCGTGGTTTCCACGTCGTTCCCGACAGCCATCACCGACTTCGGGGTGAAGCTGCAATACACCATTCAGTAAAGGCCGGCGGCGAAATCAGAAGCCGCAATTGCAGCCTGAACGGGTTGATTTGTGACCGGTGCCACGGCCCGCAGCGCAGCTGCTCAGTGTAACGGCGCACGCCAAAATGAGGATGAACCCGATGTGCTTCATGTGGCAAAGATAATTGTCCCCGGGCGGCGTAAATTTGCCTGCACATGGTTTTGCTCAACATATTTTCCGACCTCCTGCATTTCCTCACCCACCTGAACGACTATCTGAATGGCTGGATGCAGGACTACGGCAACTGGCTGTATGGCATCCTTTTCCTGATCGTGTTTGTGGAAACCGGCCTGGTGGTGATGCCCTTGCTTCCGGGCGATTCCCTGTTGTTTGCCGCCGGCGCGGTGGCAGCCGATCCGGCCAATGAGTTCAGCATCTTCATCCTGATTCCGCTGTTGATTCTGGCGGCCCTGCTTGGCGACAACGTGAACTACCTCATCGGCAGCAGGATTGGGGTACGCATCTTCGATTTGAAGTGGCGACTGCTGAAACGCGAATACCTGGACCGCACGCATGCTTTCTACGAAAAACATGGCGGCCGCACCCTGATCATGGCGCGTTTTGTGCCCATCGTGCGCACGTTTGCGCCCTTCGCCGCCGGACTCGGAACCATGAGCTACCGCAAGTTCATCGGCTATTGCATTTCCGGAGCGGTATTGTGGGTGGTGAGCATCAGCAG
>JBDKIU010000165.1:0-3495 GCA_039796915.1 Bacteroidota bacterium | reverse complement strand
ATCTTTCGGGAGTTCAGCCTTATGGATTAAATCCAGAGAAATTCTGGGTTCTTTCTGCGTCCAGCTTGCCTGATCCGGGGTTTTGGTTTCGTAAATATGTTCCCAATGTTCCTGACGTACATTTCCCATGATGCAAAATTCAGGCAAAGGAGCACCCCTGAACGGTAACTTTGGTCACCCACCACTTTGGTTGGGTTCACGCACATAAATCCTTTGCAGGATTCCGTGCGCAAAACCTTGTTCTGACTGCAGCGTAAAGCCCTGAAAAGGTTCGCCGGGAAACAGTGGAATACCTTCAGACAAGTGCACCGGTATGATGGTAAGGATGACTTGATCCAGGAGCCTGGCGGAAAGCAGTTGCGCGATGATTTCAGCCCCGCCGTCGCAGTAGATATCCTTACCGGGCAATGTTTTGAGGCGTTTTACCAGGGCCTGTGGATCTTCCTGAACAAAACGACAATGACCTTGTGGCGGCTGTTTTTTTCGGCTGAAGATCAATACTTCTTTCCCTTCATGCGGAAAGGCCACACCCAGAGATTGCACTTTTTCAAAGGTTTTCCGGCCCATGATGACGGTATCAACCCCTGAGGTAAAGCTGGCATATCCAAAATCCTCACCCGGAATATCGGCCATGTTCAGGAAGTCGATATTCCCCTGGGGATCTGCGATATAGCCATCTGCAGAAGCTGCAATAAACAAGACAACTTTTCTGGACATCCCCGCAAAGTTCAGTATGCACGCCCATCCCGCTGCAAGCGTGCAAAAGCTGCTGCCCAGTCGGGAACTGTTTCAGCCTCAAAGCCGTACGTTTTTCCTGTGGCCATGCTTCGGAAGGCTTTCATGGCTTTCAGGTGTGCGCCGCTGCGCATAAAATCAAGCATCAGTTCACGGCTTTCCCAGGCCGTAAGGGTGCATTGCTGCCCCTGGATGCGCTTTACCGAACAGTGCAGGTTTCCTCTGGCTGTGCGGGCCTGATTAAAAGATGGCACCGCCAACATCCAGAATTTGAAAAAGCCACGCAGGCCTTTAGGTTTCAGGCCGGTGATGGAAATGTACATGGAACAAACATACAGACGAGTTCAGGTAAATTATAACGTGGACATTCCAATACCGAACCAGGTCTTTGTTCTATGGAGGTTTTTCATTGTAGTATTGAATGTTTTAATGCTTTCTATTCCATAAGCGCAG
This sequence comes from Bacteroidota bacterium, assembly GCA_039796915.1. GTDB lineage: Bacteria > Bacteroidota > Bacteroidia > NS11-12g > UBA955 > REEB481. The sequence goes on along the minus strand of JBDKIU010000165.1, from coordinate 2,307 downwards.
CTCGTCTGTACTTAATTACCTGAACCTATGACAAATCCAAAAGCCCGGCCAGATCGCCTGTATGCAGACGTTGAATTCCTTACCGAATTAAGACCTTACCGCAATTATTTAAATTCAGACAGCCTGGCAAAGGTGGTTAACTACATTAAAGCTGTTTTTACCGATGCGCAGCTCAGCGTCAGGGAACAAACCTGGATGGCCGACGGGCGTGAATACACCAATGTGATTGGCGTATATCATCCCGGTCAGGCAGAAACACTGGTGGTTGGCGCGCATTACGATGTATGTGGCGACCAGCCCGGGGCCGATGATAATGCCAGCGCTGTGGCCGGCCTGCTGGAAACGGCACGGCTGTTGGGCGCGCACAAACCAAAACTCGACTACAGCATTGAACTGGTGGCTTTTTGTCTGGAAGAACCTCCCTTTTTCGGAAGCACAGAAATGGGCAGTTATATCCATGCTGCGTCACTGCACGCGCACAAGACCAAGGTGCTTGGCATGATCTGTTTTGAGATGATTGGATATTTTTCAGATGAACCCGGATCACAGCCTTATCCCTCGCCGGAACTGGCTAAAATCTATCCGGATACCGGGAATTTCATCATGACGGTGGGCATTGAAAAATACGATGATTTCAACCGGAAGGTTTGCAGCCTCATGAAGCAAGCTGCCGCGATTCCTGTGTACAACATCAGCTTCCCCGAAAACAGTGGCATAGCCGGACTTGCAGGCATGTCGGATCAACAGAATTACTGGACATTCGGCTATCCGGCGCTGATGATCAACGACACGGCCTTTGTGCGGAATCCGAATTATCACCAAAAGTCAGACAGCATCGAAACCCTGAACTTTGAGAAGATGACTGAAGTAGTGAACGGGGCGTATTATGCAATCATTGGCTTGAAAAATTGAGGACGGAATAATCAATACTCATGGCGTAAAAAATGTAATTGACCAGCCTGAACCTGAATCACCTATGCTCAAGGCAAATCATCCATGAGCATGATAAGCATTGCACAACCGATTATCTCCTCACTGTCCACGCCGTTATTCGCAGCCCGTGCATCGGAACAACTAACGCTCGTTCAGGCCAACGCCCAATCCAAACAACCCGGCCACCAATGCAAGATGGAATATTAAAATGGCCTTTTGCCACAGCGGACGCTGTTTCCAACCTTGGTCAACATCAAATGGATCGAAAGCGAGCGCAATCCCAAGAAACGAAGCCGCCTGCATGTAGTCTTGTTTGAAGATTTGATAGCATCCAAAAGTACAAAACCCCACGTAAAATGCATTGTTAAAGGGTGTTTTCATACATGCAAAAATATATTTCAAAGCAGTATCTGGGTGAAACAGAATGACTTCATTGTCTATAAATTATTGCCTAACAACAAACAGTATATCCCGAATACGTCGTTTTTCTTCTTCACCTATATCTGACCACTTCCTGTTCTGAAGTCCCATTTCTATAGAATAAAAAATAAGTAAATGAGGCTTGATGCCCTGCTCTTGCAGCGCTTGGTAAATTCCCCTTAAATCTGCCTCTAACAGATCATCCTTTGAATAGATGCCAATTTGGTTTAAGATCCGCACCATGTAGGGACCAAAATTCTTTAATTCAGACAAATCGTTCATACGTAAGGCTTGTAGGCGGTTGATTCAGTCTTGAACTTTTGTCATTACAAACCACTCAAAATCTGCATTCATCACGAGCGTATCTGCGTTGTCAAAAAGTTCAACCAGCACATGAAAAAGTGCTCTTTTCCTGTGTTCAAGTTCTTTAACTACAGCTTCAACAGAGGTATCCAGCAAGATCGCCTTTCCATAAACCGCACCCAATGCCGGCTTACGGTATTTCACTGCAACCTGACGAACCAAAGGAATAAACGCATCTGCATGTGCAGGAAATAACTCCTTTAAAAGTTGAGCACTACAGGCTTCAGCCAGCGAAAATTGAGCTGCAGCATGCACCGTCCCCAGATGGTTGGTGTACATTTCATGCCCATGGAGCATCAAGGCATACCCAGATTTATCTGAATTATTGAGTTGGATCAACTTATTAAATGGCAATTCGTGGATTTCCATACAGTGCAATATACGCTTCCGCAAAGGCGCTGCACACACAAAGCATGCAGCCAGCTTCATGATTCTCACTGCAGCCAAGAATCTGATAAACCTGATATGATTTTCAGCTTCGCGAGTTAGGCTCCCCATTTATGGATCTGTACGCTCGTTCCTCGCACAACTGCATCGTGGGATAAACTGCTTGCCCAACTCGGAGCGCATAAAAAAAGCCACAGAAACTCA
>JBDKIU010000164.1:0-3161 GCA_039796915.1 Bacteroidota bacterium | reverse complement strand
CATAATAACTTTCCCCACAGCAGCGGAATTGCTTCTTCAGCATCGGGAATGGGTGCCATCGCACTCTGTCTGGCCGATTTAGATGCTCAACGTTCAGGCTTGGCGCTCGACCTGAAACTTGCTTCGAACCTGGCAAGATTGGGCTCCGGAAGTGCGTGTCGCAGCGTGCTGGGTGCCGCCTCCATGTGGGGCAAACATCCTGATTTTCCCGGCAGTTCGGATGAATACGCGGTGCCCGTAGATGATCTGTTGCACCAGAACTTTAAAGGCTGGATGGATGCCGTAATGCTCGTGGAAACCGGAAGCAAATCGGTGAGCAGTACGCAAGGGCATGAACTGCTGAATGATCATCCGTATGCGGCCAGTCGTTTCCTTGAAGCCAACAGAAATATGAGCCGGCTGCGGAAATATCTGCAGGAAGGCGATGTGTCGCATTTTATCCCCCTGGTAGAATCGGAAGCACTTCAGCTGCATGCCATGATGATGTGTTCCAATCCTTCTTACATGCTGATGCAGCCCGAAACTTTGAACATCATCAGGAAAGTACGCAACTTCCGCGAACAAACGCAGATTCCGGTTGTTTTTACCCTGGATGCCGGTGCCAATGTGCATGTATTATTTCCGGGACAGTATCACACCTTGCTCGAGGAAAGATTGTTCCCGGATCTTGCAGCGCATTGTGAAGGTCGAAAGTACATTTGCAGCAGCATTGGCGCCGGAGCTATAAAACTACAATGAACAACAACCACCCCTTATTCTACGCCAAAATTCTGTTGTTTGGTGAATACGGAATTATTGAAGATTCCATGGGGCTGAGCATCCCTTTCAATTTTTACAAAGGGAAAATTCTGTTTGCTGAACAACTCGACGACAAAGCGGCGGCTTCCAATGAAGCGCTGAGGGATTTTCATCAATTCCTTTGTTCGCTTGAAAAGTCAGGCGAACTTCCTTGCAGCATGGATCTGGAGCGATTCCAAAAGGATCTGGACGCAGGGATTTATTTCGACAGCAGTATTCCACAAGGATTTGGTGTGGGCAGCAGCGGGGCAGTGGTTGCTGCCATTTACGATCGCTACACCCTCCATAAACCCGAAACAGACGCATTCAATCAGGCGGAATCATTGTTGCACCTGAAAACGGTGTTTGCAAAGCTCGAAAGCTATTTCCATGGAAAGAGCAGTGGTCTGGATCCGCTGATTTGCTATTTAAACCTGCCGGTACTCATCCGTTCCAGAGAAGATTTAGGAACTGTCGGACTTCCTACCGAGAACAATACCGGGAAAGGCGGAATTTTCCTGCTGGACACCGGAGCACCCGGCAAAACCAGCAGCATGGTGAGCATCTTTCTGGAGAAGCTGAAACACGATGGCTTCAGAAATATGATCCGCCAACAACTCGTGAAATACAACGATGAGTGCATCAAAGCCTTCCTGAATAGAGACGCAAAACCTCTGTTTCATAACCTGAAGGAACTGTCAAAGCTCTTCCTGGAAAACTTCAGGCCCATGATTCCCGACTCTTTTGAAAAGCTGTGGAAAGAAGGTATTGATTCCAACGCCTATTTCCTGAAACTATGTGGCAGCGGTGGCGGAGGGTTCATCTTGGGTTTTACCCAGGACCTTGAGTTGGCCAAAAGCAAGTTGGCAGGCCACAATATGGAAGTCATTTACCGTTTCTAAACCATGAAGGGCCGTTCAAGATCTTCGCGGCTCTTGAAGTGGATCGCCTTATTGCAGCTTGTTCGCTGGCGCGTGGTGCTGCTAACCCTGCTGGTTCAATACCTGGCTGCTTATTTCGTTTTTGCCGCTCCGGTTACTCTGGAACACCTGCTGTTAAATTTTCGGTTGCATCTGATTGTACTCTGCACTTCGCTGATCATTTCCGCAGGCTTCATCATCAACAGTTTTTATGATCTGGAACGTGATGCCATCAACCATCCTGCACGCCTGCAACTGCAGGGTTTGCTTACCAAGGACTTTGCCCTGCGCTTTTATGTGCTCTTGAATGCTGCAGCCCTGGTGCTGGCAGCCATCACCGGCTGGAAGGTATTCCTGTTTATGTGCGCCTTTGCCGGTGGACTTTGGTTTTACTCCCATAAGCTCCAGAAAAAACCGGTCATCCGGGAAATCAGTGCTTCTTTATTGTCGGTGATTTCGCTCGTATCTGTCGGACTGCATTACGCCCATTACAGCAATCTGCTGCTGTTGTACGGCTTCTATTTTATGATGCTGTTGTTCATGCGGGAAGGCATCAAAGACCTGGTGGCGCAAAAAGGCAATGTGATTTATGGATATACCACCATGGCGGTAGCTTTGGGTGAACAAAGGTTATTGCAGCTCCTCATTTTGGTGTATTCCAGTTCGCTGCTGCCCGTAATTGTATTATGGTGGTATCAGCATCTTCCCATGTTTCGCGCGATGTTGCTACTTACGGCCGGCTTCAACTTGTTGGCCATCCTGTGGGAATTTTTCAAAAACGACCGCTTGAGGTTTGTTCATGCGCATGCCCTGATGCGGGTGGTTATCGTGATGGCTTTGGTTACGCTTTTTTTTCTCTATCGCCGCTGACTCGGAACGCAGCGAATCTTCTAAATTCGCCGTACCGTTTCCATGCCACACCAGCAACATATTCAGAAACTTTCGGGCGCAGGCCTGCTTGTTACTCTAGGAATCATCTTCGGAGATATCGGAACCTCTCCTTTGTATGTTATGTCGGCCATTGTTGGCCAAAATAATATTACAGAACAATTAGTATTAGGCGGGATTTCTTGTGTTTTCTGGACCTTAACACTCCAAACAACTGTGAAATACGTTTTTATCACCCTAAACGCCGACAATAAAGGTGAAGGAGGGATTTTTTCCTTGTATCAGTTGTTAAAGCGTAGGTATCGCAATTTGATTATTGGTGCGATTATTGGCGGTGCAATGTTGCTTGCTGATGGAATTATTACGCCACCAATTTCTGTTTCTTCAGCTATAGAGGGTTTATCGCTTATTTACCCTGAAATACAGACAGTTCCGATTGTCATTGCGGTAATTTCCTTCATTTTCTTATTTCAACGGGTAGGAACCAATGTTGTAGGTAAATTTTTTGGTCCATTGATGCTCATTTGGTTCCTTATGTTGGGTGTGCTCGGGATAAATTCTATCGTTGGAAATATC
>JBDKIU010000163.1:0-5943 GCA_039796915.1 Bacteroidota bacterium | reverse complement strand
CGGTGGTTCAACAGGTGAAGGCAGCGTTACGCCAATGTACGATGCACCTGCAGGTTCGCATTATGAACCCAAATGGAATTACGACCCACACGTAAGTGAAAATGTTCCTGTTCCTTATCCTTACCTCAGAGAAGGTGACGTTAAATTTCGTCGCCGCATCTGGAGGGTGGTGGACTTGCGTCAGAAAATGAACAGAGATCTGACCTGGCCAGGTAATCCTTTGACAAGAATCGTTTATGAAATGGCCCTCACCGGAAAAATCAGACCTTACAAGGATGATTCACTCAGAACCTGGTACACACCAGAAGATGTGAAAAAGGTAGGTTCATACGAGGTTATTACCCAGATTCAGGATTATCGTTATCCAGGTGATGAATTCGCTGTAAAAGACACACAGTATTGGGTGAATCCGGATTTTGATAAAATTCAGAAGTTCATGGTTCTTGAAGACTGGATTTTTGACTACAAACACTCCGTTTTCAAGCCACGTATCATTGGTCTTGCTCCAATGCTGAAATTCAAAACCAGCACAGGTCAGGATCTCGGTGAATACCCTATGTTCTGGCTCAAAATGGATGATCTCCGTCCAACCTTTGCCAAAACAGAAGTGTTCAATCGTTACAATGATGCCATGCGTGTAACCGTGGATGACTTCTTTAACAACCTTCGTCTGTTTGACAGCTATATCGTAAGGCACAGCAACCAGTTCGACAGATATATTGCAGACATGCCAGAATTTAAGGACGACGGTATTGCTGCATTGTTGGAGAGTGACCGCATCAAAAATGATTTGTTCGTTTTTGAACACGACCTCTGGGAATATTGATCTGCACAGATTTAAGAAAGTATCAAAGCCCCGTCATTTCGTCGGGGCTTTGTTTTTTACATTTGCGCCATGGTTCAAAAACTCATTGAATGTGTACCGAATTTCAGCGAAGGACAAGATCGTCAGATCATTGACGCCATCGTTCATTCCATTGCTGCTCAGGGCGAGGTGAAAGTTCTGAATGTGGACCCGGGAAAAGCAACGAACCGAACCGTGGTGACTTTTGTTGGAGCTCCTGAGGCTGTCGTAGAAGCAGCATTCTATGGTATAAAAACAGCGGCTTCACTCATCGATATGCGAAGGCATAAAGGTGAACATCCAAGAATGGGCGCAACGGATGTTTGTCCATTTATTCCTATCAGCGGCGTAACAATGGAAGAGGCGGCGCGTTATGCGCAGCAGCTGGCGGCAAGGGTCGGAACTGAACTCAACATTCCTGTCTATCTGTATGAATACGCGCAAACGAATAAAGAGCGCAGCAATTTGTCAGTGATTCGTGCCGGCGAATTTGAAGGCTTCGCTGAAAAAATAAAATTGCCAGAATGGAAACCTGATTTCGGACCAGCTCAGCTGCATGAAACTGCCGGAGCCACGGTAATTGGCGCAAGAGATTTTCTGATTGCCTATAATGTGAACCTAAATACTCAGAGTACGCGTTTGGCAAACAGGGTTGCCTTTGATGTTCGAGAGGCCGGAAGGGTAAAACGCGAAGGAAATCCTTACCATGGTCCTATTGTGAAGGATGCTCAGGGTGAACCTGTACGAATTCCAGGGAAGCTGAAAGCTGTGAAAGCAATCGGCTGGTATATTGAAGAGTACCAAACAGCGCAAATCAGCATGAACCTTACCAATTATAAGGTTACACCGCTGCATATTGCTTTTGAAGAAACCTGCAACTCGGCAATCAGCAGAGGCTTGCGTGTAACCGGCAGCGAACTTGTTGGGTTGGTTCCTTTGGAGCCTATGCTTGATGCAGGCAGGTATTTCCTGAAGAAACAAGGACTGAGCACGGGCGTTTCCGATGCAACCCTTATTCATACGGCTGTCCGTTCTCTCGGTCTTGATGAGTTGGGACCATTTAAACCGGAAGAACGTATCATCGAATACGTGTTGAAGGACACAGCTACCGAAAAATTGGTTCGCATGTCGGTAGCAGATTTCTGTGACCTTACAGCAAGTGATGCTCCAGCCCCCGGAGGTGGAAGCGTAAGTGCGCTGGCCGGGGCTTTGGGTGCTGCACTTGGCGCTATGGTGGCGAATCTTTCCGCTACAAAGAAGGGTTGGGAAGATCGCGCATCAGGTTTCAGTGATTGGGCGGAACAGGGGCAATTGCTGAAGAAGCAACTGCTGTATTTGGTTGATGAGGATACGCGTTCGTTTGAAGCCGTAATGAATGCATTCAAACTTCCTAAAGATACAGACGATGAAAAGCAGGCAAGGTCTGCGGCAATTGAGCAGGCCAATGCTTATGCCGCCGGAGTTCCCCTTGAAGTGATGAAAACGGCGTTCTCCAGCATCCCATTGATAAGGGCTATGGCGGTGGAAGGCAATCCGAATTCTAAATCAGATGCTGCCGTTGCCGCCTTGTGCATTAAAACTGCTGTGCGTGGCGCCTGGTTGAATGTGCTCATCAACGCCAAAGAACTGAAAAACAGAACGCTGGCGGAACAGTTGGTATCGGAAGCCCAGAACATCCTCAAAGAAAATCACACGGCTTGCGACGAAATCATCCTCGAAATTGAATCAAGCCTCATGGCCTGATTCCACATCATCGCCTTCCCCAATCTGCTGGCGCCACATGGCATAATAAAGCCCGCCGGCTGCACAGAGCTGGTCGTGATTTCCGGTTTCTATGATGTTGCCTTGTTCAAGCACATAAATGCGGTCTGCATGCATGATGGTGCTTAAACGATGTGCAATCAGCACATTGATGCGGTCGCGTTTCTGAGAAAGGGCTCTTACGGTTTTGGTAATTTCTTTTTCAGTAAGAGAATCAAGTGCTGAAGTAGCTTCATCAAAAATCATCAGTGACGGCTTTCGCAGCAATGCCCTCGCGATGGAAATGCGTTGTTTTTCTCCTCCGGAAACTTTCATTCCACCCTCGCCGATGGTGGCGTCTAATCCTTTTTCAGCGCGCGCAAGCAGTCCATCGGCAGCAGCCAGGTGCAGGGCTTCCATCAATTCGGATTCGCTGGCCTGAGGTTGCACAAAAAGCAGATTGTCGCGGATGGTGCCGCTGAACAGTTGGGCTTCCTGTGCCACCAATCCCAATTGTGCACGCAATTCCATGCGATCGGTTTTCGATGCCTCTATTTCATTCAGAAAAAGATTGCCGGAATTGGGTTTATACAGGCCAATCATGAGTTTCACCAGGGTGCTTTTGCCACTTCCCGATGGCCCTACAAAGGCAACGGTTTCTCCCTGATGGATTTGAAGGTTGATGTTCTGGAGCGCAGGTCTGGAACTGTTTCGGTGTTTATAGCTTACGTCGTTAAACCGAACATGGCGTATGGCTCCTATGGCAACCGGATTGTCGGGTTTTGGCTCGGTGGAAGCCGACATGAGGTCAGCATAACGCCCTAAAGAAACTTGCGCTTCCCTCCAGGCCTGAATAAATGTGCCCAATTCTTGCAGCGGATTAAAGATGAAGAAGGTGTAAAACAGAAATTGCAGATACATACCAGCGCTGATGCGGTTGGTGAAGACCATCCAGCTGAGGAACAGCAGCAAACAGTTGCGCATCAGGTTTACCGTGGTTCCCTGTATGAATCCAAGGGTGCGGATGCGTTTTACTTTTTCCAGCTCCAGTCCAAGAATCTTTAAGGTGTTTGTGCTGATGCGTCTGATTTCCTGCTTCACCAGACCAAGGCTCTTTACCAGCTCAATATTGCGCAGGCTCTCTGTGGTGGTGCCGGCCAATGCCGATGTTTCGCGCATGATTTTCCCCTGAATCAATTTGATTCTTTTGCTAAGCATGGAACTGCTGACGCCAACCACCAGCATGGCCACCAGAAAGGCCGGCGCGATAAACCAATGCACAGAAAATGAAGCGATGAAAACGAACAAAATACCAACGATGCTGCTGTAAATGAGGTTGATGGCCAAGCTGATCAATCGTTCGCTGTCGCTGCGTACTTTCTGCAGGATGTTCAGGGTTTCTCCGCTCCGTCGGTCTTCATAGTCTTCATACGGCAAGTCGAGCGTATGTTCGATGCCATCCATGAAAATCCGGGCTCCAGCTTTTTGCATCACCACGTTCACCATGTAATCCTGCAGGTTTTTGGCAATCCTGCTCACCATGGCCACGCCCACGCCAATCCCCAGCCAGCTGGTAACGCCCCAAAGGAATTGTTCGGAACTGTGATTGTTCTTTGGAATCAGGTATTGGTCGAGGATGTTTCGGCCCACCCAAGGGTCAAGCATCGAAAAAATCTGACTGATGGTGGCGAGCAACAAGGCCAGCGCCATGTGTTTTTGATGCGGCCTGAGGTACTGAATTAATAACTTCACGGATATTTATGGATTCATTTTTTTGACTTGTTCCAGCAGTTGGCCGGCCAGGTATTTACATTCATATCTGGCAGCTAATGCCCGTCCTTCCTGTTGGAGTCGATTTCTGAGGGAAGTATCATGGATCAATGTGAGGATGGCATCAGCAAAAGCATCGGCGGAATCGGCGATCAGCAGTTCCCGAAGATGTTGCACCGGCAATCCGCGTGCTCCGGCAGTGGTGCTTACCACATTTTTCCCCGCAGCCATAGCCTCCAGTGTTTTCATTCTGATGCCACCCGCCGCATGTAATGGAACTAGAGAGATTCCAAAATGAGCATGCCAGCTGCCGGCATCGGGCACTTCACCGTGGTTGATGACGCCTTCGGGCAGTTCCTGAAAAAAATCTCTGGTCAGGCCTTTGCCCGCCAGGTGCAAAATGGCGCGCGGCTCCCTAGCCTTCACCTTTGGCCAAACTTCAGCAAGCAGCCATTGAACTCCTTCTTGATTCGGCATCCATTCCATGCTGCCCAAGTGGTAGCTGTGCAAAGGATCCGATGCTGTTATCTCGTTCGGTAATGCAATGCCTGCGGGTGCGGTGAAAATGCGCGCCTTCGGACAGGAATGCTGCATGTCCTGTGCGTCTTCCTCGGTGATAGCTGCCACCAGGTCAACCTTGGGCAGTTGACGCAGTTCGTAGGTTTTCAACCGCCGTGCCAACAGGTTTAAATACCAGCGCTTCGGTCCGATGTCCGTATTAGCTGCCAGCTTTTCCCAGATGCGGAACTCCACATTGTGCTGGCGTAATAAAATCGGAGCCTTCGTACTGGCGCGGATGGTGGAGATGTAAGGCGTGGTAAAAAGTCCTTCCAGCTGGATGAGGTCAAAGGCTTCAGCAGTGCATAATTCACGAAGCTTCGTGTGCATTTCCGGCACATCAAACCGTACCATATTGTACGATGAACCTTCCAGTAGGCTGCGCAATGCCGGTATCACGCGGATATCGGTATCGGCTTCAACCGTATGAACCTTCCGAATGAAGGCAAGTTCCGCTTCAATGGTTTTTCCGGGAACGTGGTGTTTTCTGGTGTTCAGGCTGCACAAGGTAACCTGATGCCCCAACGCGGCGTAGCTTTTTAATTGGTTGAAGGTAGCAATGGCGCCGCCGTCGCGAAGCGGGAAGGGAATTCGGCTGCTTACCACCAGGATGTTCATCATGGCTGCGGCTCCTGACTTTTGTTACCGGTTTTGGGTTTCACCATCTTGCGCACGCGATCAAATGGAAACAACCGCTTGAAAAAGCGCTGGTAGGCTTCCAGGCTCAGAGTGGCACTGTCGGCACTGGCTTTCATCGTGATGTAAATGCCCACCGGCAGCAGCACAAATGAGCTTAGCCACATTCCGGCCCACAAGGGAACAATGCCTTCCTTGCCAATCTTTTCTCCAATGATGTTGATGGCATAGTAAATAATGAACATGATGACGGCAATCACCAGCGGAAGTCCGATGCCGCCTTTCCGGATGATGGTACCCAAAGGTGCCGCAATGAAGAAGAGAAGAAGGATGACAGCCGATAAGGTGAATTTCTTATGCCATTCAGCCTGATATTTTACAGACTCGGCCTGAAG
>JBDKIU010000162.1:0-13614 GCA_039796915.1 Bacteroidota bacterium | reverse complement strand
CGTCTCCTGCGTTCAGGCTGATGGCCGGCGCCTTCACCTCTACACGCTGGGGAGCTACAGGAGCAACGGGTGCTGCTGGCGCAGCAGCAATGGCGGGCGCTGGTGCGGAGGCTTTTTGCTCAACGTAATTCAAAATATCGGCTTTGGTAACACGTCCATCTTTTCCGGTTCCAGCGATACGTTCCAGCTCATCCATGCCAATACCTTCAGTACGTGCAATGTTCAGAACCAACGGCGAATAGAATCGGCTTCCACCGCTCAGAACCGCAGCAGGTGCGGCGGTTTCCTGTGCAGCCTGTACATTTTGCATCACCTGGTTAGACACGGCCTCTGCTGGTGCAGTTTGCTGCGGTGCAGCGGAAACGGATTCCCCTTCGCCCACAATGATGGCCACGGGCTCACCAACTTTCACCACGGCGCCTTCCGGATGCAAAAGCTTGCCTACAATGCCGGCAGCCGTGGATGGAATCTCGCTGTCCACTTTATCGGTAGCAATTTCCACAATAGGTTCATCCTGGGCTACAGGTTCCCCTTCTTTCTTCAGCCAGCGGATGATGGTCGCCTCGGCGATACTTTCGCCCATCTTGGGCATCAGGATGGTTTTTTCAGCCATAAATTGAAGTTGCAAATTTGCCGATTTTCCTTCAATAATCGGGCTTATTGAATCCAGCTTTATTCACGCGTTTTGCGCCTGTGCTTTGATGTGCATCAAAAGCTGATGGCAGGCGGTATTTGTAGCGCGTTCAATGATGTGTTCACGGGTGCCGTAAAAATGCCATTCTTGTGCATTGGTTCCGTGTGCAGAGGCCACGGCAATCCAAACCGTACCTACCGGCTTGAGTGCTGTGCCGCCGTCCGGGCCGGCAATGCCGCTGGTGGCTATGGCGTAGTCGCTGCCCGTCTGCGCCCGAATGCCTTCAGCCATGCGCGACACCACAGGGCCGCTGACTGCACCGAATTCGGCAATCAATGCCTCCGGAACCTGAAGAAAATTGGATTTCATCTGGTTGGCATAGGCAACAACGCCGCCCAGCAACACCGATGAAATTCCGGGTATGAGCGTAAACAAATGCGCAATGTTTCCGCCGGTACAACTTTCTGCCAGCGATAAAGTGGCGCCCTGTTCCGTCAATATGGAGGCGCAGTGTGATACAGCAGTGGTATCGGTTTCTGCAAGCAGGTAAGATGCGCAACGTGTTCGCAAGGCATCCCAGTAAGGAGCAATACGCTGTTGCAATTCGTTATGGTTGTCACCTTGTGCCGTCAGACGCAGACGGATGGTGTTCAGTTGTGGCAAATAAGCCAGTTTGATGTCTTCCGGCAGGCTGAGTTCCCAAGGTTCCAGCTCCTTGCTCAGTGCGCTCTCAGGTACGTTTATGACCGTTAATGTACGATGAACTATGGAAGGAAGGGTAAAACGTTCCTTAATACGCGGAATGACGGCACGTTCTGTGATGTGTTTCATTTCGTAAGGAACGCCAGGCATGCTTACCAATACTTTTCCCTGGTGGTCAAACCACATACCCGGAGCAGTACCCATCTGGTTCATCAGGGTGCTGCATGCTTCAGGCAATTCGGCTTGCATCTTGTTGATTTCCAGAAGCCTGCGACCTCTGTTGCTAAACAATTGCGTTAAGTGCTGCAGCACCTCTTCATCCCATCGATAGCCACAATTGAAATAGGAACACAGTGTTTTTTTGGTGATGTCGTCTTTGGTTGGCCCCAACCCACCGGTCATGAATACCAAATCCACGCGGGCAAAGGCTTCGTCAAGGGCTGCGCGGATGGCGTCAGCCTGATCGCCAACGGCTGTGCGGCGGCTTACCCAAATACCAATACCATTCAGCGTGGTTCCAAGCCAGGCACTGTTGGTGTCCACGGTCTGCCCGATGAGCAATTCGTCGCCAACGGTTATAATTTCTGCGTTCATTGTAATAATGCTATGAATGAAGGATGGCCATTTGGGCCGCCCTGATTCCATCCAGTGCAGCGCTCACAATGCCACCGGCATAACCTGCGCCTTCACCGCATGGATATAAATTCTTTAACTGCGGATGTTGCAGCTGCTCTTTGTCTCTGGGAATGCGCACCGGCGATGAAGTTCTGGATTCAACGCCCACCAGAACAGCCTCATTGGTTCTATACGAAGGCATTTTTTTTCCGATGAGTATCAGTGCGGCCCTGATGGATTTTGAAACGGCCGCAGGCAGTACTTCTTGCAAATTGGCACTTAAAATCCCGGGCAGATATGAACAATCGGGCAACACTGCCGTGTTTTTCCCCTGAATAAAGTCTTCCAGTCTTTGTGCCGGAGCACTCAGGCTGTCGCTGACGGCAAAGGCTTTCTGTTCCCAGAAGGCCTGATATTCCATGGCGCGTAATGGACCGTGTTTGGCAAAGGGCTGAAAGTCTTCTTCATCCACAGCAGCCACAAAGCCTGAGTTGGCAAATGGATTGTTCCGTTTGCTTGGACTCCATCCATTCACCACAATTTCTCCGCCGTTGGTGGCTGCAGGTGCGATGATTCCTCCCGGACACATACAAAAGGAGAAAACACCTTTGCCAAGTGCCTGTTCCACCAGGCTGTAGCTGGAAGGCGGCAGGAAAGGCCCTCTGGAATCGCAATGGTATTGAATGCGGTCAATCAGCGCCTGTGGATGCTCAATTCGCACACCAAGCGCAAAGGGTTTGGCTTCAATCGCAATGCCGCTGTGGTGCAACATGCGGAAGATGTCGCGCGCGGAATGCCCGGTACACAACAATACACGCTGCACCGGAACACGCGTTCCGCCATTCAGCCGCAAAGCGCGGATGGAACCGCCTTCAACCTCCAGTCCATCAAGTCGCGTATTGAAATGTACTTCACCGCCACAGGCTTCAATATGCCTGCGGATGCTTCCAATAATATCGGGTAGTTTGTTCGTGCCAATATGTGGATGGGCTTCAAAGCCGATGTCGGGTGCAGCACCGTGTTCAATAAACGCCTGCAACACCTTCGCCACATTGCCTCTTTTGGAGGATCTGGTGTATAATTTTCCGTCGGAATACGTGCCGGCGCCTCCTTCTCCGAAACAGTAATTGCTTTCCGGATTTACCGGCTGATTCCGGCATATTTCCGCCAGGTCTCGCCTGCGCTCGCGCACGGCTTTTCCGCGTTCCAGCACAATGGGTCTGAACCCGTCTTCAATCAATTGTAAAGCAGCGAACATGCCGGCAGGACCAAAGCCGATGATGTGCACTTCAGGTGCATTTTGCACGTAGTTGGAACGGAAGCCGGCAACGCCTTCCGTTGGCTCCTCCGGCGCAAAAACATCTGCCTGAAACAGGTAGCTGATGCGCTTTTTTTTTCGGGCGTCCAAGCTCTTCTTGCGCACAACTACATGTCCGGAGCTGAGGCCAGACAAGCGCAGGGCTTCGTCATGAATAACCTTATCCACATGGGCAAGTTCAGGCGGCAAATAGAATTGTACTGATCTTGGCATCGTGGTTTTTTACTTCGGATGAGCGGATAAAGGCAAGGGCAACAATGGTTATTGACCGATGCGAAAACTGAGACCGATGCCCGCAATTCCAGAAGTCTGCTGGCCGATGTTCAGGCTCAGTGGCTGGTTCATGTCAAAACCACTGAGGTGTGCATCGACCACTGCGTCTATCACCTGCAGACCATAAGCTGCGCTCAGGGCCAAAATGGAAAAATCGCGGTAATTCTTGTACTGGTTGCGCAACTGAATCAGGCTGCCTGTGCTTGTATAGGCCTGAAACTTTGGGTTGCTGGTGGTTCCCGTGTTGAAACGATGTGTAAGTTCCTCGTTGATTTGGCGAACCTGAGCCCTGTTGAAAATCAGGAAGGCTGTGGATGTGCCAAGCGCGGCATATACCAAAGGCAATTTCCAGTACTTCTTGTTGTACACCTGTCCGGAACCAGGAAGGCACAAGGCAAGGATGGTGGCCGTTTTCGGATTTTTGATTTCCGAAGAGTCTCGACGCGCGTAGGTGCTTACCGCTGCGCGGCCATCCGTCTGTGCCTGCAGTTGCAGGGCTGCTGCGAAACACAAGCACAACAGCGTCCGGCGTCCAAAATCAGGAGTGAATTTTATCAAGGATGCGCTGCAATTCTTCCGAGTTTCTGTAGCTGATAACAATTTTTCCGCTGCCTTTTTTGGCAGTGTTCATATGTACCGGAACGCCCAGGCGACGGTGGATTTCATTCATGATACGGTCAGATTCCGGATCCCAGTCGGTGCCGCGTGCTGCAGGCTTGTCGCCTTGTTTGTGTTGCTCGCGGCCGGCCTTCACCAGCGATTCTGTGGCGCGTACGCTGAGGTTTTCTTCCAGCACATGTCTGAACAAGTCGATTTGTTCGGCAACATCATCCATGTTAATCATGGCGCGGGCATGGCCCATGCTGAGTTTTCCTTCGCGGATGGCCAGCTGAATTTCATCGGGCAGGCGCAGCAGGCGGAGGTAGTTGTTTACCGTAGTGCGGTCTTTGCCCACGCGGTCGGCCAGTTCTTCCTGTTTCAGTTCGCACTCTTCCAACAGGCGTTTGTAGCTGATGGCCACTTCTATGGCATTCAGGTCGGCACGCTGGATGTTTTCAATGAGTGCCATTTCCAGCATGTCCTGGTCATTGGCCACACGAATGAACGCCGGAATTTTTTCCAGACCGGCCAGGATGGAAGCGCGGGTGCGTCGTTCTCCGCTGATCAGTTGGTATTTATCGTAGCCAAGTTTGCGTACGGTGATGGGCTGAATCACGCCGTGCACGCGGATGCTCGCCGCCAGTTCTTCCAGCTGTTGCGCGTCGAATTCGGTACGCGGCTGAAAAGGATTGGCCTCAATTTGGCTGATGGGCACCTGCGAAATGCCACCTGCGGGGCGTGCATCTTTGCTGGTGATATCGGTTTCTGCGTTCTCCAAGAGGGCGGAAAGACCGCGCCCCAGACCGCCTTTTTTCTTTATTTGCTGACTGCTCATGAATACTTTTTAGTTGCTGCTTAAAGCGGTTAAGCCATTTTTCTGAATGATTTCTCTGGCAAGGTTGAGGTAGCTGATCGATCCTTTGCTTTCTGCATCGTGGTTGATCACCGGCACGCCGAAGCTGGGCGCTTCACCCAGTTTGGTGTTTCTGGTAATGATTGTGTCAAATACGATGTCCTGGAAGTGCATTTTTACATCTTCCACCACCTGGTTGCTCAAGCGCAAACGGGCGTCATACATGGTCAGCAGAATGCCTTCAATTTCCAGTTGCTGGTTCAAATGTGTCTGAATGATTTTGATGGTGTTGAGCAATTTGCCCAGACCTTCCAAAGCGAAATACTCACACTGAACCGGAATTACCACGGAATCTGCCGCCACCAAAGCATTGGTGGTGATTAGACCCAGGGAAGGAGAGCAGTCAATGATGATGAAGTCGTACTCGTCGCGAACCATATCCAGCACGCGTTTCATCATCATTTCGCGATTTGGCATTTCCAGCAGTTCAATTTCTGCACCTACCAGGTCGATGTTGGAGGGCAGCAGTTTCAGGTATGGAATGTCCGTATCCAGGCTGATGTCGTTAGGATTGATGTCCTGAACCAGGCATTCATACAATCCTATTTTGATGTTTTTAGGATCAAAGCCAATGCCCGAAGAAGCGTTGGCCTGCGGGTCGGCATCAACCAGCAAAGTTTTGAATTCCAGCACGGCAAGGCTGGCAGCCAGATTAATGGCCGAGGTGGTTTTCCCAACTCCGCCTTTCTGATTGGCAATGGCTATAATTTTTCCCATGAAAGCGTTAAATCGTTAAGTGTTCACCTATCTGCGGAAGGCTGAGCTTCCTGCCGGCTTCCGCAAAAACCGCAACGGCTTCAGCGTGGTTGATCCGGATAGGTTCAAAAGTGTCAAAATGCATTCCGATGACCTGCGAACAGCGGATCATTTCAGCACAGCGTAAGGCGTCGTGTACATCCATCGTAAAATGACCTCCAACGCAAATGCATGCAAGATCCAGGTGGCATAAGTCCGGAATAAGTTCCATGTCGCGGGTCAGATCGGTATCGCCTGAATAATACATGTTCAGCTCCGGGCTCATCAATAGAAAACCTGCAGCCTGACCTGCATAAGTTCCATCCGGAAAAGATGATGAATGCACAGCGGGTGTCATACGGATTCTGGCAAAACCCAGATCTGCAGTCCCGCCAATGTTCATGGGCACGGTATTGCTGATGCCCTGACGTTGCAGCCATTCATGGATTTCCCAACAGGCAATTACCTTACAACCGCTGTGTTGTGCCAGCGCAACTGCATCGGCAATATGATCGTTATGGCCATGAGAAAGAAGCAGGTAATCAGGCTTCAGCGCCTGGATGTCGATGCCCTTGGCCAAAGGATTGGGCGTGATGAACGGATCGAAAATGATACTTTTGCCCTGCATCCGCAGTTCGAAGCAGGAATGTCCGTAATAAATAAGTTCCGCAGTCATCTTTGGCGTCCTTGGGCGATTCACAAAAATACCTTCAAGGCGTACTTCAGGGCATGGGGTATGGGTTCCTTTTTGCTCACAATTTTGGTTTCGGGTGGTTGTAAAAATGTGGATAAGATTCCGGAGGCTCAGATTTTCCGGTACAATGAGGATGCCGGCATCCAACTTCTGGACCCTGCTTTTACCCGTTCCCAGGCAGAAATCTGGGCCGTTAGCCAATTGTTCAATACACTCACGGAACTCGACAGTTCCCTGCGGCCGGTTCCGTCGCTGGCAAAGCGTTGGCTGATTTCTGATGCTGGTCGTACCTACACTTTTCATCTGCATCCGAAGGTGTTTTTTCATCCGCATCCTTTATGGAAGCATGAGGCTGAACGAAGGTTGCGGGCTTCAGATGTAGTTTTTTCACTACGCCGCCTGGTGGACAGCACCACCGCTTCGCCGGGCGCCTGGGTGCTCAGCGACAAAATAGTTCCCGGAGCATCCTGGATTCACGCTCCGGACGATACCACCGTTGTTTTGCGATTGAAAGAGGCACATCCGCAATTGCCAAGCTTGCTCTCCATGAACTTCTGCATGATTGTTCCTGAACTTTTAATGCAAAGAGGAGTGAACCTTAAAATACAGCCTGTGGGAAGCGGGCCGTTCAGGTTTGCTTATTGGGAACAGGAAGTGCGTATGGTTCTGCTTCGCCATGATGACTACTGGGAAAAAGACGAAACGGGCAGAAACCTGCCTTACCTGAAGGCCGTGAATATTGACCTCATCCGCAACAAGCAAACAGCCTTTATGAAGTTCATCCGCGGAGAATACGACTTCTTCAATGGCATTGAAGGCAGCTTTAAAGATGAGTTATTGTCGAGAAAGGGAACCTTGTTACCCAAGTATCAGGGTCAGTTTACCTTGATCAATAAGGCCTTTTTGAATACAGAATATCTGGGCTTTTACCTCGACAGCAACAGCAGCCATCCGCTGCAACGCCGTGCCCTGCGGAAAGCCTTGTCGTTCGCCATCGATCGGCAGGCGCTGGTTCGATACCTCAGAAATGGGGTGGGCGATCCCGGCATTCATGGCTTCGTGCCTCCGGTATTGCTGGATCGGAAGGTTCAGGGTTACAGTTTTCAACCGGAACAGGCCGCGACACTGCTTGCCGAAGCAGGATTTCCCGGCGGTAAAGGACTTCCGGAACTGGAACTGAATACCACGGCAGATTATTCCGACATGGCCTTATTCATCCAGCAGGCATGGAGTCAGATTGGCGTGCGCTGCCGGATTTCCATCCATCCCGGCGGACAACTCAGGCAACTCAGGAATAAAGGAGCTATTCAGTTGTTCCGGGGTTCCTGGATAGCTGATTACGCCGACGCCGAAAGCTACCTGGCCTGTTTCTACACGCCCAACTTCAGCCCCGCAGGCCCCAACTACACACATTTTTCCGACACGGCTTTCGATGCCAGTTACCAGAAACTCAATGGCGCTTCCGACAGCATTCGTCGGGAAATCATGTTCCAGATGGATCAAAGCCTTTGCGATGCTGCACCGTTTGTGGTGCTTTACTACGACCGAAGCATCCGCATGGTACAGAAGAACATCAGTGGACTTGGGAACAATGCCATGAACCAGTTGGTGCTGAAGCGCGTTAAAAAGAACGAACATCCATTCAAACATGAATCATCCTAACCATACATCTGTGCTGCGTTTGCTGCTGGTACCTGCCTTGTTTTTCATGTCGTCTGCAAGCACCACAGCTCAGGTCATTGACACCGCTGCGGAAGACGAAGTAGAAGTATTTATGAAGGTTGGCGACCTCATTCAGATGAGCGATTGCGAGGGATCCGAATACCGTTTCGTGGAAATACACCGAAAAACGCGCACCACCCGGGCGCCTGGCGAGCCTCGCGATTACGATACCACAACAGGTGAAGGGTTTTTCGACTGGTTTTTTCGGGAAGGTGATTTTGATTCCATGAAAATGCCCTGTTCCATGTCTGGAAAGTCCTTTCAGATCCTGTCCATGCAAACCTTCAGCGACCAGAAAACCGGGGCAGCCCGCGATGTGCTGTTTCTGAAAGTTGATGAAGAAACCGTTGCCTGGGTTGAATTCTACCCTGCAACCGAAGCCGGTGAAATAATCATTCTTCTTTGATGGATAATATTGACGTGGCAAGCGCCCTGGGTTTCTATGCCCAGTTGTCGGAGTTGCATGAACAAAATCCCTATAAGATAAAGGCTTACGCTGCGGCTGCATTTAACCTGCGGAAGGTAAAGCAGCCTCTGAACACCATGACACTGGCAGAAGTGGAAGCCATTCCCGGTGTCGGGAAAAGTGTAAGCAAAGCGATTGTTACCCTTGCCGGCACAGGTTCTTTTCCGGAACTGGAAGCCTTGGCACAGGAAACGCCTCCGGGAGTTCTGGACATGTTGCGCATCAAAGGCCTTGGCCCTAAAAAGGTGCGTGTGATCTGGAAGGAATTGGGTTTGCTTTCTGTGGAAGCCCTGTTGGATGCCTGTCGGGAAAACCGTCTGGTGACCGCCAGTGGATTTGGATATAAAACACAGGCAGAAGTTATTAAAGCCATTGAATTTGCCGAGGCAGGGAAAGGAAGTCTGCACTTTGCACGGGCGGAACCCGATGCGCAGCGTATTCTGGATGCACTGCACCAGATTCCGGGCAGCCTCGCTTCAACTTCCGGCGCGCTGCGCCGATGCATGGAAGTATTGCAGTGCCTTGAATTTATCAGCAGTGCCAAACCAATGGACATCCTGCAGGCATTGGAATCATCGCAGTGTACCGATGTAGTCGCTTCGGAATCTGCCATCAGCGCCAAAGCATCCTGTGGTTTACCTGTGGAAGTGTTGCCGGTTCATGCCGATGCTTTCCATCGTTCCTTGTTGCTGCATACCGGACCGGAAGCACATCTTGCGGCACTGGGCCCCATTCCGGAACACCTCCAAACCGGGGAACAGGAACTCTACCGTCATCTGGGCTTTTCCTTTATTCCGCCTGAAGTTCGCGACCATCCGCAGGCACTTCAGGAGGCCGCCAAAAGTGATTTCAGCGATCTGATTTCTTTTGAACAACTGCAGGGCGTGCTGCACAACCACAGCACCTGGAGCGACGGACTGAATACGCTGGAAGAAATGGCCCTGGCCTGCAAGAAAAAGGGTTATACCTATTTTGCCATTTGCGACCATAGCCGCAGCGCGGCATACGCCCACGGACTTGAAACGGAACGCGTGTTCCAGCAGTTCAAGGAAATAGATGCCCTGAATGAACAATTGAAACCGTTCAGGATTTTCAAAGGCATTGAATCCGACATCCTGGCCGATGGCTCACTGGATTATCCGGATGAAGTACTGGCCGGTTTTGACCTTGTGGTGGCTTCGGTACACAGCAACCTGAAAATGGATCTGGAAAAGGCAACCCAGCGCATCATCCGTGCGGTGGAGCATCCGGCTACCACCATCCTCGGACATCCAACGGGCAGGCTGTTGCTGTTGCGCAGCGGTTATCCCATTGACCACGAAAAAGTCATTGCCGCTTGCGCCGCGCATAAAGTAGCCATTGAACTCAATGCGCATCCGTATCGCCTGGATATAGACTGGCGCTGGGTTTATCGTGCCATGGAACAAGGAGTCATGATCAGCATCAATCCCGATGCGCATGAAAAGGAAGGCATTGGCGACATGCGGTATGGAACCCTTGCCGCAAGGAAAGGAATGTTGAAGCGCCAGTTCTGCCTCAATGCGCTTTCGTTGGCGGAATTTGAAGCGTATCTTGCTGATAAAAAAGCATTCAGCAGCAGATGAACATCCTGATTCTTCGGTACAGTTCCATGGGAGACATTGTGTTAACGTCTCCGGTGATTCGCTGTCTGCGTGCACGTTATCCAGACGCGCAAATTGCGTTTGCCACTAAATCTTCTTTTAAAAATCTGCTGACCTGGAATCCGTACCTCAGCAAAGTCTTTCTGCTGGAGCACGATTTCCAAAAGCATCTTTCCGAACTCAAACAGTTTCGTCCGGACCTCATTGTGGACCTGCACCACAACCTGCGTACAGCAAGGATTAAAGCTGCCATCCGGACTAAATCACGCTCATTTGACAAGCTGAACCTGGAAAAATGGTTGCTGGTGAACTTCAAATGGAACCTGATGCCCTACAAACATGTGGTTCATCGTTATCTGGAAACCTTAACGGACTTGGATGTGCCGTACGACGGAAAAGGGCTGGATTTCTTTTTTCCTGCAGATTACAACGATGACCCGATTCGCGCACTTATTCCGCCTGCCGGAACATTTTCTGCCTATGCAGTTGGCGGTCAGCACGGAACCAAGAAGTTACCCGCAGATCTGATTCGCGCGCTGGTGGAACACATGCCTGAACCCTTGGTGCTGCTCGGTGACCAGAAGGATGCCGAAAACATCAGGGAAGCAGTTTCCGGACTTCCGAATGTAGTGAACCTTTGTGGTCGTCTGGATTTATTTGGAAGCGCAGCCGTTTTGCGTTTGGCACAAAGGGTCATCAGCCACGATACAGGGTTAATGCACATCAGCGCAGCACTGCGCAAACCCATAGTCAGCATTTGGGGGAATACGGTTCCCGAATTCGGCATGACGCCGTTTTATCCCGATAACACTACAGTTTCCAGTACGATTCTTGAAGTCCCGGATTTGCCCTGTCGCCCTTGTTCGAAAATTGGTTTTGAAACCTGTCCTAAAGGACATTTTGCCTGTATGCGTCTGCAGGATTTTAGCACGTTGAACCTTCCATCATAAAAAAAGCGGCCTGAGCCGCTTTTGTATTTGATGTTCAATGCTTGTTAATCCAATCCGATGCCCACGGTAAATCCTACGCGGGGCAGGATGCCGGAAAAGCCGTGCATCGGGAAAGCCGTGCTTCCCAGAAATTCATAACGCTTGCGCCCGGAAGGAGGAAGTTCTTCATAGGTATCTGATTTGCTTCTGCTCACGCGCAAACCTGCGCCTACATGCATGTCAATATACATAAAGTCGTTCACCATCAGCTGTTTTCCCATGGCAAAACCCAAATTGAAAGGCGTATGGGTTACTTCTACATCTTTATCGAGGTATTGAAAAGTGATGGGGTCGTAAAGTTGCGCAACGCCGCGATCCTTGTATGATCCGGCCTGAACAAACATTCCGCCGTACATGCCCATGGGCTTTTCAGAACCGAGTTTCTTCACCACTTTGAACTTGTTGGGATAGAATTTGGCCATGTATTCAATGGCTGCACCACTGGATCGCGTTGCATAGTAATCTGCAGGATCAGATGGTTTGTAGCGAACCAGCAAGGAAAGATTGTGGCTCATACGCATGTCGTCGTTAAACAACTCCACAGAACCATGCAAGGTGTTTACAAACATGTGCTGGGGAGAAAACTTGATGATGACACGTGGCAAAGGGCCGGAATACTGGGATTTCTGTGCCGTTACTGCAGCAACCTGTCCGAAGGTTAATGCCGCGAAGAGGATCAGTTTGTTCATGTACTCAATAAAAGTTCAAGCTTACAAAACGCAAACGACATGCCACAGATGTTCAGGGCAAAAAAAAAGAGGCCTGTAGAACAGACCTCTTCAAACAGACGGGCGAATAATCGGGCTCGAACCGACGACCCCCAGTGCCACAAACTGGTGCTCTAACCAACTGAGCTATATCCGCCGTTTGGGGCTGCAAAATTATAACAAGCTTTCGTAAGTGTCAAACCTTTGCTGCTAAATTGCAGGCTCTTGGACGCAAAAAGGCATATCGCAGTATTCGCAAGCTGGTATCCGACGCGGGAACAGGGCTTAAATGGAAATTTTATCCAGGACTTCGTTCGCCTGCTTGGAACACGCCATCAAGTGTCTGTAATCCATGTTTCTGCCCTGGCGGAGGCGCAAAATCCATTCGTCCGTGTTTTCAGTGACGGCGCGGCGCGTGTTTATCAGGCAGAACTTCCACACAAAAAAGGTATTTGGGGCTTTTTGCTTTACCAGATTCAATGGTGGAAGCAAATCCGGGAATTCTGGAAACAAATGTGTTTAGAACAGGGAAGGCCTGATTTCATTCAGGTTCAGGTGGTCTGGAAGATGGGCATCGCTGCAGCATGGTATGCCTGGCGGACCAAAATTCCATTCATCGTTCATGAACATTGGACAGGCTATTACCCGGCCGATCCGCAATTGAAAGGTTTGCGTTTGCTGTGGCATCGACTTATCCTGCGCAGGGCTAAAGGCGCGACTGCCGTTTCCAAACCTTTGGCTCTGGCTCTGGAAGAGCTTGGCGCACCTAAGCCTGTGGCTGTGTTGATGAATGCAGTGCCATACACGGCGGCAGATATAGCCAGGAGTAGGACACCTCATTTTCTTCACGTGAGCAATTTTCGTGAAGTACATAAGCAAACCCGCAGCGTGCTGATGGTGTTTCAAAAACTTCAGCAGGAATTTCCTGAAGCGCGCCTGACGCTGGTGGGCAATGCCCCGGAAGATTTACGCGAAACCTACGCGAAAGAACCGGGCGTGCATTTTTGCGGGCCGCTGACCAGACAGGAATTGGGCAGGCTTTATGCCGCGGCCACCGCCGTTGTTTCTTTCAGTCGCTTTGAAACCTTTGCGCTCAGCATCGCCGAAGGCTTGCTCCACGGAACTCCGGCCATTTATACTGCATGCGGCGGCCCTGAAACCTATATGCAACCTCATTGGGGCTTGCGCGCCGATGCCGACGATCCGCATACTTTGTATGTGTGCATGCGGGAATTTTGTACCAGTTCAGGGAATTGGAATCATGCCCAAATTGCAGCGGAAGCACAACAGAAATTCAGTTCCAATGCCCTTCTGAACACATTTGATTCCTGGTTAAATCAGTTGAGCTGATTATGTGCGGCGTAAACGGTTACTTCAGAAAAAACAGAACGGCTGAAGCCGCGCTGCCCCGAATCATGCGTATGAACCGACAACTGCGCCACCGCGGACCCGACAGTGAAGGAGCGGCCTTGTTGCTGGGTGAAGGAAAGGGTTTTATGGATTTACGGCTGGATGAGACCGCCCATGGCCAGCTTCCGCAGCACATGCAATTGCTTGATGCTGAGGTTCAACTTGAAGCTGAAGCTTGTTTGGGCCACCGAAGGCTTTCCATCGTGGATCTGTC
>JBDKIU010000161.1:0-5563 GCA_039796915.1 Bacteroidota bacterium | reverse complement strand
TTCGTTTTCGGCAGACAGGATTTCAATGGTACTGCCCACGCCTTCTTTAAACTTGGTGTTTACGTTGTTATAAATGGTTTCTGCCAGCGTTCTGTTTTGCTCCTGCAATTCCAGGGCTTTCAGGCTGCTGAGGTACGCCTGACGCGCATTCAGGTATTCCATTCCTGCTGCATGCTCGAAGCTCACCAGGTCGTTGAGGGTTTTTTCCCTGTTGATGCGCACCTGCCGGATTTGACTTTGTTTCCGGAATCCGTCGAAAATGGGCACGTTGAGGTTCAGGCCCCAAAGGGCGGCAGGAACCCAGGTATTGTTGATGGGTAGATTTCCATCAAGGAAGTTGAACTGAGAGCGGTTGGTGGTGCGCTGATAAGCCATGAAACCTACCAATGTTGGGGTATAACCTACTTTGTAGCGCTTTTCATCAAAAGCGTTCATCTTCAGGTTTTGCTGCAACAGCTGATATTCAATTCTGTTGTTGGGCTTGGGAAGGCTTACGCCTTGTTCTATCGGCAGCGCCACATGGAGTTCTTTGCTCAGGTCTTCCAGGTTATCGGTCAGTATCAAAGGCTGGGCTGGATTCAGTCCCATGGTGAGCTTCAGCACGTTGCGGGTCATTTCAACACCGGCCAACAGCTTGTCGCGCTGCACGCCAAGTGAAGCAAGACTCAGGCTGAGCCTGTCCACGTCCAGTTTTTCTGCAAAACCGGCTTTGTAGATTTCACTTACTTCTTCCAGCGTTTTCTTCAGGGTGGCCATGTTTTGGTCTAACAGTTCCAGATTTCTGGAAGTGTTCAGGCACAGGGCATAGGATTTGGCAACGGCAAAGCTCAGGTCGTACTCGCTTTTCGATTCAAGCAAACGGCTGATTTCCACAAATGACTTAGCCGCCTGCAATCCCAGTAAATAGGTGCCGTCGTAAAGCAGCTGACTGGCCTGGATGTTCAGGTTTGAGGTGTACTTCTGCTGGAAACGGATGAACAGGAAATCAGGGCCCTGGCCCGTAAAGTTGGGCACATAGCTGCCGGGAATCTGAATGTATTGCGTAAATCCACCGGTGGCATTTACCTGTGGAAGTCCAATACTTTGGATTTCTCTAACCTTCTGCTGTGCCAAACGCACATCTGCAGCAGCATTCTGAACCTGCCTGCTGGTTTTTAAAGCCAGATCGATGGCCTGGCGCATGGACAGCTTCAGGGTATCGGAGTTTGATTGCGCCCGGGCTGCCTGCAGGCTAAGCAATGTTGCCAGGAAAACAAGGGTTTTGCCTTTCATATTTGAATGTTGTCAAGTAATTTTTTTCCTTCTGGTGTAACGATGCCATGCAGGTGATAGCGAATCAATTCACGGTACCTGCTTACAAAATCGAATTCCATTCCGGGAAAGCTGTCTGTTTCAAACAAACTTCCCACGCTGTTGATGTAAAAACGGGAAATCAATGTTGGATTTAAGTCTTTGCGATACAATCCGGTGTTGATTCCCTTCTGCAAATTATCCAGAACCCGCGCGCTGATCAGCTGATCGCGCTTTCTGGTGAAGATGGCGTAGCTGTCTGAATGATACTTCTTCAGGTCAAAAATCAATGCCGGATTCAGTTCCCGATGATCGCTGCAAATGAAGTTGGCAATGGCCAGGGTGGTAGAAACGGCATCACCTTCCTGAAGATCCAGTTCATCCATTTTCTCCTCAATGGCTTTCAGGTGCTGTTCAATGGTTTTCTGCACCAAATCGTCTTTGTCGCGGAAACAGCGGTACAAGGTTTTCTTGCTGATGCTGGTTTCACGTGCCACGTCGTCCATCGTAACACTGCGAATTCCGAAGCGCATGAACATGCGTTCTGCCGTGCTTAAAATTTTTCTGATGGCTTCCACAGGTGAATGCGCCTGCGAAATAAACATCTGGAAACCTTGGAAACTTTTAACGCAACTAAAGTTTCCATAGTTTTCGATGAACGGCTGACAAAATCAACATGGCCCGGTGGGCAGGCTGAAGGCAAACACGCTTCCGGCACCTTCGGTACTCATCACGTCTATTTGTTCGCCGTGTGCTTCGATGATGTGTTTCACAATGGCCAGCCCAAGTCCGCTGCCGCCTTTATGACGTGATCGGCTTTTATCTACACGGTAAAAGCGTTCAAAAATCCGTCCCAGGTCTTTTTCAGGAATTCCCAAACCGGTATCGGCCACTTCCACACGCACCTTTGTGCCCATGGGTAAAATACGGAAGCGACTGGTTCCATTTTCTTTTCCGTATCGAATGGAGTTGGTTCCCAGGTTGGTCAGCACCTGCCTGATGCGAAAACTGTCGCCACAAACCATCACGGCTTTTCCCGGATCCTGAAATTGCAGGCTGATGCGTTCTTTTCCTGCCTGAAACTCAAGGCTTTCTACCACTTCGCGCATCAATTCGGTGATGTCGAATTCGCTGCGCTGCAACTCCAGTTCGCCAGCCTCGTATTGGGTAATGGTTTCCAGGTCAGAAACAATGCCACTGAGTCGTTCCACGTTTCTGTCGGCTTTTTGCAGGAAACTTCGGTTGATATTGGGGTCTTCCAGGCCTCCGTCCAGCAGGGTTGATATATAGCCCTGAATATTAAAAATGGGCGTTTTCAATTCATGCGAAACATTGCCCAGGAACTCTTTTCTGTAATCTTCCAGTTGGCGGAGTCGCTCGGTTTCTGCACGTCTTTTTTCCAGAATCCGTTCCAGCGTGTCTTCAAGTTTGGCTACTTCCGGGGCGCTGTCCGGGAGTTTTACTTCTTCGTCGTGGTCTTGTCTTACTTCCAGTTGCAACAGGTATTTGTGCAACTTGCTCAGGGTTTTCCACAAAGAGCGGGCACTGATCAGGGCGGCAATCAGGTAGGAAAAGCCTGCCAATAGGGTGGCCAGGTTGATGTATTCATTTTCAAACCAGGCCTCATCTGTCCAATAGTGCCACAGGAAATTCAACAACAACAGGCCCACGGCGGCTGAAATCAGATTCAGGAGTATTCGGGCACGGAAACTCATAACGCAAAGGTATTCACCGCATTCATGCTTTGCCTGTTTAGGGTCTGAATACCCGTATTTATCGATAACTCCCATCAGTGCTTTCCAAAGAGTCACTATTTTGCGGCTTCATGAAATCGTTTTTTAAGATTGTTTTCGCAACCATGCTGGGAATGCTGCTCACGGGATTCATGCTCTTCGTGTTGCTTCTGGCTGTTGCGGGAATTGCATTCTCCGGTGCCAAAGAAGAAATACAGGTTCCGGAAAACGCGGTTTTAGAGTTTAAAATGCCCATGACTTTTCCGGAACGAACGCCGTACAATCCTTTTGCAGCGCTGAAAGCATCGGAGTCGGACCAGAAATCGCTGGGATTATTAGACATCCTGGAAGCGCTGGATCGTGCAGCCGCCGATTCCAGGGTGAAGGGCATTGTGGTTCGGCCCGAGCAGCTGATGTCGGGTATGGCTTCGGTTGCCGAGGTGCGCACGAAGATTCTTCAGTTCCGCAAATCCGGGAAGTTTGTTTACTGTTACGCCGATTTCCTTACAGAAACTGGCTATTACCTGGCTTCTGCCTGCGATTTGGTCGTGTTGAATCCATCCGGTGAAATGATGTTTGATGGTTTTGCAGGCGGCGTGGTGATGTACAAGGGTTTACTGGATAAGGCGGGTATTTCCTTTCAGGTTTTTCGTGCGGGCAAATACAAAAGTGCTGTAGAGCCTTTTGTTCAGAAAGAACTGAGTCCTGAAAATCGCGAACAGGTGGCGCATCTGGTGCAAAGCATGTACGGTGTGTTTATCCGTGAAATTGCGAAATCCAGAGGTATAGATTCAGCCTTGCTGGTGAATTACGCACATCAGCTGAAAGTGGAAGGCCCTCTGGCGGCAAAAAAGCTGAAACTGATTGATTTTGTGATGCCCTACCATCAGTTTACAGCGATGGTTTCGAAGCGGGCCGGACAAAAGGAAGCATCCCTGAAAAACTGGCTGGCATTTTCAGATTATCATGAAGTTTCAACAGCTGAAAAAAATTACGAGCGTGAAAAGATTGCCGTGGTTTATGCCAGCGGAGAAATCCAATACGGTAGCAACAACGAGCCTGAGCAAATACACAGCAAAACCCTTGCTGACGCCATCCGTAAGGCACGTGAAGACAAGCAGGTGAAGGCCATCGTGCTGCGCATCAACAGTCCGGGAGGAAGCTCATTGGCATCGGACATCATTGCCAGGGAAGTGGCCCTTACCCGAAAGGTGAAGCCCATCATTGCCAGCTTTGGGGATGTGGCTGCTTCCGGAGGTTATTACATTGCCTGCATGGCCGACACCATTTTGTGCCTGCCTCAAACCATTACGGGTTCCATTGGTGTTTTCGGATTGTATCCCAATACCCAAAAGCTGTTTGAAACGCATCTTGGATTGAATTATGAATCTATTCCAACCGGCGAACACAGCGATTTTACCCGCCCGGACCGCCCGCTGAACGCGGCGCAAAGTGCCTACATTCAGAATGCCGTAGATCGGATTTATGGAGATTTTCTGAGCATTGTGGCCCGTGGAAGAAAACTGGACAGCGCCTATGTGCACAGCATCGCCCAGGGTCGCGTGTGGCCCGGAACCGATGCCCTGAACCTGAAGCTGGCTGATGTATATGGTGGTTTTCAGGAAGCCATCCGCCTTGCAGCTGCCAAAGCAAAAATTTCTAAATACCGCGTGGTCTCGTACCCCGAACCGAAGTTTTCTCTTGCTTCGTTTTTTGGAAGTCTGAGCGATACAGAGCTGGCGCTGAAAGAAGCCCTCGGCACGCATTATGAAATTTACCGTCGTGCAGTTCAGGCAGAACAGATGAAAGGCATGCAGATGCGGATGCCTTTTGATGTTTCTATTCAGTAACCAATTTTTGAAACAGCCGCATGCCATTCCTGTTCAGGATGTGAAGTGCTTGTGCTGCTGATTTTGGCTGACGAAGGTTTGCTTAGGGCGCATCCGCCCAGGTATGGTCGGCAATGATTTTCCAGTTTCCGTTGAATTTCCTCAGAATCAACGAAAAATAACCACCACCGGCTTCAGGGCTATCGGTGATTTTCCAGCGACCGGAAGCCATTGCCAGTGCTGAACCTTCGGCGAGTGCACCCACGTGTTCAATGGTGAACGTCAATTGCCCCATGGCTGCTTTGGTCGGATAGTGTTTTTGATACGCTTTGAGGGTATTGGTATGGCCGTAACGGGTTCCGTTGGAAGAAATGAAACGCATGGAATCATCCTCCCAGTAACCTGTCATAAAGCCTGCAATATTTCCATTGTTCCAATCCTGCTGCTGTTGCTGCAAGAGCTTTTTGATGTTCTGAACGTCCTCGGCATTCGGTGGCTCAGGTGCTTGTGTACGGTTGCTTTTGAATTTGTACACAATGGCAACAATCGCAACGATGATGACAAGGAAACGTAAGATTCTGATCACGACGGGGACAAGGATGCGTAAGGTTCTCATCATGTATTAAGGCCGGTTTAAAGGCAGTAAAACGGAAAATTGTACATTGTTGTGGAATACACCGCTTCGCACGAAGTAGCGCAAAACAACCGGTT
>JBDKIU010000160.1:0-5134 GCA_039796915.1 Bacteroidota bacterium | reverse complement strand
ACGGAAGTCCGTTTTTTTACAATTTCGATGTGCAGTACTTTGAAGTCGTGAACGGAAGGTTTCTTTCTGTGATTGATCCGCTGACTTCAGACACGCTGAACTTTCACCAGCGCCTGCCGCGTATGACGCCCAGCGGCATCGACAAGCAAATTGAAGGAAGCATCCGCATTACCGTTCCGGCGCAGCCTTCCGGTTTCAAGCCAGACAGCGTGCAATATCGCTGCAGGCTTAAGGACAGGTCATTGAATCAGAGTGCAGAAATAAGCACGCCAGTAATTGGGTTAAAGCGGTAAGAAGTGAATGGACACCATTCGGCAAGAGCCGACTGGATTGCCAAGATGGCGCGCAGTTATTTACTGATTCCGCTGACGGTGTACCCCTGATTTCTCAATAATTCAATCACACCCGCAGGGCCGCCAAGATGACCTGCGCCTACGGCGATAAAAGTGGGCTCCGCGGCAATTTGTTTTTCTATTACAGGAATCCAGTTTGTATTGCGTACATCAAGAAACCAATGGTTGAAATCAGGGATGGATGCCGTTTCCCTGGAGATGTAAGCATGTAATGCACTGATGTCTTCTTTTTGGTAAAGCGCGAACAGTTCATTGAATTCAGCCATGGAGGAAAGGGAGTCGAGGTATTTCACCTGATTTTCGATGCTGATGCGATCCATGGTTTCCATCTGGTACTTCATGGTTTCAAGACCCATGAGCCGCTTGCCCTGCTTTTTGCCGATTTTCTTGAATTCCTCCTCAAACGACTTTTGCTTACCCATTTTTTCCTGAAGGACCAGGGAGCTGAAGAATATGGGCTTCAAAATGGAGAAACGGTTGAACTTGGCCTCATTCCAACCAACAGAGTCCATACAATAAGATTTTAGCTTGCCGTAGGCCGTATCGGTCATAAAATCCTTAAGTGTTTTCCCTTCGGGCAACGTTGACAATTTAATCAGCTCCATCTGATCGGAGAGGCTGATGTTCATGTCAATCTCCATTGCAATGGTGGAACTGGTTTTGATGGCATCCATGACCTGTGGTGACACTTGGAAATTATCCTTCGGCATGATGTGTATGGTACCAAACAGATAGGAATCCTGCTTCAGGTCTTTTCCTGATATGCGGTAAAGCAGTTGTGCGTTGAGGCCGGCCCCTGCCGTGAAGAGCAGCATCAGGGTTATCAGTAATCTTTTCATGTGTATTTAGTTCGTTGAAGGTTTTCAGAATTCAGCTTTCATCACATCCACGCCAATGGCATAGCCATAAACTTTCCCGGCGGCATCGCGGTAAATCCTTATTTTATTGCAGGCCCTGCCCAGTTTAACCGGTGACCATGACTGCCCACCATCGCGGGTTTCAAAGCCGCTGTTCATGGTACCGACAAATCCGTGTTGTTCGTCAATGAAGCCTACACCGAATTCGCGGGCTGCGGCATCTGCTGTAAGATTCAACTCCTGCCAGGTATTGCCTCCGTCGATAGTTTTGGCGATGCGCTGCTGCTTGACTTCGGGGTCAGGGTTGTAGGACTGTATGGTTACATAACCCACTTGATTGGTTGGGAAGGAAGCTTTCCAGGTGCATTCAAAAGGCCGATTAGACTGATACACCTTCTTCCAGGTTCTCCCGGCATCGGCCGTTTTCAGGATCAGTGCATTGGATTTTTCAAGATCAGCATTGGAGGCGGCGCATGCTATGCCGTTATCCTTGTCAAACATCTTGATGTCAAACAGCATGCTGCATACAGTTCCCATGGCCGATGAGGTCCAGGTGGTGCCACCGTCATGCGACACCATCATATTCGCCGGGCTTCCCACACGACCTACGGCGTATATGTGCGTTCGGTAATCCGTTGTTCCGTGGTTTATAAACGGTTCCCTGACTATATCGATGGCACATAATCCTTTCACATAAGGACCGTTGTAAGGCACGGGAAACCATGTTTTTCCGCCATCTGCGGTTCCATACAAAGGGATGGTGTCGCTTACACCGGGAAAATAATCTGTACCAACGGTTCCGGCGAAGCCCCTGAGACTGTCAAGGAAGGCGACGCAGCGAAAAAACGTCCCCTTACTTTCCCATTGTTTTTCCCAACCAGCGCCTTGGTCTTTGGTATGATATATTCGGCCATATCCATTGATATACCAGCCTTCATATTCATTGATAAACGTGATGTCATCCTGCTTGCCGGGGTAAGATTCTGTTTCCAGTTTAATCCAACCCTTTGGCTCTATTTCTAATTCAGTTTTTCCTGTTAAAACTTTATTGCTCCATTTAACCGCTGAGCGGCCCACCTCGTGGTTGTATTCATCGAAGAGCTGCTGTATGGAACCTGCCGAATACTTGTTGTAGGCTTCTTGCATGGTACCTGATTTGGCGAAGTAGTGGTCCGTGAGCGGAAATGTCATCAGGGTGGCGTTACCCGGATGGAAATGATTGACCGTATTTACAATCTGCTGATGATCTTCCCTTGAAAATGCCTGGAAATCAGATTCGCCAAACTGAACCAGAACTTTTGCCGTGGTATTTTTCCAGTTTTCGAGATGCGGAAAATCCTGAATTTGCCTCCAATACTCTGCATTGCGTTCAAATATCCTGCCCTTGCCGTTATAGCCCCAAGTGGCTCGCAGCACGCTGTCAACAGCGGGATCTTTAGCCATATCCTCCAGCTTCTCCTTTTTTACGAAATAACGATAATTTAGGTCATACTGGTCTAGAACCGACTGTTCCACTTCAATAGGATTCATGCCTGCAAGCGCATTTTGGACGCGATACATCTCAAGCTGATATTCAAACCATGACTTTGCCGTGGTTCCATATACAATAACACCTGCCGTTTTATGCTTCGCGCTGAGGGCCGGTGCTATAATACCGCCCATGGAATGCCCCACCAGAATGATCTTATTGCTGTCTACATAGGGTAGAGATTTTAGTTTTTTCAGGCCTGCCTCGAAATTCTTTATTTCATCCATCAAGTCACAGGATTCGCAAGTGGGTGTGTTTTTACTGTCACCCAGTCCGCTTTTTTCAATCCTCAGGGTCACATATCCGCCATCCACAAAGTCGTTAATAATTCTCTTATACGGATGGTCATCAGTCAGCCCATCGATGCTGCTGCATGTATATCCTGGAATGAAGAGCATGGCAGGCATGGGTGTATCCCTGAAAGGCTTGTTGATGATGACGCGTAAAAGCCCCCCTTTGTATGGCGCATCGTCATAGATCACCAATGCATTGTCATCCGTTTCAAAGGGACGTGCCACGGCGGCAGCCTTCAGCACCATTTGCTTTTTCCCCCTGAGTACGGTCAGCAACACCTGTTGACCGGGAACATATCCGAGGAAAAGATCTATAAACTGTTCGGTGGAACTCAAAGATGTAGCGCCAATTTTCAGGATCAGGTCGTTTTCCTTCAGGTTCAGCGCAATGCTGGTACCCCGAACCACGCGAAGCACCTTACATCCTGAAAAACCCTGTTCATTTACATACTCCAACTGTGCCCCGAACTGAACTTTGCGTGGCAGCTGCGCGTTCAATTGAAGGATGTTACACAGAGCCGAAAGGATGATTATCGCGTATTTCATGAATTTTTCCGCTAAGGAACATCAGCGGGCTCGCACATCTGTTGTCAAAAATTGCTCATTTTTAACCGAACCTGGTGTTTGACCGAACAACAACCGAAACGCTTTGGTAAAAGACGAAACATCGGGATAACCGCAGCGAAATGCCACATCGGAAATACAGCTGCCATTATTCAGGTCCAGCCAGGCCAGCTCCAATCTTTTTCTCAACTGATACCGGTAAGGCGAAACGCCAAAAGTCTTCTTGAATGACCTGATCAAATGATACTTGGAAATGCCTGCCTTCAAAGCCAAATCATCAAGTGAAACACGCTCGGTAACATGTTCTTCCAGGAACAACCTCACTTGCAGCAGTACTCTGAAAACATCCTCATTGGTACATGGCTTCCTGAAATCCATTTTTCTCAGATGATGGAACACAAATCGCTGGTCGGATATCAGTGCTTCAGCAAGATTATAGAACAATTCCTGCCGCTGAACATCAGCATGAATGAACCCTGTTTTTATGTTATTGCGGATGTGTTGCAGCATCGACCCTACTTGCGTATTACTGAAATGATAGCGATTGACCAGAAATTGATTTGACAACAGGAACTCTTTCACATCAACCATGCTCAGGTCGTGGTAATCTGCCACTTCCGCTATGATGCCGGAGGAAATATCAATACAAATTCCCTGAACGGGTGTTGCATGATTAATTTTTACAACAGCGGATGTAAAATCATTTCCTATGAGGTACTCACCTTCCCTGACCACATATTTCCTGCCGTTAGCGATATATTGTTCCTCCCCAGAGGCAACGAATTTTACACCTACACCGGTAAAGGGAATTTCCTGTTCAACCGACCTGATTTGAGAATAACGGATGGCATTCTTTTCCGAATCCGTGTAAATGGTTCGGTTCATTGCATCCTTACTTCAATGAATGGAAACAAAGGTGGCAATCTGCGCATTCCAGGCAATATAGCCTGAACCGACGGCAGGGAACAATACTTTCTACAAACAAACCCATCTCATCTATTAATGTTTTTCCAGCTACACATAAACCAATGCAGCCATTTAGTTAAATCCAAAGGCACAGTGCTGACAACACTGTATAACGCAGACAACCGTTGATAAACACAAACGCACCGCTTATTCACGGCCTGAGTCATGGCAAATGCGATTTGCTTATGTTTGCAGACCGCAGCCGATTGGCACGGCATTTGAAACCTGATTTTTATGAGCATGAAGAAGTGGATGCTGCCTATGCTGTTGATTGCAGGCAGTACGATGAGCGCCTCAGCGCAGAAATTCGGCTTTGTGGATACCGATTACATCCTGAGCCAGATGCCCTCTTACCGCTCGGCACAAAGCACGCTGGACCAACTTTCTGCGGAATGGCAGGCAGAAGCCGATAAGAAAAAACAAAACCTGGATCTGATGTTTCGTGAATACAAGGCGGAAGAAATGCTGCTTTCGCCACAGCAGCGCAAGGAGCGCGAAGAAATTATCGTGCAGAAAGAGCAGGAACTCAACGCCTTCCGCGAACAGAAGTTCGGCTACCAGGGCGAGTTATTC
>JBDKIU010000159.1:0-4086 GCA_039796915.1 Bacteroidota bacterium | reverse complement strand
GATGCCGGAACCATGGACATCAAAATTCAGCACCGCTTCGGCACAGTCAATTCAGGTGCATACAACCTCTGGGGGCTTGACGCTGCCACCGTACGCATTGGGGCAGAAATCGGCACAGGTTATGGAACCATGATCGGATTCGGGCGCAGCTCGGTTGGTAAAACCATCGACGCTTACGCCAAGTGGAAATTCATGAAGCAAACCACGGACGATAAAAAGCCCATCAGCGCGCTGGTTTTCGTGGCTGCGGCGCGACGTGGAGATCAGTTCCC
This sequence comes from Bacteroidota bacterium, assembly GCA_039796915.1. Taxonomy (GTDB): domain Bacteria; phylum Bacteroidota; class Bacteroidia; order NS11-12g; family UBA955; genus REEB481. The sequence goes on along the minus strand of JBDKIU010000159.1, from coordinate 3,814 downwards.
AGGCTTGACCGTCCTTCCCGAAGAGCGCATTTCCTATGTTGGCCAGCTCATCTTGGGACGCAAGTTTTCTGATGCCTTCAGCCTTCAGGTCATGCCCACCTGGGTGCAGCATGCACGCAGTTTCGAAGGTGGCGCCACAACCCTTACCGGAATCGGGATTGGCTTCAGACAAAAATTATCACCAAGAACCAGCGTGAACGCGGAGTACGTGTATTTCCCGTCCGCACAACTTCCACCGGGCAACAGCAATCCGCTGTCCATTGGCCTGGATATTGAAACCGGTGGCCATGTTTTTCAAATCCACATAACCAACAGCGCAGGCATGACCGACAAGAGTTTCCTCACCGAAACCAGCGGCAACCTGTTCCGCGGAGATATTCGTCCGGGCTTCAACATCACCCGGGTGTTTAACATCTATTAAGTTTCAGGAATCACTTCTGGGCAAAGCGGTAGAATACCAGCCCAATCAGCGAAAACACCAGGTTGGGCATCCACACGGCCAACAGCGGATGCATGAGGTTGGTGGCGCCCATGGAAATGAAGTATTTGCTGAGGAAGAGGTAAAAAATCAACACAAAAATTCCTATGGCCAGATGCAGGCCTAAGCCACCGCGCACCCTTCTTCCTGCCACGCAAACACCGATGAATGCCAGAATAAACGTAGAAAAAGGTGTGGCATAGCGCCGATACAATTCCGTTTCAAAAAAGGCAATGCCTTCAGCGCCGCGGGTGCGTTCAGCGGCAATAAAATCACGTAATTCCCGCATATTCAGAGATTGCACATCTTCCGGTCGGAAGAAAAAATCTTTGGGATTGAACACCAGCGCTGTGTCCATGGTGGGCAGGATGCGCACCTCCTGGCTGCCGTCGGGATGAAACTCCCGCACTTTTACCCGTTCCAGTGTCCACTTCCCTTTCGGCTTGTTGAAGCGGATGTTTTGGGCGAAGGTGATGCTTTTCAGTTGCACGCCCTGAAATTGTTCCAGCGAAACACCACCTCCGGTGCTGTCGTTGTTGTTGAAGTATTCCATGTACAGCAGCAGGCCGGGCTTGAGCTGACGGTAAATGGTTCCTTTAAAATTGCTCCAATAGCCCCGTGTGTAGCGGTTTTCGAAGGCCACCCGCTGCTTGTCGGCACGCGGAATCACCCAGGCATTCAGGTAATAACTCATGTAGGCGAGCATGGCTGCCGCCAGCATGTAGGGAAGTAATATTCTTCGAAAGCTGATACCCGCGGCCAGCATGGAGATAAACTCGCTGCGCATGGCCAGCCTGCTGGTGAAATAAATCACGGCCACGAAGATGAATACCGGCGAAAAGGTGTTCAGGAAATACGGAATGTAGTTCAGGTAATAGTCGAACACGATGGCGCGCACGGGCGCATTTTTCTCGAGAAAATCATCCAGCTTTTCCCCGATGTCAAACAACATGATGATGACCACAAACAGGAAAAGCGTAACCAGGAAGGTGGAAAGAAACTTGCGGATGATGTAGATGTCGAGCTTTTTCAGCAGCCGTGGCTTCATAGCTTTTGCATCAGGTGTTGCACCATTTGATTCTTCCAGGTGTGGAAGGTTCCGGCCATAATCTGCGTTCGTGCCTGTCGCATCAGCCAGAGGTACAACCTCAGGTTTTGCATGCTCGCGATGATGGGACCGAGCATTTCTCCGGAAACGAACAGATGACGCACATAGGCTTTAGAGTATTCCGTGCTCAGCCAGGGATCCAGCGGACTGAAGTCATGTTCCCATTTTTTGTTGCGGATGTTGATGACGCCGTTGCTGGTAAATACCATCCCGTTGCGGCCATTGCGGGTGGGCATCACACAATCGAACATGTCGATGCCACGGGCGATGCCTTCCAGGAGGTTGGCCGGAGTTCCCACGCCCATCAGGTAACGTGGCTTATCGTAGGGCAGGATGGCACAAACCTCTTCGGTCATGGCGTACATTTCTTCTGCCGGCTCACCCACACTCAAGCCTCCGATGGCGTAAAGCGGCGCTTCAAATTCCTGAACCCGTGCAGCACTTTCCTTGCGCAAATCGTGGTATGTACTTCCCTGAACAATAGGAATCAGGGCCTGCTCCACGCCATAAAGTGGCGCTGTTTCCTGCATGCGCTGCATACAACGGGCCAGCCAGCGATGTGTGAGTTCCATGGAATTCTTCGCGTAGCGGTAATCGCATGGATAAGGCGTGCACTCATCAAAGGCCATGATGAAATCTGCACCAATGGCACGTTGAATATCCACCACACCTTCGGGCGTAAACCAATGTGTGGAGCCATCGATGTGGCTGCGAAAACGTACGCCTTCTTCCGTGAGTTTACGCATGGCTCCAAGGGAATACACCTGATAGCCGCCACTGTCGGTAAGCACAGGCCTGTTCCAGTTCATGAACTGGTGGAGGCCGCCGGCCTGTTTCAGCACCTCGGTGCCCGGACGCAGATACAAATGATATGTATTGGCCAGCACGATGGGCGCATTCAGGTCGTCGGTTAAAAACTGCCGGTGCAGTCCTTTAACCGTTCCGGCGGTTCCCACCGGCATGAAGATTGGGGTGGGAATTTCTCCGCGTGAAGTATGAATGATGCCCGCGCGGGCATGCGTCCAGGGATCTTTATGTTGTAAGGTGAAATGCAAATCCGGGTGCTTCAGTATTCAAACAGCAGGGAAAGTTGAAAAATTCTTGGGTTCATGGAATTGAGCGAACCTGAATAAGTGCTGCCCGGAACCTTTACCAGCGCATTGTTCAGCGAGTTGCTCATCTTCAGTTCCAGCCCGAACATCACATATTCCAGATGAAACTCCACGCCTGAACCAAACTCGTAGTAATAAACGTTTTTCTTGCTGGCCACAATGGGTTTCACCGGATTGAGGTCGGCGTCTTCATTCGATTGAAAATCATGGGTCCAGCGCGCGCCGCCCAACACGTAAAAGCGGGTGTTCTTGTGGCGGTCGCTTTTGTATTTGAACCCTACCGGGATATCGAAACTTACCGTCTCCAGCTTGATGTCGTCTTTGCGGTCTTTAAACTGGAACTGCATGTTTCGCTGCAACAGATGCAACATGGCCAGCGTGCGGAATTCCAGGTGTTCGCTGAGGCGAAAGGCCAGCACACCGCCAAATCCAACGCCCGGAAATCCCTGATTGGTAATGGAGTACAGCGAATCGGTGGTTTGGTAAAAAGAAGGTGAAAAGGTGGTTTTCATCTTCGCCTGACACATCGCGATGGAAATCCCGAAGTGCATGGGTTTATATTCCCTTGTGGGGTCAACTTCCTGCGCCTGCGCAGCAAATCCAAAGATCAGGGCGATGATGGTGGTGATGAGCCTCAACGTATTCCGCTGTAAAGGGTACAAATTCCGAATGTTAACGGCCTGGCCTTTACATTCCGTATGCCGGCCTCTTCCATGATGCGCAGAAAATCCTTCCCATCGGGAAACACCTTTACCGACTCGGGCAAATAGCGGTAAGCGTTGTTGCTTCCGGAAATAAGCCGGCCCAGTGCAGGTAAGATTTTCCCGAAATAGAACCAATACAGCGCCTTGAACACCGGATTCCTGGGTCTGGAAAACTCAAGCACCAACAGGGTTCCGCCGGGGCGAAGCACGCGGCCCATTTCGGCAATGCCGCGCGACAGGTGCTCAAAATTGCGTACCCCGAAACAAACCGTGCACGCATCAAAACTGGCGTCCGGGAAGGGCAACTGCTCGGAATCGGCCTGTTGCAGTTTGATTTTTTGGGCGAGGGTTTTGCGGTCAATTTTCTGTTGGCCAAATGACAACATGCCGGCTGAAATATCAACGCCGGTGA
>JBDKIU010000158.1:0-12522 GCA_039796915.1 Bacteroidota bacterium | reverse complement strand
GTCACCACGGCATGGGTGATTACATAGCTTCCGCTTTGCGTAAATGATTTAAAAGGATCTTTCAGCGTAGAAAAATTCCCTGTGGTGCCGAAAGACCACCAATAGCCCGTGATTTTCTCTCCCGGCGCAGGAAACAGCACCTCCGAAGAATCGTAAAACTGAATGATTTCGCTGCACAGAAAGCGCCGCGAAGGAAAGCGGATGCCTGCCCGCACATCGGTCACACGAAACAGCACCGAAGCCGTATCCCGGCAACCGGCACTGTCGGTCAGTTCCACCTGCACCAAGAAGCTGCCGCCGCTTTGATACACATGGGTCAACGTGCTGAAACTGTCGCGATAAAAGGTTCCATCGCCCATGAACCAGCGGATGGCCGTGGCGCCGTTTCCCGGCTTAATGGGCGCTCCGCTGTATTTACCTGTTTGCACGCTGAACTGGTACGCCGCACCCGGACAAGATCCGGATGGTGTAGTGATGTTGATAAAGCTGCCCAGGGAAATCTGGTCATTGTGCCGGCCTTCGCATCGGCGCACATTCTCGGCAAGGCCGAAGAGGTCGTAGCGCCCGGCTTGGGCATATACATGGTCGATGCTGTCTAAAATGGTATCACGTCCGCCCGGATTGATGTAGGTGATGCTTCCATCTCCCCAGTCGAAATACAGGAACTTCAGGCTGTCGAATGCGCGGCTGCGGAAATACGCCCGCACTTTGAAAGGTTTACATGCATTCAGGATACGCAGATCTACCGACGGATCGGGTGTGCGCAACAAGTGCAGCATGCTGTCCTTCCACACCGTGTCCATGCAGTAATTGGTTCCGGGCGTGAATACCAGCGCATTCCCCTGGATGTTGGCCTTTTGCAGGCTTCCCGCCATCAGGATGAAGCCCGGCGTTTGCCAGCCCTTCCCTTTTTGGTAGCGATAAGAATTGTTAAATGGAACGAAGGTGTCGCCGTTGTAGCGGTCGCTTTTGAACTTCACCACAGGAACCTCGCAGGGATCCGTTTTGGCGGTGCGGAATTCCACCAGCTGTCCGGTACAGAACAGCGGAGGTTGTTTCACCGTGTATAAATCTACCGATTCCAGCCTGCGGATGCGCACCACCAGGGATTGCGTATCGCGGCAGCCCGTGGCTGAATCCACCACCACAAGTCGGGGAAACCAGCAGCGCTGGCTGTCGGCATACCAGTGGCGGGCCAGCTTCTGCACGCTGAAGTTGCAGCTGTAATCGGGCTTGGCACTGTTTTGTGTGGTGCAGGAAGCCGCCTTGGCATCGTTGAAATACCACAATCGCCCGGGACGCGTGACGCCCCAATAATCACTTCTGTCGTCAAAATATACCGTATCACGCAGCCGGCACTGGATGGCATTGCCCATTCTGGCGAGCGCCTTTGGACCGAGTACCAGCAAGGTATCATCCACGCGGGTCACACAGTAGCCTTTCACTACTTGCAGCGTTATGCGGAAACGTCCGGGTTGTTCCACCGCAAAAACGCCGGCGGTATCGTTGGAATAGATGCGGTTGCTTGATTCACGCACATCATAAAGATTCCAGAAGTAACGCGCACCCGGAATGCTGTCGGTTTCCGTGGTGAACAGATCATGGCTGCCATAACACGCGCGGTGCAGGTTCATCCGTATGGGCGGACGCAGCACGGTGGGCGTATAACGAATGGTATCAGAGAAGGTATCGCGGCAGCCGTATTGGTTTTCTGCCCAGTATTGGATGCGCACATCACCGGCGCTCTTCAGCGTGGTGCACCAGCTTCTCGGCTTGAGCAGTGCCGTTCCGTTTTGCTTCCATTGCCATGCAACCAGTCGGGCTTTGGCGGTGTCGCTGGCATCTTCAAAACACAATACCGCAGAATCGCAGTAGTCTTTCAACTGATAGCTGAAGCGAGTTCGTATATCGTCAACAACCGCAGCGCGGATGCTGGCCCGGGCCTTGCAGCCTTTACTGTCTTCCACTTCCATCAGCACCTGAAATACGCCTTTGCGTGTATAGCGGTGGCAACTGACGGGGTCGGCTGCCGGTGTGGAACTGCTGCTTGCCGCTCCGTCGTCCCACAAAATGATGCGCGAACGAATGCTTTGCGCGGCACTGGCACCAGTGGAAAGGTCTTTCAGGCAAATGCGGTTGCTGTTCAGACAGCTATCTGCAGAAACCAAAGACAGTTTCGCATTTGGAAGCGCATACACATCTATGTTCTTCTGCGCAGTACAGGAACCACCGCCGGCAAGCTGTACCGTCACCTGAACCGTATAGGCGCCGGCTGTATTGTACCGGGTTCCGGGTTCACTCAGCGTGGAAGTCTGTCCGTCGCCAAAGGCCCATGACCAGCCTGTGGCTGTGCCGCCACTCACCTGTACTTTAAAAGAAATGAGTTCAGAAACGCATACATAATCTGCCGACAGTATCTGACAACTTTGCGCCTGTACCTGTGCAACAAAGCACAGCAGGATTACAAATAACAGATTGCCAAAGAAGCGCATGCAGTTCAATAGACGAAAGTTCAGGCAGAACGTTGCACGGACTTGCGCAAAAGGATGCGGAAGGTGGTATGCCCGGGTACAGATTCTTTGACAAAAATCTGTCCCCGGTGGTAGTTCTCAATGATGCGCTTGGCCAGGGAAAGACCAAGTCCCCAACCCCGCAGACGCGAGGTATAACCCGGCTTGAACACGGTTTTGAACTTGTTGGAAGGAATACCTTTTCCGGTGTCGGTAACATCCAGCGCGATGTATTTATCCTTTTCAGTGAGCGAAAAAGTGATTCTTCCCTGTCCTTCCATCGCGTCCATGCTGTTTTTGGACAGATTCTCGATGACCCAGTCGAAGAGGTTATGGTTCAAAGGGCACATCACCGTTTTGCTCAGCGGATGAAATTCGTACACCACACCAGAACCACTGCGGGTTTCCATATAGCTGATGGCCCGTTCCACCGCCGCATTGATGTCCACATCGCGGATGATAGGTTCCGAGCCGATTTTACTGAAGCGCTCGGTGATGATGTTCAAACGAATGATGTCCTTACGCATTTCGGCCGCCGCATCGGCTGGCAGCGAACCCAGTTCAGACTCGAGGTAGTCAATCCAGCCCGCCAAACTGGTAATGGGCGTTCCGAGCTGGTGTGCGGTTTCCTTCGCCAATCCCACCCAAACCTGATTCTGCTCGCTCTTGCGGGAATAGCTGAAGGCAAAATAGGAAACCAGGGTAAACACTGCTACCAGGCCCAGCGCAAACATCGGATAATAGCGCAGTTGCCGCAGCAGCAGCGATTCTCCGTAATAAACGCGGTTGCTGGTTTTGTCGTCAATCCGGATGCTGATGGGTTCATTTTGCTCCCTGAACAACAGCATCTGCTTTCGAACCCAAACCGTATCCAGAGAGCGCAGGGAATCCAGGTTCCGTGGGATGAGCAGGCCATCGCTCTCCAGAATCACAGGAATGGTGGTGTTTTCCTCCAGGATACGCAGGAAGAAGCCCGCTTCTTCTTCGCTTGCCGAAACAATCTTCTTTTGCGCTTCAGCCCACAGTGCCACCTTCTTACGCTCTTCCACCGCCAGTTTACGCACCAGCCGGTTGCTGAAATACAGCGTTACGCTGCCAATCAGCAGGGCCAGTAAAAACAGGATGACCTTGAAGAAGCGTTTCAGCTCATAGGCATTCATGCGTTTCCAAAGGTACAGCACAGGGCATTTGCAGCAAATGAAGCAATCAGGCATCTTTGAAAGGTGATTGTGCAGTTAAGCATTCAGGGAACAGATTACCGTTGTGCGCTTTCCACAGGTATTGATTTGTCGCTGCCCGTGCGCCGCGAAGGCGGTGGCATCCGCGCTTTCGGACTCGGACCGGTGCAGATGACGCCTTTTCAGGCGGGAAGTTTCATCGGAAATGTAGCTGCAGGCGGCTCAGCCAACTGCGACCTGCTGTCGTTTTATCCGCATGGCAACGGTACACATACCGAATCCATGGGCCACATCATGCGCGAGCCGCTGAGCGTGTACCGCGCCTTGAAGCAGTTCTTCTTCCCTGCCCTGCTGGTCAGCGTAGAACCGGAGCAGCGCGGCGGGGATCGGGTGGTTGGCCCCGCGCCCATTCAGGAAGCACTGGCAAAACATCCGGGTGTGGAAGCGCTCATCATCCGCACCTTGCCCAATGATGCCGGCAAACGCGAGCGCGATCATACCGGCAGCAATCCGGTATGGTTCGAAGCGGAAGCTCTTGCCGCTGCAGCTGCTGCCGGCGTGAAGCACTGGCTTTGCGATGTTCCTTCCGTGGACCGCGAAGACGACGGCGGACGGCTGCTGGCACACCACGCCTGGTGGCAATACCCCGACACGCCGCGCACCGATGCCACCATCACCGAACTGATTTTTGTTCCTGAGGAAGCCGCCGATGGCCTCTACCTGCTCAACCTGCAAGTGGCGCCCATAGAAACCGATGCCGCGCCATCACGGCCGGTGATCTTTCCCTTGCAAACCATGTAATGAAGCGCCTGTTTCCGGATTCCGAACAGCGGCTGTTTCTGGCCAACATGTTGCTGAGCCGCTTCATCCGGCTGCTGCGCCGGAACAACGCGGTTGTGCGCAACATCCTGTGCGTGAAGCTGGACGAAATAGGCGACATGGCCACCTGCACCCATGTGTTTGCCCTGCTCAAACAGCGCTATCCGGATGCCCGCCTCACCGTGCTTTGCAAACCGTTCAACCGCGAACTGCTCGCCCACGACCCGCACATCGACACCATCATCACCGAAGTATCCGATTGGACGCAGCGTTATGACCTGGTAGCCGAGCTGCGCGGCAACTGGCAAACCTGGCTGAAGAGCCTGCGTTACCTGCCGAAACTGCGCGTAGATCGCGGCAGTGTGCGCTTTGCGCAACGCGGCCAGCAGGCGCATGAACTGCTTACCAATTACCGCACGGTGCAATCCTTGCTGCAGGGAATACCGAATATGCCGGCCCGGCTTTATCCGGGAAGCAAGGCGCAGGACGAAACCAGACACTGGCTGAAGACGCAGGTGGCGGCGCCCTTTGTGGTGCTGCATACGGGCGCACGAAAAGAACTGCGGCGCTGGCCGGCAGCGCGTTTTGCGGCCCTGGCCGAATGGCTGTTCAGCGAATACAAGTTGGTTGCCGTGCTTCCCGGAAGCACCGAAGAGCAGGACGAGCTGCAGCAGCTGGCCGAAATGATCCGCACACCCGTGCATCTGTTTCCACAGGAGTTTACACTGAACCACCTCGCGGCGTTATGCGCAGAAGCTGCATTGTTTGTGGGAAATGAAAGCGGACCGCTGCACATAGCCTGCGCGATGAACACCCCGGTGACAGGCATATACGGACCAGGCGTGCGCAATGTGTTTTATCCCTGGTCCACGCGACATGCGCTGGTGCACCACGTTTTGGAATGCAACCCCTGCGACCAGATTCACTGCGTGCATCCGGAACTTCCCTGCATCCAGCGTGCCAGCCTTGAAGAGGTGATGCAGGCCGTGAATCGGGTGCTGCATTCTGTTGGCTGAACCTGCCGGATGATAAAATTCCCGGGAAAAAATGCGCCGGGAATTAGGGGTTTCAGCACCTTTATGTTGTATTTTGAATATCCATACTTCGGAAGCTATGAGTCATACCCTGGAAGCCCACGATCATTACATCTACGTGAAAATGACCTCACCCCGTTTTGAATTTCACGACAACAGCCGCTTCGTTGCTTCACTTACAGAGGCTGCGAACAGGAATCCAAATTTGGTGATTAACTGCGCCAGTATTGAAGAAATCAGCGATGAGGCCCTCTTCCAGGTAAAAGAATTATACAACCGCAACCGCCAACAGGCCGGCATCATTGTAATCAGCGAACTCAATGAATCGCTCATTCCCAAGATGGAAATGATTGGACTGCACTGCATCCCTTCCGATGATGAGGCGGCCGATTATGTGTTTATGGAACAAATTGAACAAGACCTGTTGCGCAGCTTCGACGACAAGGGAGCATGAATCCGCCGTTTGAAGTAACCATCCTCGGCTCTAGCTCTGCGTCGCCTACCAAATCCAGACATCATTCCGCGCAGTTTGTCAGCCTGGACGGATCGCATTTTCTGGTAGATTGTGGCGAAGGAACCCAGCGTCAGTTGTTGCTGAACGGGATCCGTTTTTCCCGCATTCGTTACATCCTGATCAGCCACCTGCATGGCGATCATTTCTTCGGTTTGCCCGGATTGCTCAGCACCATGAACCTGGGCGGTCGCACCGAACCTTTGTGGATTGCAGGACCTGCCGGACTGCAACTGCTGATGGAACAAATGCTCAGCGCTTCACACGTGGAGCTGAAATTTGAGGTGCAGTACCACGAAACAAACCCAAAGGAATACACGCTGCTGCTGGAAACGGCGCAGTGCAAGGTTTACAGTATTCCCCTGGAACACCGGATTCCCTGCACCGGCTTTGTGTTCCGCGAGCAAACCCCTGCGCGCCACCTGAACCGCGAAGCCTGCGATGCCTATCAAATTCCCTACACCGCCTATGATGCGCTGCTTGCCGGTGATGATTTTACACAGCGCGACGGAAGCAGCATCGCCAACAGCTTACTCACCGTACCCGGCAGAGCTCCGCGCTGTTATGCGTATATCAGCGACACCATTTATCTGCCTTCCCTGGCCGATCAAATACGCGGTGCCGACCTGCTGTACCACGAAAGCACCTTCATGCACGACCTGCTGGAACGCGCCGTAACCACCTTCCATACCACCTCAAAACAGGCGGCGATGCTGGCGCGTGATGCCGGTGTGAAACAATTGCTCATCGGACATTTCTCCGCGCGCTACCGAACCACAGAAGGCTTACTCGCTGAGGCACAGGAAGTGTTTCCCAATACAGAAGTGGCCGAAGAAGGCCTCACCTTCCGGTTTTAAAATTTGGCATCCGGATCTGCTTCCGGAATGAACCCGGCCTGCTCAGACAGCCGCTCCAGTATTTGTGTTGCTTCCAGCGCATTTTGGGTTCCCACAAGAATTCGCTTTCCGTTTTTCAGCACGAGCTGAATACCGTAATCACCACTCATCGAATAAGCCCTGCTGCCCGCGCCCGGCAATCCGCGAATGCCCCAGCCGCCGTATTCAGCGATGGGCCGGTATTTCCTTACCCAGGCACGTTCTACTTCTGACCAGGACCAGGTTTGCCATTTACGGTGCAGCGGAAAGAGTCTTACCGCAATGCCTTCGGCGTTCAGCCGCGTTTCCAGCTTCATGACAAAAACAAAAACAGGAAACACGAGCAGGAACAACAACACCAGTACCAACATCCATTCAGGTGCGCGGTTCTGACCCCAGCTGCCCGCGCCATACCATTGACGCAAAGCTGCATAGACGTACATGAGCATCAAAACGCCCATCAATCCCCAAACCCACCAGATGCGCATTTTCTGAATCTCGTAAAATTCCCGGGTCTTCATGTTCCGGCAAAGTTCTGACAGCGCTCAGAAAGCAGCACGCTGTGCCCGGCGTTTCTTCATGAGTTTCATCATTTCAAAGATGAACAGTAGTCCTGCCAACACCAAAGGAACAACGAGGAACTGGGGAACGCTGGGTTGTTCAAGCGCCAACAGTCTTCCGGCTTCAGGCCACAGCAATACCAGCGCCAGAATGCTACCGGCAATACCCAGGATCAACCACAGGGCTTTGTTGCCTTCGGTCAGCACTTGCCAAACGCTGCGCTGGTAAGACAAACCGCTGAGGATCAGCAACATATTTCCCAGGATGAGGGCGCTGAAGGTATTGGCACGTATGAGTCCCTCGGGATAAGCATTTCCGCTGCTCCAGGCGAATACCAGCAAAACGGCGGTCAACAGCAGCAATCCATAGCGGATGCTGGCGCGTACTTCCTGGGAACCAAAGAAGCGTTGCCCGGGTTTACCCGGTGGCCGATCCATGATGTTGGGTTCTTCGCGTTCTGATTCAAAAGCAATGGAACAAACCGGATCAATGATCAGTTCCATAAACACAATATGCAAGGGCATCAGCAAATCCGGAAATCCTTCCATGAAGGCGGGCAGCATGGTCAGGGCAATGATGGGCAGATGAATGGCCAGGATATACGTCATGGCTTTACGCAGGTTGTCGTTGATGCGCCGGCCCAGCCTTACGCCAGCAACAATGGACGTAAAGTTGTCGTCAAGCAATACCAGCGAAGCCGCTTCCCGCGCCACATCGGTTCCTTTTCCACCCATGGCCACGCCAATATGTGCGGCTTTAAGCGCCGGCGCATCATTCACACCGTCGCCGGTCATGGCCACCACTTCACCCTCGGCCTTCAACGCCTCTACAATACGCAACTTCTGGCCCGGAACCACGCGCGCGCAAACCGAAACAGATTTCAGTCGCTCGCGAAGTTGCGCATCATTCATGGTATCAATTTCGGCACCGGTCAACACCTCATTCCAACCGGAAATCCCGGCATCCCGGGCAATACTGGACGCCGTGATTGGGTAATCTCCGGTAATCATCAGCACGCGTATTCCGGCGTGGCGACAATCATTCACCGCCTGCGGTACTTCCGCGCGCACCGGATCTTTCAAGCCGGCGAGGCCCAGGAGTTCGAAGTCAAAACCGCGTTGATGTTCGGGCAAGTTGGCATCCCCGTGATTGGCCTTAGCAACGGCAATAACCCTCAGGCCATCGGCGGCCATGGCGGCCAGTGCATCTTCCCAAAACGCACGCTGCACAGCGTTGTGCAGACATAAATCGAACAGCAGTTCCGGCGCACCTTTGGCATACACCATGTGCGCATTGCCTTCCCGGTAAACCTGTGACATGGCAGGGAAGCCATGTTTCAGCGGATATTCTTTCAATGGCGGAGGAATCTCGGCATTGGCAGCCCAATTTTTCCAGGCATCATGGATGGCGTGTTCCATCGGATCGGAAGAAGAAGCGGGTGTTGCCCGCCGTAAGGCATGCAACAGCGACCGGGCCTCCGGATCTGAAAAGGCACCTTGTTTTTCCGCAGTAAAAAACCGCTGCAGGCTCATCTTATTCAGGGTGATGGTTCCAGTTTTATCGGTGCACAGGATGCTTGCCGCACCAAGGGTTTCAATCGCAGCCGGCTGTCTGGTGAGCACCTGCGATAGCGACAAACGCCAGGCGCCCAGGGCCATAAACACCGTCATCACCACCGGAAACTCCTCGGGCAGGATGGCCATGGCGGCGGATAATCCGTGCAGCAAAGATGGGATGAACGCAGTTCCATTGGCGAAAAATACCAGCACCAGCACCATGCAGATGGCTACACCGGCCATTCCCAACATTCGAATAAGCTTTTTCAGTTCCAGTTGCAGCCGTGTGGGCCCGGTTTGGATGGCGTTCAGCGAAGCGCCAATATGCCCGAAGCGTGTCGCGGCACCGGTATGTGTCACCCGTGCAAAACCCCTTCCGGACACCATCAATGTTCCGCTGAACAGCAATGTTTGTTCAGGCGCATCGAGGTGTTTCTGCACCGGTACCGACTCTCCGGTAAGCAGCGATTCATCCACCATGATGCCTGCGCCTTCCAGCAACACGGCGTCTGCCGGAATGCGGTCGCCTTCATGCAATGCCAGCACATCGCCGCGCACCACCTGATTCCCCGGAATGCGCCTGGGCGTTCCATCGCGCCATACCAGCGCCCGTGGCGAAGCCAGATTGCGCAAGGCTTCCAAAGCGCGTTCCGTTCGTTGGTATTGAATGAAGGTGATGACAATGATCAACAGCATGCCCGCGAGCATGAGCAGCCCCTCGCGATAGTCGCCTAAGGTCATGTAAAGCGCGCCACAGGCAATTAGCAGCAGAAACATAGGTTCTCTGAGTGCTTCTGCCGCAATATGCCAGAGCGTTTTGGGGCGGGCTGCCGGCAACTCGTTCAACCCTTCCTGCTTCAGCCGGTTCGCTGCTTCTGCCTCACTGAGTCCGGGATGATGTGCCACAACGGCAAGTTAGTTCATTGAAGTTGGCCCGGCATCTGATTTCTGTCAGCAACAAAGCCAATGATGGCCATTAAATTGCCCATTAAATTTCTAAACTATGAACGGTGCACACATCCATTTAATGTTGAACCACCTGCCGATTGTAGGCATGGTCTTCGCAACCCTGACCCTGCTGGCAGGTTTTCTGTTGAAAAACACAACGGTGAAGCAAACAGCGCTCGGCTTATTCGTGCTTACTGCAATCACCGCCATCCCTGCCTATATCAGTGGCGAAGGCGCCGAAGAAATTGTGGAAGGCATTGCCGGCGTGAGTCATGAAGACATTCACCACCACGAAGACGAAGGAAAGGTGTTCCTCATTGCTTCCATCCTTACCGGAATTCTGGCGCTGGCCACCTTTTGGCTGGAACGCCGCAAGCACAACATGAGCAACATGGCGTATGTGGGTGTGTTCATTGCGGCTGGAGCTTCGCTGCTGATGGGACAAAAAACAGGAACCAGCGGAGGACAGATCAGGCATACGGAAATCAGGCCGGGTGCTGTGCCCGCCGCTGCACCGCAAGGTTCAGAACACGACGACGACTGATGTTGCGGGAAGGCATGATGCAGCCGCGCAGCGGTTCTGCATCATGCGCCCTCTTCAGCGGATTACCTTCAGCAGCGCAGTGCCTGCATCGGTATGTACATGCAGCCAATAACAGCCGCTGTGCAGTTCAGAAAGGTTCAACGCATACCGACCGGAACGGCTAATGAAATCCTGTTTCACCATCTGGCCCTGCGGATTGAATACACGACACAGCACAGATTCCTGCTGTAAACCCTGAAGCTGCACCATGCCATCCGCGCCTGCGGGATTCGGATACACAGAAATCGGTTGCGCAAAAGCTCTACGCACAGACGCGTTGCCGCTGCAAAAAACGGTATTCAGCTGATCAACCAGGGGCGTACGTTCAATGGTTCCCGGCGTTACGGTGCTTTCAATCATATCACCGGAAATTTCCCAGATGATTACACCACGGAGGTTTTTGCTGTTCACGAACAAAGCCTTTTGCTCCAGGGATCGTTCATCGTCGTAGGAAACAAAGGTATTGGCCTGTTTTCCGATTAAATAAGGAACCGCCGCGGTGGAATCCCAGTATGCCTCGAAATTGGGCAGGGCCTTAAGCACGTTGTAATACAGCGGAGTTCCTTCATCTGCGGCGAAGTTGACCAAATCGGCATTTCCTGTGCTGGCTGCGTATAAAGCCGGTTTGGTGGCGCTTGTTTGCGAACGACCGTAGAAAGCCACACCAGCGGTAATTTTATTGGCCGGCACGCCTTTCGCCAAGAGGTTATTCACAGATTCTGAAACGCTAAACCCAGGCTGTCCGGCGGTTTTCACCGGATATAAGGGCGCATTGTGGCTGTTCAGTTTGTCCCAGCTGCCGTAGTAATCATAGCTCATGAGGTTCACGATATCTACGAGGTTTGTTACCGCATTCCATTCCACATCGAGCATGCGGGCCGGGGCGGCGCCAACGGCAATGGTGAGCATGAGTTCCACACTGCGACGGGATTCCAGCGCATCCAGAGAATCGCGCACCTGGCGCAGCAGGATGGTGAAATTCTGTTTTTCGGTATTCCCTGAAGGATATTCCCAATCCACATCCACACCGTCCAGCCCGTACAACTCAACCATTTGCACGCAGTCGTGGGCAAATTTGGCTCTGTACGCGGCGTTTGCTGCAATGCCCGGGAAATTGGCAGAATAGGTCCAGCCGCCAACGGAAATCAGCAGTTTGCAGCCGCCCTGATGCGCATAGTCGCTTAAACGCTGATTGGGCTGATGGTAGGCGGCGTTGCCAAAGTCGTACTGCGTATCATAACCCGCCGGAGCTGTTGCCCAGTTGATTGGGCCCAACAGTTGGTTCTTGTCGCCCCAGGGATCTGAAATCTTGATGCTGCCATCGCTTTGGGGCTGGAAGAAGGCATAGTTCAGGATGGAGTATTTCTTGTACGGAACAGATTTAGGATTCATCAGTTTATTCCGGTCGTACCATTGCCAGCCGGCGTAATAACCTACCACTTCGCGGCAGGTGTTTTGGGCTTCAGCAAAAACCGGAACAAGCAAGCACGCAGCACTCAGGAGTCTTTTTAGTTTCCTCATCGTTCAAAAAGGTTGAAAGCGGTCAACGCTTGGCAATTTAACGCATTCAATCCGTCTTTAAACTTAGGACCTGAGAACTATTGTTCAGCGGTTGGAAGGGTTTCCAAACTTACAGACATTTAATATTTAACGAAGCTCACCTGACAAGGGATGCCCTGAAACCTTGCAGTAACAGTATAGACTCCAGGACTAAGACCATGCGTGTTGAGTATTCGTTCTGAAGAATGCAGATAGGCCATCAAGCGGCCACACCCATCATACACCCGAAAACCATCATCAGGATCTTGAGCACGGGTTTTAATGAAGGCCGCAGACTGAACCGGATTTGGATAAATGACAAATCCACGATCGCGGGCCTGGATGTCCACAAAATTAGTACCCATGGGCATTTCATGGGCGCCAATATCTGCCGAAAGCCCCTGAGGA
>JBDKIU010000157.1:0-11528 GCA_039796915.1 Bacteroidota bacterium | reverse complement strand
CCGGCGCATATGTGCTGATGCCCGCGCCCGGAGATTCTATGGTTCGCGACAGCCTGAACCGCCCGATCATGCCGGATACTGCCGCTGCGCGCAGGATTAAACCCGACACCCTACCTTCAATTCCTGCCATATCCAAAAGCATGGCTGTATATAACAAACTCCTCAACGACCTGAACCTGGAATGGGATGCTGAAGACGCCGCTTCGCCCAGCAACCGCGACCAATTCATGGAAATCCTGGCCGCGCAATATCCCAACTTCAACCTTGAACCCAGAATGCAGGAGCAGCTCCGAACCGCACTTCAGGGCACAGAAATCTTTGTAGCCGGCGGCGCCTGGTGCGACGATACGCGCAGAGAACTGCCCAAACTTGTTTCCTTACTGGACCAGTGCAACTTTCCTCCCGACAACTTTCACTACAGCGGAGTAAACCGCGCCAAGAAGCCGCTGAATGCCAATGGATTTGCCGCCAAACCGGGCCTCACGCTGGTTCCACTCATTGCAGTATTCCGAAACGGCGTGGAAGTTGGCCGCATCACCGAAGTTCCTAAAAAGAGCCTCGAAGCCGACTTGCTCGATATTCTGGGCAAATAAACCAAAGGCGTTTCCCCGCCGCGGGACCGGCGATGGCTCATCAGCGATCGGCAAAATAACGAGCCTCCGGCCTGGCGATTAAAGCAGAATCACCAAGCCTACCAGCGTCACCACAAACAAGCCAACACCGGCGCCATAAGACGTCCAGATTTTCTTGCTTTTGATTTTCTTGGCCTCGTATAAGTAGCCGTCGCGGTAGCTTTTATTGTTGTCGAACAAGGCTTCATCAGGCAAACCGAGTCGTTGTTTGTCGGGCGTTTTCACCGACATCAGGGCCGAAGGCAGCGCGCTGAGTCCGCTCGTAAACAAGGCAAGAAATCCCATGCCCACGGAAACCGTGCGTGCCGGGCCATAGCCAAAATAATGCTTGCGTGCATCTTCCACACCCTGCATGTAGGTTCCCTGCACCGCAGAGTCGCGCGTGGCGCTTTTCTTCTCTTCGGAAGGCATAGGATTCAACACCAGATCTCCACCTGTTTCGTATTGAATTTTGTGGATCATGGATTTGGCAACCCCATACACCGGGCCCGAACGCGAAGTCCAAAGCACGTAATCCACATCGCTGCGGTTGATGGTTTTCACCTTACATAGAATCACTTCGCGGTTGAGTAGGGTCATGGTATCCTGAGCCATGATGTTTCCGGTGAAGAGCATTGCTGCCGTAAGGAAAATGGTATAGCGTTTCATTTCAGTAAAGATAGTCAAATCGGTTTGGGGGAAGGGTAACCCGAACCTCATTGCCTGTGCGCTGCACCTTGTTTCCACAGAGGGAATGTGTAGGTGCTGACTGCAATGTGAAGGTTCTGGCGGAATTTCCCCGGTGGAATACACAAACAATCTTCTTGCCAAAGTAGTTCCGTTCCAGCACCAGGCTTTCTCCATCGGCGCTGATGATGCGCACATCGCCATAGCTGAGTGCCAGATGGTTGCGCCGCATCCGGGCCAGCTTGCCAAACATGTCGCGCTGGGCCTGCTGCATGGAATTCAGCGAGTCGAAACGCATCATGCGGCGGCTGTCGGGGTCATTCGCACCGGGCATGCCAATCTCATCGCCATAATACAAAACCGGAATACCGGGCACAGCGCACATAAACGCAAACAAGGCCTGCAGCTGATGAAACGCTTCTTCATTCCTGTTGACAATTGCGCGATCCCAGCCCGCCTGCTTGGTGCTGCCAAGTTCCGGAATGCTGCCATCGGCCAGCGACACAAACCTCGGCCGGTCCTGGTTTCCGGTGATGTTGCCCATCAGGTGGTGGCTGCCGTACCATTCCATGCTTTCGCGCAGCACTTCTTCCAGATGTTTCATGCCGCCAGGTTTGCTGAATGCGGCCACGGCCGCGTCGTACAGGTTGAAGTCGAATTGGGCGTCAAGCATACCGCTGCCCAGGTATCCGCTGATCAGCTCCGGACTTCCGTAGGTTTCGCCAATCTGGAACAGTCCGCGGCCTGAATCGGTCTCGCTGATGCGCTGTTTCAGCTTGCGGGTGAGCGCCCTCCAGAAGGCTTCGGGAATATGTTTGGTCGCATCATGTCGGAACCCATCCGCAGGAAACTGTTCCAGCCACCATACGGCGCTGTCAGACATACGCGCCACCACTTCGGGATTGCTGAAGTTGAAGGTTGGAAGAAAATCATCAAACCAGGTGCTGAGCCGGTATTCATCCCAGCGTTCGGTATTTTTTGTACCGTCGGGAAGCATGAGGCTGCTGAACCATTCCGGATGTTCCCGAAACAACTGGTGTTCCTGATGCACATGATGCGCCACGTAATCGAGCAACACATTGATGCCATGGCTGTGGGCTACGCTGATGAGTTCCTTCAGCTCTTCGGCGGTGCAGAAACGCGGATCCGTGCGGGTGCTGCTGATGGGCCAATAGCCGTGGTACGCGCTGAATTTGGTCGAAGGATTCGGCCATTGGCCGTAAGGTCCGTCTGGATTCAATACCACAGGCGAAATCCATAAAGTGTTGATGCCCAGTCTGGAAAAATATCCGTCGCGGATTTTGCGGGTAATGCCCACCACGTCGCCGCCGTAGAAATCCACACGTGGATGCACATCGGCACGTTTCAAGGGGCGGTCGTTGACCGTTGTTCCGTTGAAAAAGCGGTCAATCATCGGGTTGTAGATGACCGAGGCGTGCAGGTCACTGCGTTTCAGCGCTGCGGAATCCACCAGCACCTTCCCACGTTCCAGCGGAATCAGCACATCGTTGCCGCTGCGGTTCTGATCATATACCCAGATGCGCAGGTGGCTGCGTTCTTTCTTTTTCGCCAGCTTCGGAATTTCAACAGTGACAAAACCCTGGGCGCTGTCCCAGGGCAATTCATGGTTTTCCCACATGGCGAGGATGCTTGCGCCTGTGGTCATGCTCAGGCGTACCTGCGTTCCGGTAAACGCTTTGGTGGTCAAGACAGGCGAAGTTCCATCCGTACCTGTGCGGCGCAGCGAGTTCCAGCCGCCCATGCCATTGCTGATGCTGTCGCCATTGGAAGGATCACGCAGTTCGCGCTGCCCATCGGCCACGAGCACATATTGATGGTTGCCCGGACCCAGCCAGCAGGAATACGTCCAGTTTCCCTGCTTCCATTCCATGCTGCCGGCCTTTGGATTCCAGCCGTTGAAACTGCCTTTTACCGCCATGGAAGAACGGCGTTGTTCCGGATCGGCAAAGGAAAAAGTCTGCCAGGATTTCCGGCTCTTGCGCAGTGGAGTCGTATAAGCATAACCGGCAATCCAGATGCGTAACGCACCCATGGCCGGAGCGTTGCTGTCGGCAACAAGTAAGGCTGTATCGGCTCCGGGAAGCCAGCTCACGCGGTAACCGGCACTGCTGCTCAGGCTGTCCACTTTGCGTACATCGGGAACTACATCATGCAGGTAAAACACCGTGGGAAAAGGTTGCAGCTGCACCATGGACGTGAGGCTTTTTATGGCAGCAACTTCGGGAATACGGGCACTGCGGTGAAAATTACAGGCACCAACAAGCACTAATCCCAGCAAACACAGGCGCGACAGGATATTCATGTTTATGACAAAAGCCTTGCAATTTAAGCCCGGCTTTTGGAATCAGCCACCGGAAGCCGTATCCAGAAACAGATAATAGGGCGCCAGCAATTCGGTGGCGCGGACGCTGTATGCATCGCCGGTTTTCAGCATCAGCTGTTCTTCAGAAGCGGGCGGCTGCCCATTTCGGGCAAACACCACAAAGTGCAGATGCGCTTGTTTTTCCGGCGCATGCCGCACCACACAACGCTGAACGGGAAACCAGCCCAGGGCGGAGGCACAGCGTTCAAGTATCATCATGGTTTGCGGAGGAAGCATGACGTACAAGTGCCCGTCAGATCTGAGCAGGCGGTTCACCGCCTCCATCAGCGCCTCCGGACTCAGTCCGGACTGTCCATGCCGCGCCAGCTGTTTCCGCTGTTCCGGATTCGGTAAATCATGCATGAAGAACGGCGGATTGCATACAATGGCGTCAAAAGTTTCCGCTGTTTGCCAATGGCGCACATCGGCCTGAAACAACTGCAAACGATCATGCCAGGGCGAGCTGCTGAAATTCTGCGATGCATCGGCGCAAGCACCGGCTTCCACTTCCACAGCCGTAAACCGGATTTCGGGAAAACGCTGGGCCAGCATCAGCGTCAGCACACCCGTTCCCGTGCCAACATCCAGCATGTTGCGGGCGGCTTTCAGTTGAATCCAGGCACCAAACAAACAGGCATCGGTGCTGATACGCATCGCCGCCTGGTGTTGTACCATCTGAAATTGCCTGAAGTTGAAATAGAAATTTGCCAAAGAAACCGAGGACACAAAATTAGCCCCGGGCCGAAGTTTGGTACAGAACAATTTGCGCTTGTTTTGCATTTATTAGGTTATGAACAAGAACAGGCTTCTTACCGGCGCAGTGCTTGGATGCGCCTTGCTTACCGCACTGCTGACCACTTCGTGCAAAAAGGAAAGCACCGCTTTTGAACATGCCACCATGCGTCCCTGGTTCGACAGCAAATGTGGTTCCTGCCATGGAAAAGGAGGCAGCAACCGCCTTGCCTGGGCGTATAATCCGGAGGATTTTGCCGGAAGCATCAAGGGAAAAATCAGCAAGATTTACAGTGAAGTGTACACGAAGAAATCCATGCCGCCCAGCGGTGCGACACAGGCAGAACTCGACGCCTTCAAAGCCTGGTATGATGGGGGTTTTCCTGCGAAGTGATCAACCTGCTCCGTCAGCCTGGAACAGCTTTGCTGCTTCGGGATTGCCTGCGGGCTGAGGAACATGTCTGCCCACGCGGTGGCTGTCGATGAACAGTAAATCGTCGGCACGCGGCAGAAACACTTCGGTGTCGTGGGTGCTCACCACCACCAGCTTTTGAAATTCGTGCGCCAGCCGTTGCAGCAATGCAGCCAGTTCTCTTTTGGCCACGAAATCAAGGAAGGCGCTGGGTTCATCCAGCAGCAGCACGGGTGTATCCTGAGCCAGGGCGCGCGCCAGCAATACTTTCTGTTTTTCGCCGTCGCTCATCTTCCCAAAATAAACCGCGGAAAGATGCACAGCAGCAGCAGTCTCCAGCGCCTGCATGATGCGTTCCTGCCGTTGCTTTTCGGACAAGTCGCGCTTGCGAAACAGCGCAGTGCCAACCAGCTCACTTCCGGTGAAGGAAGCCGCCGCGGGCCGGGTTGTAAACACCAGCGCAAAGATGGCGCTGCGGCTCAGCGGATCTAAATCGGCAACAGACTGTTCGTTCCAGCAAACCGTGCCGCGATACGCCGGCAGCAATCCGCATAACGTGTGCAGCAGTGTACTTTTTCCGGCACCATTGTGGCCGGCCAGCACCCAAAGAGCACCCCGGGCAGCTTCAAAAGAAAGCGGATCGGCAAGCAGCGGCTTTGCCGCGCCCGGATAACCGGTTTGCAACGCTATTGCCCGTAAGCCGTTCACAGCTCTGCAAAGATGAAGATTAATCATGAACTTCGTCCCGTGGCGCTACAACTCATTCCCTGCAACACAACGGCACAATTCGGCACGGTGCAACAGCTTGCGCACGACATCTGGCATCAGCATTATCCGGGCATCATCAGCATAGACCAAATCACGTTCATGCTCGAATCCAATTACAGCGAAGCGGCCTTGCTGCGCCAACAAAACGAAGGACAGGAACTGTTTCTGTTGGGTGCCGATGCACAGCATCCATCCGGATTTCTTGGCGTGTATCAGCGTGCAGATGATACCTTGTTCATTTCCAAATGGTATATCCGTACCGAACAGCAAGGCCGCGGCATCGGCAGAAACGCCTTCCAGCTGCTGCAACAGCAATTCCCGCAGGTAAGCTGCATGCGCCTGCAGGTAAACCGACAGAACTACAAGGCAATAAATTTCTATTTTTCCTTGGGATTCCGCATTGAACGCTGCGCCGATTTTGACATAGGAAACGGCTACTTCATGAATGATTTCATCATGATCTGGAAGCGGGAATTTTAATCCAGCGACAAACCCAGTTTGTGCCTGAACAGGATGCCCATCTGTTCGGCACGCTTCTTCCAGTCGGCGGCCACGGGGCCGGAATGCGCGGCATCAATCGCTTCAAACAAAAACTGCATCCACAAGTGGAAATCTTCGTTGTCCAGCTGCAGTTTCACATGCGGTTCAAAAGCGCTGCCACGGTAAGGATGTTCTGCCGCATCAATGCCGAGCACAAAGCACCAGAAATCAAAAATTTTTGGCAGGTGTTCTTCCAGATTTAAGTGGGCAAACTTGCCGGCGGTATGCGGGTGTTTCAACAAAGCTGCATATTGCTGCCGCACCACCTGTTGCACTTGAGCACGATTGCTTACATCCGAAAGCGGAACACTACCATCCATCGGGCCGCAAATTAATCAGTCGAAGGAAACAACTTATGTGACTCAGGTCATTCAGGCCCTTGACTTCTGTGGTTTAGATTTACCGAATGATTGAACTGTTGAAGCAACGCTTTCCGATGCTGGAGCTTTCCTTGTTGGAAGAGCTGGCAGAGGTGGGAAAAATCAGGCATGTTCAGGCCGGCGACGAACTCATCCAAACGGGCCAGTACATCCGTTCCACCGTTTTGGTCATCAGCGGCAGCATCAAGGTTTTTCGGGAGAGTGAAGACGGAGGCGAGTTTCTGGTGTATTACCTCAGGCCGGGAAATGCCTGTGCCGTGAGTATGATTTGCGCCATGAAAAGCGATACGAGCGAAGTGAGCGCCATGGCCATCGAAGACAGCGAAGTGTTGCTGGTGCCGCTGGAGCTGATGGATTCCTGGATGATGCGCTTCAGCAGCTGGAACCGCTTTGTGCTGGGAAACTACCGCGAGCGTTTTGAAGAATTGCTGCAGGTGGTGGATCAGATTGCCTTCCGCAGTCTGGACGAACGACTGGAATTTCACCTGCGGCGACTGGCAAAAAATGGCGGCAGCCAGACCATTCAGGCTTCCCACCAGGATATTGCCAACGACCTCAATTCCTCCCGCGAGGTAATTTCACGCCTGCTGAAGAAGATGGAACAAAAAGGCCTGCTGAGCCTGCAGCGCAACCAGATTATCCTCAAAGAACACTTCGCCAAACATGACTGACCTGCACCGCAAAGACTATTGGAACAGCCGCTGGAAAGAAGGAAAAACCGGCTGGGACTTAGGCATGCCTTCACCGCCCCTGATATTCCTGGTGGAAACACTGCAGCCTTCCAAAACCAGCCGCATCCTGATTCCGGGCTGTGGCAATGCCTGGGAAGCCGAATGGCTTGCTGCACAAGGTTTTACCGATATCACACTGGTGGACATCGCTCCGGATTTGTGCCACCAATTGGAACAACGCTTTGCCCAAACTACGGCCATCACTGTGCGCTGCGCGGATTTCTTCGACCTGGAAGGCCCGTATGACCTGATTCTGGAACAAACCTTTTTCTGCGCCATTGTGCCTGAACTGCGCGAAGCGTACACCGTAAAGATGAAGGCCTTATTGTCGGAACAAGGAATCCTTGCCGGTGTGTTGTTCGACACCACCTTCCCATTTGACGGCCCGCCCTTCGGCGGCCATGCCGATGATTACCGCACCTTGTTTCAGCAGCAGTTCCGGAACGTACATCTTGCTGCGTGCAAACACAGCGCCGCACCGCGCGCAGGCACGGAATGCCTGATGGCCTGCAGCCAACACGCCCTGCACCCCGGATTTTGATTGCATTCCAGTTAAAACCCTTCCCGCCGGAAGGCGTTATTTGCACAAAGCACGTTCATGCCCACGAAAAGCATTTTTCTGGTAACACTCATGGATTGTCCTTCGGAAGCGGCGATGATACGCATGCAGCTTCAAGGCAAAGCAGACGTTACTTCCGTACAGTGCAATGTAGCCGAACGCACGGCAGAAGTAATCCATTCCGGCGAAGCCGAAGCCATCCTCCGCGCGTTACAGCCGCTGCAGCTCGGCATCAGCCTGTTGGAAAGCAAGCCATGGAACGTTGAAGAAACAACAACGCCAAACAGCGCCTCCAGGGAGCGTTTACTGCTGTGGGCCGTGCTTGGGCTGAATCTGGCATTTTTCTTTATTGAAGGCTTCGCAGGATATTGGGCAGGCTCCGCAGGACTGATGGCCGACGGAGCAGACATGCTGGCCGACGCGCTGGTTTATGGATTGGCGCTGATGGCCGTGAGCGGAGGTGCCGCACAACAGCGCAAAGCCGCACTGGCGGCCGCCTTGCTGCAGGTAACGGTGGCTTTATACGCTTTCTGGGAAGTGCTGGAACGGTGGCTGAATCCTTCTTCCCTGCCCGACATTCCATGGATGTTGTACACTTCCACAGGCGCACTGGCCGCCAATATTGCCTGCCTGTATCTGCTCCGGCAGCAGGAATCCTCCAAAGCACATATCCGCGCCAGCGTGATTTTCACTTCCAACGACATCCTGGCCAACCTCGGCGTGATGCTGGCGGCAGGTTTGGTTTGGTTCAGCAATTCTAAAATTCCGGACCTGGTGGTTGGCACGCTGGTATTGCTGTTGGTGCTGCACGGCGCACGGCGTATATACCAGATCAGCCGGATGCGTTGAGGGCTGCGGATGAGGATTCCCGCCGGGCCTTGAACCGTGATTCCCTACATTCGCATATCTATTCCTTATGTCGTTGAACGCCAGCATCCAGACAGAAATTGACGCCGCTTACCTGTACGGCATCCTTGCAGATACCGAAGAAGACCCAGCCGTGGCACGCATCTTCCGCGAGATGAGCAACATTGAAGCCGGGCACGCCAAAGCTTTTCTAAAAAGTCAGGGATTGGATGCCACACTGCTGCCACCGCCTTCACGCAGGGCAAAAACGCTACGCAGGATTGGCAAGGTGTTCGGCAATGATTACATCCTGGGCGTGCTGATGGACACGGAAAAATCGCTGGCCGCAAACATTTCCAAAGCGCGCAGCAGCACAGGCACCGCGCCTGGTTTATCAGATACTACCCATGTAGCCATTCTTAAAAACATCCTCAGCAACCATAAAGACGTTTCCGGCACACAACTGGCGCGCTTTGAAAAACGTCACCGTTCGGTGGGCGGCAACGCACTGCGCGCGGCCGTGCTGGGTGGCAACGACGGCCTGGTTTCCAACTTCAGTTTGGTGATGGGAGTGGCCGGCGCTACCGGCGGACAATCGGAAGTATTGCTGGCCGGCGTGGCCGGTTTGCTGGCCGGTGCTTTATCGATGGCCCTGGGAGAATGGATTTCTGTGAAAAGCTCGCAGGAACTGTACGAGAATCAGATGGAGCTGGAAATGGAAGAACTGGAGATCAACCCTGAAGGCGAACAGCACGAACTGAAACTCATTTATATGGCCAAAGGCATTCCCGAGGATCAGGCCGCGGAGATGGCTGCTGCGCTGATGCAGGACCGCGACAAGGCGCATCAGATGCTGGTGCGCGAAGAATTGGGCATCAACAGTGAAGAATTGAAAGGCTCGGCCATGGAAGCCGCACTTGCTTCCTTCTTCCTTTTCGCTCTGGGCGCCATCATTCCCGTGATTCCCTTTTTCTTCAGCGGAGGCTGGACCGCCATTGGCCTCAGTGCCATCCTCAGTGCCGGCGGACTGTTTCTGATTGGTGCTGCCATCACCCTGTTCACCGGAAAAAGCGTTTGGTTTTCGGGCATGAGGCAGGTTTTGTTTGGCCTGGCTGCGGCAGCCATCACCTTTGGTATCGGGAAACTCATCGGTGTTTCGCTGGCCGGTTGATGCCGGAAATAAGCATGAGCCTTGTCAGCATTCCCTGCTGACGTAAATCAAGGGCAGAAGTAACTCAGGTCACGGCCCGTGCTGGATGGCGGGGCAAACTTTGTGGTATTAAAAGTCACTACCATGAAGATTGAACAGATTTATACCGGATGTCTGGCGCATGGCGCTTACTACATCGAAAGCCAGGGTGAAGTGGCCATCGTTGATCCGCTGCGCGAAGTGCAACCTTACATTGAACGTGCAACACGCAACGGCGCCCAGATTCGCTATGTGCTGGAAACACATTTTCATGCCGACTTTGTAAGCGGGCATCTGGACCTTGCGGCAAAAACCGGTGCACAAATCATTTTTGGACCGAACGCCAAGCCTCAGTTTGACGCACATATTGCCGCCGATGGCGAACGACTGAAGCTCGGAAACATCTTCATTGAGGTTATTCACACACCCGGACATACCATGGAAAGCAGCTGCTACCTGGTGTATGATGAAGAAGGCAAAGCCCACAGCCTGTTCAGCGGCGATACGCTGTTCATTGGAGATGTTGGCCGTCCCGACCTCGCCCAGCATGTGGTTGCAGACCTCACGCAGGAAAAACTCGCTGCGCACTTGTTCGACTCGCTGCGCAATAAAATCATGCCGCTATCTGACGACATCGTCGTTTATCCCGGCCACGGAGCCGGCAGCGCCTGCGGCAAGAACATGAGCAAGGAAACCAGCGACACCCTCGGACATCAGAAGCAGGTAAACTACGCACTGAACCCGCTGCTTGGCCGGGAGCAGTTTATACGCGATGTACTCGACGGGCTCACGCCTCCGCCTTCCTACTTCCCCCAAAATGTACTGATGAATATTAAAGGATACCAGTCGCTGGACCGCGTGATGGAGCGCGGGCTGCAAAAGCTGTCGCCCATTGCCTTTGAAGCGGCCGCCAACGAAACAGAAGCGTTGGTTATTGATACCCGCGATGCAGAAGTTTTCGCCCGCGGGTTTATTCCAAATTCGATCAACATTGGTATCAACGGCAGCTTTGCCACCTGGGTTGGAACCCTGGTGCCCGATGTGAATCAGGAATTGCTGATTGTGGCCGAACCGGGTCGTGAGGAAGAGATCGTTACCCGACTTGCGCGGGTTGGCTTCGACCACTGCATCGGCTACCTGGACGGCGGCTTTGAAGCCTGGAAGCAATCAGGCAACGAAGTGGATACCATCACCCGCATCGATGCTGCAGAACTGCATCAGCTCATAAAAGCGCAACCCGATTTGCAGCTGCTGGATGTGCGCAAGAAAAGTGAATACGACAGCGAACACGTTATTGGCGCCATCAACGCTCCACTGGATTACGTGAACGACAGCCAGGCTGCGGTAAACCGTAATAAAGTTGCTTACGTGCACTGTGCAGGTGGTTACCGATCCATGATTTTCGCATCCATCCTGAAGGCCCGCGGATTTGAGCAGCTGATTGATGTGCGCGGCGGATTTAAGGCCATCCGCGAATCAGAACTGTTCACCATTTCTGAGTACGTTTGCCCCAGCACTTTACTCTAAACAAGCAACCATGACTGTTCGGGTATTTCGGTACCCGGGCAGTTTAATTTCCCCAAAAAAACATGTTTACATTCATCAAAAAACTCCTGGGCCTTGGGCCTTCCGCCAATCTGAAAGCATTGCACGAACAAGGCGCTGTCATTCTGGACGTGCGCACTGCAGC
>JBDKIU010000156.1:0-10945 GCA_039796915.1 Bacteroidota bacterium | reverse complement strand
TTTGCCTGAAAACCTTCGCGATAAGGTAAAAGGTGGAGGTTCGCTGACCGCACTTCCCATCATTGAAACACAGGCTGGTGACGTATCTGCGTACATCCCTACCAACGTAATTTCTATTACTGACGGACAGATTTTCCTTGAGTCGAACCTGTTCAACTCTGGTGTTCGTCCCGCGATTAACGTAGGTATTTCGGTAAGCCGTGTAGGTGGTAACGCACAAATCAAATCCATGAAGAAAGTAGCGGGTACGCTGAAGCTTGACCAGGCTCAGTACCGCGAACTGGAAGCATTCGCAAAATTCGGTTCTGACCTCGACGCTGCCACAAAAGCGGTACTTGACAAAGGTTCACGCAACGTAGAAGTATTGAAGCAAGGTCAGTTTTCACCCGTATCCGTTGAAAAGCAGGTGGCCATCATTTATTGTGGTACCAACGGCCTGCTCAGAAGTGTTCCGGTGAATCGCGTACGCGAATTCGAGCAACAATATCTGGAATACCTGGATGCCAAGCATCGCGATGTACTTGACCAAATCAAGGCAGGTAAAATCGACGACAGCATCACCTCTGTGCTGGAATCAGCTTGTAAGGAAGTAGCAAAAAGTTTCGCTTAAGCCTAAAGAAGACCCATGGCCAACCTGAAGGAAATTAGAAGCCGGATATCTTCAACAATTTCTACGCAGCAGATTACCAAAGCAATGAAATTGGTTTCTGCTACCAAGCTGCGCCGTGCAACGGACGGTATCGTCCGCATGCGTCCCTACGCAGCCAAATTGAAGGAGGTGATGGCCAATTTGGAAGATTCTGTAGAGGATGAAACACTGGCAAGGTATTTTTCCGGCACTGCTGCCGAGAAAGTATTGCTGGTTGTAATTTCCAGTGACCGTGGTTTGTGCGGAGCTTTTAATACCAACGTAATCCGTCGCACCCGTTACCTCATTGAAGGCAAATATCAGGCACAATATCAGGCTGGCAATGTCACCATGCTTCCCATCGGTAAAAAAGCGTACGAGTTTTTCCGCCGACATAAATTCCAGTTCAAGATGGATTTTATGGGAACCTTTGGCAATTTGAACGCAGCCTCTGTTTTTGAAGCCGGTGACTGGATTCTGGAAGCCTACCTGAGTGGCAAATACGACCGCGTGGAATTGGTGTACAATCAGTTTAAAAATGCCGCGACCCAGATTCTTACCAACGAGGTATTCCTGCCCGTGGAAATGAATCAGTCTTCCGGTAAAAAGAAAAATGATTACATCTTCGAACCCGGCAAAGTTGCCATCCTTCAGGAACTCATCCCAAGAAGCCTGAAAACCCAGCTGTACCGTGCAATCCTTGACTCACATGCTTCAGAACATGGAGCGCGGATGGTAGCCATGGATAAAGCCACGGACAATGCCGGAGAATTGCTGCGCAGCCTCCGACTGGCGTACAACCAGGCACGTCAGGCAGCCATCACCCGGGAAATCTCGGAAATTGTTGGTGGTGCAGCAGCCTTGCAGGGATAATTCCTCCTTTTACTGAACTATTTACAAGGGCGAAGCATTAGTTTCGCCCTTGTCTTTTTTATGGGAGTTTCTAAAAAAATCAAGAAAGAAAAGGGAGCAGGTAAAACCAAAACAGAAACATCCTTGGCGATAAAATCTGTTATCTGGTTGTATGAAAAACCTTCAGACCTCGGCTTGGCCGGATTTGATGAGGAACTGTTGCTCCTGCTTGAGCACAGACTCGAACAGAAAAAATATAGCTTTCATACCCAAACGGCCAACAGTGTTTTTTGGTTTGAATGTACCGCTGTGCTGAAAGAATCTAGAGAATATGAACGCTTGCGCAAATGCGGAGCTGCTGTGTTTTCTGCAGCCCAAAAGTCGGCAGTTGGCCCCATCCGCCTGGTTGACGCGCAACAAAATGCCGCACATACCGAAGCCTTCATGGAAGGTTTTCTGCTGGCTTCTTATCGCTTTGACAGATTTAAAACAACGGCGACAGCTTCCGTACAACCTGAAATTTCAGAAGTTGTTTCCGATTGTTTCGGAAAACAGGAAGCAAATGCCTTAAAGCAAATCACAGAGGCCGTATTTGCGGCAAGAGATTTGGTTAATCTTCCATCCAACCACCAAACAGCGAAACAGTTGGGCGAGGCAATTTCAGAAATGGGCAAGCAGTTTGGTTTCGATGTGGACGTTTGGAACATGTCGAAGATTCGCGCCCAGAAATTTGGTGGGCTGCTGGCGGTTAATAAAGGCAGCAAACAGGAACCCGCTTTTGTGGTGATGGATTACAAACCCGAAAAACCGGTCAACAAACGGCCGGTGGTTCTCGTAGGAAAAGGCGTGGTTTTTGATACCGGTGGCCTGAGTTTAAAACCGACACCGCAAAGCATGGATTACATGAAATGCGACATGGCTGGAGCGGCTGTTGTTGCAGGTGTTTTTCAGGCGGTGGCTGCGTTGAAATTGCCCATTCACCTGGTTGGATTGATTCCTGCCACCGATAACCGCCCGGGAGAAGAAGCTATTTGTCCAGGTGACATTATCGATACGCATAAAGGATTAACCGTAGAAGTGCTGAATACCGATGCAGAAGGACGTTTAATCCTGGCCGATGCTTTGAGTTATGCACAGAAGTACAAGCCTGAACTGGTACTGGATTTTGCCACATTAACCGGAGCTGCTGCGCGCGCTTTGGGAACGTACGGAAGTGCCATGATGGGTAACGCGGATGAGCCTGTAAAAGCGTCGTTAAAGGCGGCAGGTGAACAGGTTTATGAACGTTTAGCGGAATTGCCGCTTTGGGAGGAATATGCTGAGGAAATGAAAGGTGACATCAGCGACCTGAAAAACTTGGGTAAAGCTGAAGGTGGTGCGCAAACTGCAGCCATGTTTTTACGCAACTTCACGGATTATCCATGGTTGCATCTGGATATTGCAGGAACCGCCTATGCCCATCAGCCCAATGGATATATCACCAAGGGCGGAACGGGCGTTGGTGTTCGTTTGGTCGTTTCTTTCTTAAAAAACAGAATTAAACATGGAGCATAAACACATGCGTATAGGGATTACCCAGGGTGATCCAAATGGTATTGGGCTTGAATTGATTCAGTTGGCCTGTGCGCAGGAATCCATCATGCGACATATTATTCCTGTATTGTATGCTTCGCCCAGGAGTTATGTGTATTACAAGAAGTTAAATGCCGGCGCTGAAATTCAGGCACCGCTGTATACTTTGGTAAATTCAGTTGAAGAAGCCCAGCCGGGTCGATTGAATTTGGTAGTGAGCAGCGAGAAACAGATAGACATTGAGCCCGGAAAACCCTCATTGGACGCCGGTGCTGAGGCGTTGGCTTCACTGAAGGCCTGTGTTGCCGATGCTGTTGCAGGTAAACTCGACGCCATGGTAACCGCGCCGCTGGACAAATCGACGGTTGCGGCACATGAGCCGGGTTTTACAGGTCATACCGGCTTTATTGCCAAGGCTTTTGGCGTGGACCAATACGCCATGATGCTGGTTTCTGAAGACCTTCGGGTTGCTTTGGCTACCGAACATGTGCCCATCGCTCAGGTGAGCAGTAAAATCACCAAAGCAGGCCTCATGGCACAGATCAAGCTGATTCACGCTTCACTGAGAAGAGACTTTGGAATCCTCAGACCCAGAATAGCTGTTTTAGGACTAAATCCGCACGCCGGCGATTCAGGCTTGTTGGGAAAAGAAGAAACGGAGGTGATCAAACCAGCGGTTGAAGAAGCCCTGGCTCAGGATATGCTGGTGTATGGACCTTATCCTGCAGATGCATTCTTCGGCTCCGGAAACCAACGCAATTTTGATGTC
Source organism: Bacteroidota bacterium (assembly GCA_039796915.1). GTDB lineage: Bacteria > Bacteroidota > Bacteroidia > NS11-12g > UBA955 > REEB481. The sequence goes on along the minus strand of JBDKIU010000156.1, from coordinate 7,124 downwards.
ATTCTGGCGATGTATCATGATCAGGGGCTTATTCCCTTCAAGGCCGAAGCGTTTTACGACGGAGTAAATTTTACGGCTGGATTGCCAGTGGTGCGCACTTCGCCAGACCATGGAACAGCTTATGACATCGCAGGAAAAGGCGTGGCTTCCCCGGCTTCATTTATTCAGGCCATCCTGGATGCTATGCGCATGGTACGCAACCGGCAGGAATATGATCTGGGTAAGGCAACATTTCTGCCATTCGCTGAGATGAAACGCGAGCGTTTTCGTATCGACTTCTAAGCTTCTGGTATATTTTGGGTAAATACTCTGGAAAATCGTATTTTCGCGCTTCGTTTTGAAAAACGAAAACAGGTTGGATGAATTTGAAATTGCGTTCGTCAAGCTCAAAGACGGCGTGTATGATTATTCGTATCATCTGGATTCTACGTTCTTTCAGGAGTTTGACTATCGGACCGCTGGTGGTGATGACCTCATGGCGAACCTGTCCATGGAAAAGAAAGGGCACCTGTACCAGTTGCACTTAACCATAGATGGCCGCCTGTCTGTAGCTTGCGATCGCTGCCTGGAACCTCTTCCTTTCCCCGTAAAAGGTAAAAGAAACGTTCTGGTGAAACAGCAGGTGCTCGGCGCACGCATGACACCGGGTTTGATAGAAGAAGACGACGACCTGTTGCTCATTGGTCATAATGAAATTGCCTTTAATGTGGCTGAACTCTTTTATGACCTCTGCATCTTGTCGTTACCATTGGTGAAGAATTGCGATGATTTGCCGGTGAAGCCCTGTAATAACGAAATGCTCGAAAAGCTGGATGCACTTTCCGGCGGCCCGGGTGAAGAAACGGAACGCGACCCACGTTGGGAAAAACTAAAAGAACTACTAAAAGAGAAAAAATAAATGGCACACCCGAAGCGAAAAATTTCGAAAACACGCCGTGACAAAAGACGTACACACGACAAATTGGAAACCCGTCCTATGATTGCCGATCCCGTTACCGGAGATGTATCCCTGTTTCACAGGGTTAATCCACTCACCGGCACCTACCGCGGTGTGAAGGTGATGAAAGGCCGCAACGATTAATCCAGCCGATGAGGATTGGAATTGATGCCATGGGAGGAGATTATGCTCCTCTTGAAGCCATCAAAGGCTGTGCAGATGCTGCACGTAAATATCCTCATCTGAGTTTGGTGTTGTTCGGTGACCAACACCAAATTGAGCCTTTATGGCGTGAATACGGCTTCGAAGATCCCCGTGTAAGCTGGGTTCATTGTGCCTCGGTGATTGGTATGGGCGAACATGCTGTGAAAGCCATCACGGCTAAAAAAGACAGCAGTATTGTTGTTGGCTTATCTCATCTGGCCGCAGGTCAAATAGATGCATTTATGGGTGCCGGAAATACCGGAGCCATGTTTGCCGGAGCCTTGTTTACGGTAAAACCCATAGAAGGCGTTCAAAGGCCTTGCCTTACTTCCATTGTTCCAAAAGAATCCGGAAAACATGGTGTCATGCTCGACGTTGGCGCCAACGCCGACTGCAAGCCTGAAATGCTCAACCAGTTCGCCATTCTGGGTTCACTCTACAGCCAGCTGGTGTATCAGGTTGAGGCACCCAAAGTTGGCCTCATGAGCATTGGTGAAGAAGAAGAAAAGGGGAATGCACTCACCCTCGCTGCGCATGCACTGCTCAAAGAGAATAAAGCCATCCATTTTGTAGGAAATGTAGAAGGAAGGGATTTATTCAGTGAACAGACAGACGTGATTGTATGCGATGGTTTTACCGGAAATGTCATCGTCAAGGTTTGCGAAGGTTTCTATTACCGTTTGGCCAAACGCGGTGTTCAGGATGATTACCTGGATCAGTTTAATTTCCGTCATTACGGAGGAACTCCGGTTCTTGGAGTGAATAAACCGGTTGTGATTGGCCACGGCATTTCCAAAGCCGACAGCTTTGTGAAAATGGTAGAGTTATGCGAAGAAATCATTAAAACAGATTTGGTTGGGAATATTCGTAGTTCCTTTCAGTTAATCAATTCAGGAAATACAGGGCATGAATAAAATCAGGGCGGCAATTACCGCAGTAGGGGGCTACGTTCCGGAAACCATTCTCAGCAATAAAGATTTAGAAAAACTGGTGGATACCACCGATGAGTGGATTATCTCCAGAACCGGCATCCGGGAACGCCGAATTCTCAAAGAACCCGGAAAAGCAACCAGCGATATGGCTGTGATGGCTGTGCGTGAAATGCTTGACAAAAGAGGCATTACACCTGATGACATCGATTTGTTGATTGTGTGCAGTGTAACGCCCGATTTGATTTTCCCTGCAACTGCAAATCTGGTGGCCCATAAGCTGGGCACAAACAAGCCCTGGGGTTTTGACCTTGCTGCTGCCTGTTCCAGCTTTCTGTATGGTTTACAGGTTGGCACGCAGTTTATCCAAAATGGAACCCATCAGCGTGTGGTTGTTGTTGGCGCTGATAAAATGAGTGCCATCATCGACTATACCGACCGAAACACATGCATCATTTTTGGAGATGGTGCCGGTTGCGTGCTTCTGGAACCCACAGAAGAAGACAATGGGATCATGGATGCCATCTTGCGCAGTGATGGTGCCGGTGCAGAATTCCTTCACCAGAAAGCCGGTGGCAGTTTGAAGCCGCCAACGCATGAAACCATCGATGCCCGTGAACATTTTGTATATCAGGAAGGAAAAACAGTGTTCAAGTTTGCCACTTCCAATATGGCCGATGTGTCTAAGCGCATTATGGACAGAAATGGTCTGACGGCAGCGGATGTGCATTGGCTGGTACCACATCAGGCCAATAAAAGAATCATCGATTATACAGCAGAAATCATGGGCTTGCCTGAAGAAAAAGTGCTCATGAATATTGAACGTTATGGAAATACCACATCTGGCACGCTTCCTTTATTGCTGTGGGATTACGAACGTCAGTTGAAAAAAGGCGATAACCTGATTTTGGCCACCTTTGGTGGTGGATTTACCTGGGGAAGTATGTATGTCCGCTGGGCATACGATACCCAGTGATGCCTCGCATCAACGTCCCCACTGCTGCATTTCCTGCATTCCTTCAATCAGGTTCAGCTGTTCGGGATCTTTAATGTTGCGCAGGCTGCGTTCGTCCTTGTTGATAAGGATATTCATTCCACAGCGAAACGTGAAGTTGCGGTATTGATCGGGCATCAACAGGCCGAGCACTTGTTCTGTGGAAGCGTACCATTGTAATTTCCCAACCTGAACGGTGGCACCCACTCCGGGATTCAGCCATGTTTTATTAAACGAAGTGTTGTGTGCCATCAGGTAGAGCCAATAAACGGGTTGCCATCTGATGCCTGCATGAATGGCCGGGCTGACCGCCTGATTCAAGAAGTCGCAATAAATCAATCCATTGACACCAAAACGCTGATGCAGCTGGTATTGTATTCCACCCAGAAACTGTGCGGCTAAAGCTTTGCTGAAGCTGGCATTGATGGTGTCCAGGCCCAAACTCAAATTGATGCTGTCTCTGATTTTCAACAGGTACGCATTTAAGTCGTCTTCTGTGGTAGAAAGAGGAAGGCCTTCAAAGGTGAAAGAGGCATTAGGTTTCAGGCTTTTCATTCGAACGGCATTGGTTTTCCAGTTGATAAAGCCAAAGTCGAGCAACGAAGCCGACAGGCTTAACCTGGGATGTTCGTGCCAAACGATTCCTATGTCCAGAGCCATGCCCGGGTTGGATGAATGTCGGAACAGGTTGGCAGCCTGAATCTGCTTATTGGACTGCGTGGCAGAAAATGCGGTACTCGCGGCCCGGATGTTGATGTTGGAAGTTGCCGTCCATGAATACATGTCTGCGCCTGTATTTAAGTTGAACTGCATCCGCGAGGCATCCAGCATCGAGAATCCTTTCAGAAACTTCAGCCTCGTGCCAAAAGAGAGTTGCTCGTTGATTTGCCGCGCATAGCCCAGGCCGAATTCCCGATAGTGCATGGCACTTAATGAAAACCTGAGGTTAAACGTAGATCCGAGCTTGTCACCGCCATTTCCGTTTATGATCAGGTCGAACAGGTCTTTCGGATATTTCAGCCGCAACAGGGCGCGCTCCCCCACATGGAACGTAAACTGATTGGGGCCTTTTCTGATGGAGGCGTAAAGCCATTGCTGGTTTGCTTTGGCGGTGATCAGGTTTTTACTGCGCAGCAGGGAAACGGCTTTGTTCAGGTTTAGCATAGCGGAATCTGGTCCGTTTTCCACGCTGCCCAAAACATCCCGGAGGGTAAAACTGCTGTTGAAATAGTGGAATTCCGTTGCGCTGATTCCCGGAAAGCCGAATACGGTTCCGGCCTTATTCCGCGATGCAGGATTTAACAGGTTTTGTTGTGGAACCTGCGCCGCATGATAGAGCCCGAATGCTTCCTGTCCCTGAACAGGGATGAAGGAGCTGAGCCATAAACATAAAGCTGCAATTAGGCGGCAATTCATATTCCTTTAAAACTTCCGCTGCAGGTTTATGCTGGATTGAATGCCTAATTTGAGGAACAACTGTTGCCCTTTCATGATTTTACTCAGGCCTAAGGGCTTTCCTAAATAGTTTCCTGTGTTGGTTACAGCTTTGAAATGAATGCTTTTTGCCTGAAGAAATCTGTTTAGCTCGGTTTGATCCAAACGCACATCCAGCAGTTGTTCCTTGTCCTGAACCGTATTCCCCAGCGAATCCGTATAGGCCGAAGGGAAGAGCTCCTGTATGGGTTTAATCAGAGAATCCAGGATGTTGTTTTGTGCATCGAGCAGGTAGGCCTGTAGTTGCAGCGATAAAGGAATCTGATTCTTAATCTGAAAGCGCAGGTTCATCCATTCAGCTTTGGAAAGTTCCTGTTTCCAGGCGTCTTTGATGTCGGTGGCTCCGGTGAGGATGATTTCATCAGAAGCCACATACAAAGGCAATTCCAGCGAAACGCTGAAGGTACACATACTTTCAGCCCACACGGATTGTTTCAAGCTTCCGGAACCTGATTTAACCAGGATGGCTTCATTCCAAAACAGGTAATGTGGCTGGGCATCTACCAGATTCGAAATGTTTGAATTTCCGGCATTCAGGTAGATAGAATCAGTATGTGCCAACAGGGTTTGGTTGTTCAGATTCGCTCCGGGAACCTGATAGCTTGGCGCAAAACCGCTGATGAGCTGTCTGCTTCCATCGCCAAAAATGAATCCCAGACTGTTCACATTCAGTTGCAATGGGAGCGCGTAGGTATTTTGCCATTTCAGCTTCAGGCGTGCATCCCTGAATTTGGTTCCACGGGAAAGAAAATCCGAAGAGAGCAATCCCAGCCTCAGGTCATCGGTTTTGGACAGGATGTTTTTCGCTCCAAACAAGCCATGTGCGCGTGTCCAGGTGAAATCATTGGCAATGATGTTGAGGTTCAGCGGGTCATTTCCGTTAATGGCACCGCCATTGGTATTGTTGAACACGGCGCGGATGCGCACCCTGAACTGATTGTTTCCCTTCGGACCGCGTGTTAAGTCAGCAAGCAGTCCGGCCAGGTTGATTTCCAATCCACCCTTGGTTCCGGGGCCTTTCCATGGAATTTCTGCGGTTTTACTGAGCAATCCTTCCGGTTTGGTTCCAAGAATGAGGATGGTGATGGATAAATGATGCTGGATGGAGTTTTCAACTTCCACCCGAAGCTTTCCGGATTTAAACTGAATAGAATCAATGTAGGCGCCACTTTGATTCCAGTCGATGATCTGGTCGCGCTCCATCACCACAGAACCGCCTTCAAGCAGCTGCTGTTCTCCGGCGTTCAGGCGGTACGTAAAGGAATTGTTGATGGATGTTGGCTTGTAATAATCCTGACCTTTTATAGAGACCGAGTTTTTTTCATAGGTCACGTACATCTGTCCATCAGGATACGAGCCAATGCTGCTGAATTCTTCGGTGAATTTCAGGGCGTCTTCCGGAGCCAGTGCAGCATTAATCAGCGGCAGGGCGTAGGTTCCAGTCCATGAAGCTCCCTTCAGTGAAGTCAATTGATCCACTGAATCCTTCATGCAGGCCGAAAAGAAACTTACGGCAATACCTATCGCTAAAAACCTTCCTTTATTCAATGGATGCGCAAGTCGCAAATAAAAGCAACATTTATTGCTTCTTCAGCAAGGGCGCATGGAATTCAGGGAATCAAAAGTTCGGACTGCCCAGCAGCAGGATGTATGCGAGCATTGCCAGCAGGCCCAGATTGCGGAGCAAGTTCACCATGAAATAGGTGCGTATGTACGCAGCTGGATACCCGTGTTGTTTTAGTTTTCGCACACTTACCCAAACAATGCCCAGCATGATGCTGATTAACGCAATGAAATAAACCAGGGTTATGGTTTTTTGATCCTGTTGGCCTTTTTGTGATAAGTAAAGAAAGGCCACAATCACGGCACTCAGCAACAACAGGGTATAGATGCGCACGCTGCCAAATAATTTAAACAGCTGCGCCTTCTGTTCGGTACTCAGCAATTCTGAGGCGCTGCGCATTTTGATGGCGGTAAAAATGTTGATTCCCAGGAATAAGGCAATGATTCCCAGCAGCCAGTTGTCGAAATACATGATTCAAAATAAGGGCTGTGCAGGCAATAAAAAAAAGAGGGGCATTTCGCCCCTCTTTTGATGTTTTATGCTTGGTTTTAGATGTCCAGTTTGCTCAGGGCATCCGGCTGTGTGCCGGCATCCGGGTCATAACTTTTTCCGAACCATCCAAACACTTTTTGCTTCATGCGCTCATTCAGTAAATACATCGCAGGAACAAGAATCAGGGTGAGAAAGGTGGCAAAGCTCAGACCGAAAATCATCGTCCAGCTCAAAGGACCCCAGAAGGCAACACTGTCTCCACCCATGAAAATATGCGGATTCAGTTCAGTGAACAGTCGGGCAAAGTCGATGTTCAAACCAACGGCCAGAGGAATCAGACCGAGGATGGTTGCGGAAGCCGTAAGCAGTACCGGAGTCATACGGGTGCGGCCGGCCTCAATGATGGCATCCTTAAGCGGAACGCCATGGCTGCGCAGCAATTCCGTGAATTCCACCAGCAAGATTCCATTCCGCACCACAATTCCCGCCAATGCTACAATGCCCACACCG
>JBDKIU010000155.1:0-5060 GCA_039796915.1 Bacteroidota bacterium | reverse complement strand
GATCAGGCAATCGAAGAAATTTGCTTCCATCAGCGCCAGGCATCTGAAAGGGAAGCCTCGCATGGTGTTGCTGGTAAAAATGCTGTTTGGGCCACTGTTTCGTTTTGTGCGCACCTGGATTTTTCAGCGTGGCTTTGCCAGCGGACGCAGAGGCTGGGAATTATGCACCTGGCAGGCGCGGGAAGTATTTCTGAAATACTGGGAAGCCTTGCTTCTGAAGCAGAAGAACGATTGAACGTTCAGCCTTTGGCGCCCCGGTACAGGCGACCTTTCCAGTTGGTGGGCAAAGGGAGCAGAAAGAACAACGCCGTGGCAGGCGTGAGCAGGCTCAGGTATAATTCGTAGCGGAGCAGCTGCACCAAGGTAGGAGCGCTCAAACCCAAAAGTGCATAAATGCGTTGGATTTGTATTCCTTGCAAGATCCATTTCAACATCCAGAAAAGGAGTGCTGTGGTGGTATGTATGAAGAAAAGCAGCGGAACACAAACATAGAACAAGCCAAAAACGCCGAATAAAATCCACCAATACCAGGGCAGTTCCGTGCCACCACTCAGCCAGCGTTTTCTTTGGTGGAGCAGCGCCACCCGCGAAGGAACAGCTTCCGTGAACGCAAGCACATCCGGAGCCATCACGTTATCCCACTTCCAGCCATGCCTGCAAATTTCCTGATACAGCTTATAGTCTTCGGTGATGCTGAAGCGAATGGCAGCATAGCCACCGGTTTCCCAATAAGCCTTTGCACGAACCGCCATGTTGTTGCCTACGGCTGTTGCCGGAACGCCACTGTATGAAATGATGTTCAGCAGTCCCATGAAATAGGCCCAGTCAATTTCCTGGTTTTTCGCAGGCAATCCCGGGCCGCGAACCATGGTGGTTCCGCTGACTACGCCGGTTTCAGGTGTAAATCGACGCAACAGTCCTTTCGCCCAGGATGGCGGCACCTGAACATCGGCGTCGGTAATCAGGTAGAATGTTCCTTTGGCGTGCGGATCCAACTGCGCCATCACCCGAGCCTTGGCTTTGAGTGGAAGTTCAGTGTCCTGAATATGTAGGAGTTTGAACTGTGGCTTGTCTGCGATGAATGCAGTCACCAGCTCCGCGGTTCGGTCTGTGCTCTGGTCGTTGCCAACAAGCACATGCAGCAGTTCTTGGGGGTAATCCAGCGCGTGCAGCGCTTCCAGGCAGGCAATGATATGCGCCTCCTCGTTTCGGGCGGAAACCATCAAGGTGATTTCCGGCCAGGTTTCCGGTTCTGGCTGCATGTTGCTGCGGTAGCGGTACAATACCAGCAGTTGCAACACCTGAACCATCAGGTAGATGAACGGAATGGCCGTGAGCAGGTAAATCACAGGGCTGCAAAGGTATAGCCTGCCTGATGGGCAAACTCGAGATATCGTGGAAGCAGAAATTCCAGGTTGTTTCTGGCTTTTTCACTGTCGTGGAAAACCACGATACTGCCCGGTGCGGTGTTGCGCTTCAGGAATTCCAGGGCCCGCTTTTGATTCAGGTTTGGCTGGTAATCGGCACTCAGCAAAGTCCACATGATGATGCGGTATCGGTCTTTCAGTTGCTGTTCCTGATCACGGGTCATTCGGCCATACGGCGGACGGAATAAGTCGCTGTTGATCCAGTGGGCCGCTTCGGCCACATTTTCAAGGTATCTGTCGGTAGGGGTTTTCCATCCTTTCAGGTGGTTCATGGTATGGTTTCCACAGCGGTGGCCGCGCTCTGTGATTTGCGCATACACTTCAGGGAATTTGCGCACATTGTCGCCCACACAAAAAAAAGTTGCTTTTGCCTGAAACTGATCTAGTACATCCATGGTCCAGGGCGTAATAGCCGGATGCGGGCCATCATCGAAACTCAGATACAGCAATTTCTCCCGCGTTTTGAGCTTCCATTCCCTGTGCGGAAACAGATTTCTGACCAACCCGGGAACGCGAAGGAAGAGGTTCAAACGCCGAGCACCATTTTGTAGTGCGGGATATTGCACTCGTAGAATAATTCGCCAACGGCATGGAAGCCCTGGCGCTGATAAAGGTTCATGGCGGGCACCTGAGCATGCAGGTACACCGTACGGTTTTTAGGAACATCCTGCAGCAATGCTTTCAACAAAATAGAGCCTACACCCATTTTACGGTATTCAGGTAAAACGGCGAAGCGTTCCAGCTTATAGCCATTCGGGGTTTCACGCCAGCGCGCAGTTCCGGCGGCTTTGCCTTCCACCAGCACCAGGTAGTGTCTGGAACTGACTTCAAATTCATCGTATTCTTCTTCTTCTGAAACCTGCTGTTCTTCAACAAACACCTTCCGGCGAATGGAAAAAGCCTGATTCAGCTCATGTTCTTTGACTGCTCTTATGACCTCTGTATTCACAACCTTGGCTAAACCTCAAAATTTGCTACTTTTGCCGACAATATCAACTATGTCGCAAGCAAACCTAGTTTCCCTCCTTGGTGATCAGGCCGAGTACCTGCTCAAACACGAATGCAAAACCATTTCCAAAGAGCATCTGCACCTGCCCGGTGGCGATTTTATTGACCGTGTATTTGCGCAGTCTAACAGAAATCCCCAGGTGCTGAAAAGTTTACAAGCGATTTACAACAACGGTCGTCTGGCCGGAACAGGTTACATGAGCATTTTGCCTGTGGACCAGGGTATTGAGCACAGCGCCGGTGCCAGCTTCGCGCCCAATCCAATCTATTTTGATCCTGAAAACATCATTCGTCTGGCGATGGAAGGTGGCTGCAATGCCGTAGCTTCTACCTACGGAGTACTTGCTGCCAATGCACGCAAATACGCACACAAAATTCCATTCATTGTAAAAATCAACCACAATGAGTTTTTGAGCTATCCGAACAAGTTTGATCAAATCATGTTTGGAACCATTCGCGAAGCCTGGAATATGGGCGCTACCGCTGTGGGCGCGACCATCTATTTCGGAAGCGATGAAAGCGCAAGGCAGATTCAGGAGGTTTCCAAAGCCTTCGAAATGGCACATGAACTGGGCATGGGCACCATTTTGTGGTGTTACCTGCGCAACGGCAGCTTCAAAAAAGATGGTGTGGATTATCATACCAGCGCCGATTTGAGCAGCCAGGCCAACCACTTGGGTGTAACCATTCAGGCCGACATCATCAAACAGAAACTTTCTACCAACAACGGCGGCTACAACGCACTGCAATTCGGTAAAACACATGCCAAAGTGTACAGCGAACTGACCACTGATCACCCCATTGACCTGTGCCGTTATCAGGTTGCCAACTGCTATATGGGCAGGGCCGGCCTGATCAACAGCGGTGGAGAAAGCAAAGGCGCCAGCGATATGGCAGAAGCTGTGGCCACAGCTGTGATTAACAAGCGCGCAGGTGGTGCCGGTCTGATCAGCGGTCGTAAGGCCTTCCAGAAGCCGGTGGCAGAAGGTGTGGCTTTGTTGAACGCCATCCAGGACGTTTATCTGGATCCTCAGGTAACCATCGCCTGATACGCTCAGGTTCCCCGGATTTTCCCACAAAAACTACGGTTATGGAATTTGAAGAAGAAGACAGCGGCGAAAAGCCCAGTTGGTTTCAGCGGGTTCGCGAGAACATCGTTACCAAAACCAAAGATAAAAAGTTCACACCCGATGGTTTGTGGGAGAAATGTCCGCGGTGTAAAGCCATTGTGCCTGCCAAGGACATCATCAACAACTGCTACGTATGCACGCAGTGTGAGTACCACGTGAAGATTGGATCCCGGGAGTATTTCAACATCCTTTTTGACGATGGGAAATTCACCGAGCTTGACCCAAATCTGAGCAGTGGCGATCCGCTGCAGTTTACCGACACAAGCTCGTATGTAGATCGCATCCGCGTGAGCCAGTCCAAATCCGGACTGAAAGACGCGCTGCGCAGTGGAACCGGCACCATGAACGGCGTTCCCGTGGTGATTGCCTGTATGGATTTTGGATTCATCGGTGGTTCCATGGGAAGCGTCGTTGGCGAAAAAATAGCAAGGGCCATCGATTACGGACGCCAGCACCGCATGCCGGTGATTGTGATCAGCAAATCGGGCGGTGCGCGAATGATGGAAGCGGCTTTTTCTCTGATGCAGATGGCGAAAACCAGTGCGAAGCTGGCGCTGCTGGCACAGGAAGGCATTCCGTACATCTCCATCCTTACCGATCCAACAACTGGCGGTGTCACTGCATCCTACGCCATGCTGGGCGATTTCAACATTGCAGAGCCCGAAGCACTGATTGGCTTTGCCGGTCCCCGGGTAATCAGAGAAACCATCGGTAAAGATTTACCCAAAGGATTTCAGAGCTCCGAGTTTTTGCAAGAGCACGGTTTTGTGGATTTCATCGTGAAGCGTTTTGAGATGAAGCAGAAAATTGCCACACTGCTGAAGATGATTTGGGAACCCAAGGCCAATTAAAGCAACTATTAACCATAAAAACTATATGAACTTCCCCGAAAACCTCAAGTACACCAAAGAACACGAATGGGTTCGTGTTGAAGGCAATAAAGCCTGGATTGGTATCACAGATTTTGCCCAAAGTGAGTTGGGTGATATTGTTTTTGTGGACATCCAGTCTCAGGACGGGGCCCTCAACCAAGGAAGCATTTTTGGTACTGTAGAAGCAGTGAAAACAGTAAGTGATTTGTACATGCCCGTAGCAGGAACCATCGTAGAAGTGAATGCTTCTTTAGATGGTGCTCCTGAAAGCGTAAACCAGGATCCATACGGCGATGGCTGGATGATCTGCGTGGAAATGAGCGATACTGCCCAACTCGACGAATTGATGGACGCGGCGGCTTATTCCGCTATGGTAGGCGCCTGAGTTCCTTCCGGATCCGAAACAAATTTGTCCCAATAAAATGCCGGCTTCTGCCGGCATTTTTGTTTTAAACCTGTATGCCTTTGGGCTGCTGGGTGTTTACCGCCTTAAATACCATCGTGAATTCGTTTTCGCCTTTTTTGTTGATGGAATATTCGATGCGTGCGCCGTGTAAATTCAAAATGTGCCGCACAATACGCAGGCCCAATCCTGAACCAAGCACAAAACGTGCATTCGAACC
>JBDKIU010000154.1:0-11675 GCA_039796915.1 Bacteroidota bacterium | reverse complement strand
AAGGTGAGAATGAGCGTTCTGATGTGACTTCCATCCACATCTGCGTCGGTCATAATAATGATTTTATGATAGCGCAGGTTGTCGAGGTTTAACTCTTTGGCATCATCAGCTGTGCCGATGCTTACGCCGAGAGCGGTGAAGATGTTGCGGATTTCCTCGTTTTCGTAAATCTTGTGTTCGAGGGATTTTTCCACGTTCAGGATTTTTCCGCGCAGGGGCAGAATGGCCTGAAATTCACGGTCGCGGCCTTGTTTGGCTGTTCCTCCGGCCGAATCTCCTTCCACCAGATAAATTTCGCAGATGCCAGGATCGGAGCTGGAGCAATCGCTGAGTTTCCCGGGCAGTCCCATGCCGCTCATGGCACCTTTACGCTGCACCATTTCGCGTGCTTTTCTGGCGGCATGTCGTGCCTGCGCAGCAATGATTACCTTCTGTACAATGATTCTGGCCTCTTTAGGATGCTCCTGCAGATAATTGTCGAGCATTTCGCCCACGGCCACATCCACGGCACCCGAAACTTCGCTGTTGCCCAGTTTGGTTTTGGTTTGACCTTCAAACTGAGGTTCTGCAACCTTCACGCTGATGACGCCGGTGAGTCCTTCCCTGAAGTCGTCGCCATTGATTTCAAACTTTACATTCTTCAGCAGCCCTTCTTTTTCAGCATAAGCCTTGAGGGTTCTGGTCAGCGCGCGGCGGAAGCCTGCCACGTGTGTTCCACCTTCGATGGTGTTGATGTTGTTCACATAGGAATGAAGGTTTTCGCTGTAACCATTGTTGTACATCACGCTCACTTCCACCGGAATGCCCTGTTTTTCACCTTCCATGTAAATGGGCTCGGGAATCAGCTTTTCGCGGGTTCCATCCAGGAACATCACGAATTCCCTGAGTCCGCCTTCACTGAAAAATGTTTGGGTATGAAAACCGTCTTCTTCATTGCCGTTTCTGCGGTCGGTGAGCGTCAGGTTGATGCCTTTGTTGAGGTAAGCAAGTTCTCTGAGGCGATTTTCCAGTGTTTCGAAGTTGTACACGGTGTTCTGAAAAATCGTGTGGTCGGGCGTGAAGGTTACTTCAGTGCCACGCTGGTCGGTTTCACCAACCACCTTTACATCGTATTGGGGTTTGCCTTCGCGGTATTCCTGCTGGTAAATTTTTCCTTCACGGAATACCCGAACGGTCATGTGCGTGGAAAGCGCGTTTACGCAGCTTACACCTACGCCGTGCAAACCGCCGGAAACTTTGTAGGTATCTTTATCGAACTTTCCGCCTGCGTGCAATACCGTCATTACAACTTCCAGGGCAGAGCGTTTTTCTTTAGGGTGAATATCGGTAGGAATGCCCCGGCCATCATCGAGTACACGGATAGAATTGTCTTCGAGGATGCTTACCTGAATATTGCTGCAATGGCCGGCAAGGGCTTCATCTATGGAGTTATCGACTACCTCATAAACCAGGTGGTGCAAGCCTTTCAGACCTACATCGCCGATATACATGGCCGGACGTTTTCTTACTGCTTCCAGTCCTTCCAGAACCTGGATATTCTCTGCGCTGTACTGATTCGATTGTGATGAACTCATGAATTGAATGAACCTTCCTTTAGGATGGTAAAAATACCGCTAAAGGCCCGGGAACGGACGCAGAAACGGTCTTTATTATCCACAAGTTTCGCCGCGCTCCTCAGGGGAAGAAGCGCCACAACTGCCCAGTTTCACGCAGGTAATCGAGGGCTGCATGATACTTGGCTACCTGGTAATCTGCGAGCTTGAGACGACTTTCCAGCAACCTGATTTCGCGGGTATTTACCAGAAAAAGTGTGCTTTCGCCGGCTTCAAGTTTGGTGAGTTCTGCATCCAGCAGGGCCTGATATCCGGCAACAACCTGCGCATATTGCGCAACCAGATTGCTGTAGGTAGTGTACATGTTCCAATAAGCTTCCAGCTTGCGCGCCGTTTCCAGTGTTTTCAGCCGCAGCTTGATGCCTGCCTGTTCCAGTTTTACCTGCGCCAGCTGTGCATCGGCGCGTTCTTTACGCAAGAAGATGCTTGTTTGCGCCGTAACACCCCAGCGGTAGTTCGACCAGTAAGGCACACCGGGAGGATTTGGGCGGAAGCTGCCTGCGGTCAGGAAGTTGTATTTCAGGTTTAACTCGGGCAGCAACTGCTGCTGTTTCAGCTTGCGTTCAAGGGCATACAAATTAAGTTCGGCGTTCTGTTCGAGCAGCAAAGGCTGCACCTGCATCACATCGCGGTTCATCCGGTTTAAATTCCAGGAAAGGGCCATAGAATCCAGTACGTCTAAACCCATGATGCTGGGCCTTGCTCCGGTTTGCATTTCCAGCGGAGCGCCTTCTTTATTCCACAGAAAAACACTCAGCTCCAGCGCGCCTTTCAACGCTTTTGCCGCCGCCGCATCGCGGGAAATGGTGAAATTCCTGCGCAGCACGTCATTCTCCAGCGTATCGATCAAAGCACGGGCGCCGGCCTGAACCGTCTGTCTGATTTGCCGGAGCCTCAATTCGCCTGCAGTGGTTGCCGCCGCGTATAGTTCCTGTTCCAAATCAGCTCCGTACCAGCGCACATAAGCACGAAGCACATCTGCGCCCAGGTCATTGAGAAATTGCTGGCGCTCGAACACCGAGCTTTGTACCTGAACTTTGGCCATGGCCAGTGCTGTTCTGCGCTGGTCGGTAATCAATCCGCGGAGCAGGGGCATGGAAAGACCGGCGTATGTAAGGCCGTTGGCCGGCACTTCGAGCATGGGATCCAGATTGGTTCCCATGGCCTGTTCGTAACCCATCTGTCCTTCCAATCCGAACCAGGTAGGCACTTTCAGTCCGGTATGCAGCACATCGTAATAGTTTTTCCCTTCGAACTGCTTGTTGTTGTTCTCCAGAAAATATTTGGGATCAAAGCTTCCTCTGGCCTTCAACAGGTTTAAATCAGCGGCTTTCAGCATCAATGCTGCCTGTCGTTGCGCGGGATGATTTTGCGCCACCAGGTCAAGCACCATGCGCACCGGCACACGTACACCGGATTCCTGAGCGTACAAGGGCATCGCGCAGCCAATCAGCGACAGTAGCAACTTCCGAAGGTCCATCATTTCAATTTATTGGGTACAGAAGTTTCCGGTTTCACTGTGCCGTAGTAGAAATCGGGAGGGAATCCATTCAACTGACGCCAGATTTCATACCAAACAGGCACTTGTCCAAGCAGCGCAATGCCGCGGGCACCGCTGCCCACCCTGAGCATATCGGGCCAGGCCTTGGCATTCGCCTGAGGCGCAACCAGCACGCGGTATTTCCCGTCTTTCCCGGGGAAAGGATCGATGGCCACGACTGCGCCGGGAAAAGTTCCGTAGGTCATGGCAGGCCAGCCAGAAAATACCAGCGCAGGCCAGCCGTCAAACAGGAAGCGCACCTTGCTGCCCTTGCGTATCAAAGGCAAATCCATGGGTTCCAGATACATTTCTACGGCAAGCCTGTATTGCAGTGGCATGATGGAACAGATGGCCTCCCCTTCTTTTACGGTTTCACCGATGCCGGCAGTCAACGCGCGGGTGATGATGCCGTCTTGCGGTGCAGTCACCACATAAAATCCGGAACGGATCTTATAGTTGCTGAGCGTATTGCGCAGTTTGGCGATTTCTGCCTCTGTTTCCATTTGTCCGGAAACCGCGCTAAATCGTTCACTTTCAGCCTTGGCAAGTTTTTCTCCGTACTCATTCACCACATTGCGCAGCTCAAATTCGGCATTGGCCAAAGCGGCTTTGGTGATGTCGTATTTGTTTTCCATGGCGTTGAGTTTGGCAATGGATTCCTGGAGTTTCAACTTTCTGCTTTCTAAATCAAGCGGCGACTTCAGGCCCTGGATAAGCAATATGGAATCACGCGAGTAGCGTGTTCTGGCAATGGACAGATCGGTGCGCGCGGCCTGCAGTTCGGCCTGGTCGGCGTTGAGCTTGAGCTTTTCCTGAGCCACTTTGTTCTTGGCCTGCCGGTATTTCAGATCCTGGATGGCTTCCAGATTGGTGATTTGCCTGCTGATGGCGTTCACCTTGGAGCCATAACCTTCCAACGACTGTTCTTTACTTTTCACCTGCCGTTCGGTCTGATCGAGCAAGCCCGGATCAAGGTAATTGTCTTTGACTTCGGAGATGAGCACGATGGTATCGCCTTTGCGCACGGTATCGCCTTCACGCACCATCCATTGCACCAGCCTGCCGCCAATAACGGTTTGCACTTCCTGCGGCCTTTGTCCGGGCAACAGGGTGGTGACCTTTCCATTGGACCTAATGTTCTGGGTCCAGGGCAGGAACATGAATACAACTATGATGATGAGCACGGCCCACAGCAGCCGTCCCATTCCTTTCTGGGTCCAGAAACTTTCCTTCAGTTTGCTGAAGCTGCTGAGGTGCGTAAATCGGGAATCGGGTTTAAAATCCATTTTACTGCCACATGAAATTGGTTAAACGCTCCGGCATGGCACCGGCTTGAACCTTTCCGTAATCGGTGAAACCTTGTTCGCCCATTTCAATGCAGCGGTCAAAAGCTGCTGCCACAGGCGCAAGGTTGCTGACCACAATTACGGTTGCAGGAATTTGTTTCAGGTATGCGGTGATGTCTTCCAGTTCTTTTCTGTCGAAACCGGTCCAGATGTCATCTACCAGCAGCAATGAGGGCTGATGATACAAGGCCCGGGCCAGGGTGATTTTTTTCTGGATGTGGTTGGGAAGTGTTCGGGTTCCTTCAAAAACATGCATCAGCCCCTGGTCAATCTGACGCACATAATCGCTCAGATGCAGTTTCTCCAACAGCACTTTGATGCGTTCTGCAGGCGCCTCGTCCGACAAGGTTATATTCCCGGCCAGGGTTCCTTTGAAAATCCCGGATGATTGCAGACACAATCCCACGCTGGCTCCGTAATCGGCCAGGTTCAGGTTGTCGAGCGGCACGCCGGAAACCATCATTTCGTATTGCGTATCGGCCAGGCCGCTGAACCATTTCAGAATGCGTGTTCGGCCCGAACCTGGTTGTCCGCAGATGCAAACCTTTTCTCCGGATTTCACCTGTAAAACGTCTCTGCGAAGGTTACGGTCGTAAATACACAAATCAGGCGCCTGGGTCATGTCCACACGAATGCCGGAGGGAAGTTCATCTTCCTGGTCGGTTACATAAGATACTTTTTCCAGCGCAATCGCTGCATCGTAAATATGCTCCACACTCAGCACCAATTTTTCTACTGACTCAAGAAGCAGGATGACCAGGATTTCGCTCGCCACAAACTGGCCGAGGTTGATTTGTTCTTCTACCAGCAGTACGCTGCCCAAAAAGAGCAAGCTGCCGATGAGCAAGGTTTTCAGCACCACGGTGAGGCTCACCTGCGACATCAGAATTTTGAAATGGCCTTCCCTGCCGTCGAGGTAGCCATCCACATAGGCATTGGTCCTTTTCATGTGGTACTGCTTGTGCGACTGCATGCGGAAAATGTTTCGGTTAGAAGCGATTTCGGTAAGCCAGTAAGCGGTTTTGAATTTGAAATCACTCTCCTTCCTGGACGTAATGATGCCCCGTTGCCAGGTGGTGCGTATGACCGCGGCAAGGATGATGATGAGCCCGGCTCCAATGGCGATGAACAGCGGATGATACAGGGAAAGCAAAATCAACCCAAAAACCAGCTGCAGCAGCGAGGCTGTAAAGTCGAGCAGCAGCTTGGAAAAGCTTTTCTGAATGGTGATGATGTCGAAGAATTTCTCCGAAAGCTCCGGCAGGTTCGGATACTTTTTTTCGGGATATACCGATGCGGCCAGATTTCGTCCGAAGCGCATGGCCACATGCACAAACAGGCGTCGCTGGATGACTTCCAGAATCGACATCTGCGCCAAGCGCGTGATGCCCGCCATCAGCACACCCAGGGTTACCATCAGGGCCAGGATGAACCAGGACGAAGAAAGGTTTCCGCCCAGAACCAACCCTACCAGTGCCTGTATTCCCAATGGAAGCGAAAGGTTGATAAGTCCGCTGAACACGGCATAAACGTATAGGTATGTCACGTTTCTTCGTTCTGAACGCACCAATTTGAGGATGCGTCGAAACGGACTAACGACAGGATCTTTAGGATTCATCTGTTTTGGCGTCTGAATGGGGAATCAGTGATCTTAGAAACTCGGTAAGCGAGGCCTTGGATGGTTCTATTTCTGTGAGTTCCGGCAGGTGCCTGAGCAAAAATTGCTGCTGCATGGCACTGTCCACAAAGGTGGCAGCCCAGGCGCGCGGATACGGATAATGCGGACGGGCAACTTTAAGCGTTTCAGCCACCAGACTCGTTATTCTGGCGTAGCCGTTGAGCATTCCTTTTTGCCAGTCTGAGCCGGTTTCCGTGCCCAAGTGCACTTTGATGGATTCGCTCATGGCAATGGCGTACAGGTGGGCGGCCATGGCATTGTCTGCTGTGGAAGCCACCGGAACTGTGAGCAATTCCGTGAGGCGGCTCAGCCGTTCCATTGGATCGTTGATGTGCACGGTTTCCTGCATGGCCCGATATTCCAGGGCATTCCAATAACGATTCAGCAGATACAACAGCATTTGATGTTTGTTGCTGAAATACCGGTACACGGTTGCTTCGGTGATTCCGGCCTGCACTGCCAGTTTGCGGAAGGTAAATGCTTCCACCCCGTGGGCAGCCATCATGGCCGCACCATGTCGGATGATGTCACGGCCGGTTTCGCTGGAATCAGGATCTTTCAGAAACGCAGATCCATCGGATCCAACGCCCGATTGAATTTCTAAAAACTCCATCAGTTTTTATAGTATTACTATCAGAACAACAAAGTAATACTATTGTTTCCGAAGAGGAATACTTTTATTTCCCTCTGCCCTGCACCATGATGAGCACGGTGTAAATCATAATCCGGATGTCAAGACCAATGGACATATTCTCCAGATAAAGCATGTCGTAACGCAGGCGTTCCACCATTTCATCCACATTTTCTGCGTAGCCAAACTTCACCTGGCCCCAACTGGTAATTCCGGGTTTTACCCGATGCAAGCGTCGGTAATAGGGCGCCCTGACCATGATCTGATCAATGAAAAACTGGCGTTCAGGACGAGGACCAACCACGCTCATTTCTCCATTCAGCACATTGAAAAACTGTGGCAATTCATCAAGACGTGTTTTTCTGAGCAGTCGGCCAATGGGCGTAATCCGTGGGTCTGCTGCGGAAGACAGCCGTGGACCATGCTGTTCTGCATCCTGACGCATGGTTCGGAACTTGATGATGTTGAATGGCTTGCCTTTAAAACCGATCCGTTCCTGTCGGTAAAACACCGGCCCCGGCGAGCTCAGGCGGATGAAGGCCGCCACCAGCAGCATGAACGGAAAGGTGAGCAACAGTGCAAAGAGTGAAAAGCAGATATCGAAAATGCGTTTGGCGGACTTTTGCCATGCCGGCATCACCTCAAAATCCACTTCCAGCAAGATGGCGCCCAGGATGTTGTTCATTTTCACCAATCCTACCACCATGCTGAAGGCATCCGGAAGGATTTTCAGCCTGATAAACTCGTTCTGCAACATATTCACCAGTTCAGGAACCTGATGATGTTCATGTTCTTCAACAGCAATAATTACTTCTTCAATGCCCAGCCGGCTGATGCATTCCGGAAGTTGGCTGGCATGCCCCAAATCGGGCAAGGGACGATGGAAGCCGGCCATCTTTTCGGTTCCTACATGTACGAAACCCACGAACTTGAAGCCTTCTGAACGGGGTGCTTCATCCAGTTCCCTGAACAACTTCACCGCAGCCGGACCGGATCCAACCAGGATGGTGGGAAAACCGAGCTTTCGTTTCTGGATTTTGCGGATGAGCGCGCTGGCAATCAGCCACCTGCCGGTCATGGTGAACAAAAAATGCAGACTCCAGAATACCAGCAGCGAACGATAATAATCGCGGTAATCGGTAACAGAATCATCCAGAATCAGCACAAAAAACACCACAAGTGCACCGAGCGTGCTGCTGACCAGCGTGCGCCAGAGTTCCCGGATTCTTGAACGGCGCAGGATATCCTGATAATAGCCGCTCAGCGCATAGTACAGCAACCAGCACGAAGGCAGCACCACAAGCCCAAGCAACAGATTGGCATCGTCGCCCACCTGAATACTGTAGCCATGTTTGGCCGCTTCAATAACATCCTTTCTGTAGAGAAAGAAAAGCCACCAGGCAGCCAGTGCCGCACTGAAGTCGGACACTACGTATTTGAGAACTTGACGAACGCGGTTCAATTCAGGTAGGATAATTTGAGGTTATCCAGTCCGAACCTGGCGCGGTCCAGAAATCCGGTTTGTTTCAGGATGCCGAAATACAGTTCTATCGGGGTTCCTGCGGTAAGGCTGGCCAGTTCCACGTTCAGGTTCAGATACACCTTCCGCCAGGTTCCGCCGGTTTCGGGTAAAAGTACTAGTGGCACCTGTTCATAGATCATTCCCGACAATCGGAACAAGCCTGTTTGCAGCGGCAGTGTACTGTAATAATCCATTTCCAGATACACATCGCGGCCGGCCACGGGCAAGTCGTTGAAGCTGTTGAAGGTTTTCAGTTCGAAAATCTTGAAGCTGTCATTCGCGCCAAGATCACCGTACAGCGACCAGGCTGCATTGGGTGCGGCAGGGAAAGCCCAGGGCGCAGACCCCGAAGGGATGATGGCCAGGCTGTCTTTATTGCTGCGGTTGGTAAAGACTAGCGAACTGCTGCGGTCTTCAAAATCTTCCATCCAGGTAAACCTTACATTGCTGCGGTAGCTGGTTGCGGGTTTGAGCTGCACAGTATTTCCGGCTTCCAGCACCACTGAGGTGTCGAAGGACTTGTAAATGCGCACCGGACGGTGGGCTATGGAAAGCGCGTTTTCACGGATTCCCGGGAGCAGGTTGATTTGCACTTTCCCGGTTTTCATGACCGGAACGCGTGCCGGCAATTCATAAATACCGATGAATTTATTGTCAACATACACATGCACATCAGGTATGTCGTAGCTGGGAAAGCCCTGTGTTGCGTAAACCGTGCTGAAGCTGAACGAATCAATGTACAGGAAGGATGGAATTTCTTCTTCAGGATTGATGAAATCACAAGCCGGCAGCATCAGCAGTGCGGCGCAAAAACTCCAAAAGGATGCGGCAGTTCGCATAATCTGCGAAGTTACTCAAACACGTAGTTTCTGGACAGCTGGTGTTTCACCTCTTTTACCAGGGCTGCCGCCTGATGCATTTCTTCCAAACCTGTAGCGGGTTTGCGGTCGTAGGTAACATGTTCCAGGAAAGAGCGAACTTCCGATTTCCACGGATCAAACCAGGCCACAGGCCGCTCCAGCTCTTCAAAACCCTGGGTTGCCGGCTGCGACCATTCTTCGAGGGCAAATCCGAGTTGACCGGCTTCGTCTTTCAACCTGCATTCCCTGATGGTATTTCGATCCAGGTCGATTCTGTAAAAACGGTCACGACTGTACACGCGCATCACACAGGCATCTTCGGAAGGAATACGTCCGATGCTCATCTGGAACACGCCACCATTATGAAATTCCAGATGCACATTGATCAGATCCGGATGGTTGCTGAACATAAAAACCGGCTTCGCCTTTACCGACTTCACATCACTTCCCATGATGCGCAACGCCAGATCCAGTTCGTTGCTCATGTTAAAATGCAGCCAGCGGTCAAAATTGCCCACGGCCAGCGAAGACGTGTATTTCTCCAGCTTGATGAGCTGTGGTTCCTGAAGTAAGGGCAGCGCTGTTTGAATGACAGGTTTGGCAAACGTGCTACCGGCAACCTGAAACACCACGCGGGCTTCCTGGTTCAAATCGATGAGGCGCTGCATGGTATCCGGGTTGGAAAGCAGGAAGCCATCGGCAAGGATGTGTTTCCCGTTGCGCAACAGCTGCATAATCAAATCATCCGGGATGTATCCGAGGTAACGGTCGATGACCACGGCATCAATGCGTGACATGAAATCACGCGCATAGAGCAGCTGCCCCTGGGCATCGTAATTGGCCTTGTCGTCGGTATCGAGATAACCGGCAAGGTTCAATAGCTGAAAAGCTCCCAGGCTTTGCTGGAAGTGTTCCATCCGTCGGCGTGAAGCGAGTACTCCTGTTTTTATCATGCGCTGTAGTAAATTGCGCCTCCGCAAATATGAACACGGCTTTCATCGTAAAAACCTGATATGTTTTCAACCCATGTTTAAAAACCATCATCCCGAAGATCAGCCCCGACATATCGGACAGCGCAGGCAATTGATGGAACTGTTGCAACAGAAAGGAATACATGATCCGCGCGTGCTGGAGGCGATGGGCAGTATTCCCAGGCATGTGTTTTTTCCTAAGGAATTCGAGCAGTTTGCCTACCGCGATGAAGCATTTCCCATTGGCCACGGTCAAACCATTTCTCAACCTTATACCGTAGCATTTCAAAGCCAAAGCCTGATGTCAGCGCCCGGCATGAAGGTGCTGGAAATCGGGACCGGAAGCGGCTACCAGGCGAGCGTGCTGGCCCGCATGGGACTTGAGGTGTACAGCGTAGAAATCATCCCGGAACTGCTGGAGACCGCACGTCAGATGCTCACATTATTAGACAGCCCTGCACAGGTGTTTCTTTCCGATGGCTCGCAAGGTTTGAAAAAACACGCGCCTTACCAACGGATTCTGGTTACCGCAGGTGCGCCCGCCATTCCGAAGCCGCTGGTAGATCAGCTCGACGAAGGCGGCATCATGCTGATTCCCGTAGGTAAAGAACGAAACGATCAAAAGATGGTGCGCCTCACCAAAAAAGGAGGCAGCTACAGCACGGAAATCCTGGGTGATTTCCGGTTTGTGCCCCTCACGGGCAAACTCGGCTGGACAGACTGATGACCAGTTCCAGCTTAGCTATTGCCGAAAATCCGGAATCTTGATTCAATACGAATTCCGCGCCATGGAGAGGTCCCATGAATCTGCCTTCGCGAAATCTTTGATGTCAAAATACGCCGTGGCATTGACCAGATGGGCTTTTACCAAACCCTGATCATCCAGCACTTCCGTGAAATTTGTGATGCGGGTTTCTTGCAACAGAAAACCATCCTTATCATAAAAATGTAGCACGTAGATATTTCTGTCATTTAAGTGATACCTGTTCGTGGAATCAGCTTCAACTGCCAGCTTATAACGCATATAGTCCTGTTCAAACTTGGTTTCCAGCTTGGCCTTCAGACGATATGGAAGCGTGCTGTCATCCCAAACCTTCAATCGGGAATATTTAGCCAACAATGTCCGTTCCTGCTGCTGTTTCAACAAGTATGAAGTGATGAAATAAACACCGGATCCAAGGAGTAATACCAATACCACAACAGCGCCAACATCCAGAACCTTGTTGATGAATTGCCCGGCGTGTTCAGCAGCCGTAAATCCAAACCTGAACCTGATGTAAAATTGACTTACGAAAAAGAGCGGAATCAGCAGGAGCATGAACAAGATTTGTTCATCGCCTGAAGCTTCTGAAAAGGATAAAATCAATCCCAGGAGGCAGGCTATAATCAGGAGGCCTCCGATCAAACCTGATATTTTGGTCAGTTTCATGGTCGTTTACTTTTGAATTACCGGTATGGTTGTGATGCTGCCGAAACAAGGCATTACGGCTGCTTGTATGTTGTTGCACGCGTTA
>JBDKIU010000153.1:0-16892 GCA_039796915.1 Bacteroidota bacterium | reverse complement strand
TACTGTCCGGCCCGTGGCCACAAGCCAGAGCTGTGTCCCATTTGTTCGGTGCTCGGCTGCCGCGAGTGATGCTTAATACAACAGGTGTTTCTTTGCCTGTGTGCGCCAGCCCGCCTGACTTTCGTAATCCACGAAATAAATCTTCAAATCTGCCTGACTTTCATACTTCACAAAGTAGATTTTCTTCTTGGCCTGACTGGCATAATCCGTGAAAAACCATTTGCCGTCGTTGCCGCTGGCCTGACTCTGATATTTCACCTTATAAACCTTAAGGTCTGCCTGGCTTTCGTAACTCACCACAAAAACCTTCACATCCGCCTGACTTTCATAATCTACAGCGTAAACGGACTGAGCTTGTAGTTTCCCTGGGACGGAACACCAAAAGAGTGCGAGGCCCAGCATATATTTCAAACACTGCATGCAACGAAGTTAAGCCGCGTGTGCTGTTTTCAGGCCTGTGTGAACCAAAAAGGCAACAGATACGGTTGCACGGGGCGGTTGCGGATGCGCCATGTCTGAGGCCACAGATTGTTGCTGCGGCGACCCAGGTGGTTGATCCAGCCCAAGGGCAGTCCTTCAAAAGAAACTGCATTCCATCCTTCAGAAGCTGTTTCAGGCAGAATGCCATCTCCACACAGAAACAACAGGGCTTCTTCCAATGAAAGCGCAGCGCTTTTCCCGCTGTTGAAATGCACGCTGAGCGCCAATTCAGGATCGGGCTTGAATTTCTTTCCCATGAATGCACCCGCGCGGCTGCCGACATGTACCACCCGGACCGGATGCAACATCGTGCTGAAGCGGGCAGCCCTTTCGCTGATGATGTATAAACCGTCTTCACGTTCTACCAGGTGCGCTCCTTCGGAAACCCAATCGGGTCGGCTGATTTCCTTGCGCTTTGCCGGCGATGATTTGACAACTTCAGACTGCTCTTCTGCTTGTCCCCGCTTCTGA
Organism: Bacteroidota bacterium; assembly: GCA_039796915.1. Lineage (GTDB taxonomy): Bacteria > Bacteroidota > Bacteroidia > NS11-12g > UBA955 > REEB481. The sequence continues at coordinate 15,941 of JBDKIU010000153.1, read as the reverse complement.
ATAACACCCACAAAAAACCCTTCACCTCCGCCATTGCCCGGCCAGTGATACCAACTGGATGTTTCGCACTTCCCATCCATCAATCCCCATTCGGCGGGAAGTTTTATGGCAACCGGAATTGCTTCCGCCGATTGCAGCAGGGTTTCGAGTTGCGCCTCGTTTTCTGAGCGGTTCAGGGTACAGGTGCTGTACAACAGGAAGCCGCCCGGTTTCAGTGCCGGCCAAATGTCTTCGAGCAAACGTTGTTGTCGCGCAGCACAGAAGCGCACCAGGTCGGGCGACCAATGTTCACGCGCTTCTTCACTTTTCCGAAACATCCCTTCCCCGCTGCAGGGCGCGTCAACAAGGATCACGTCAAAGCGTTCTTCAAGCCCACCAAACACCACCGGATCGGACTGTGTCACCATCAGATTGTCCCAACCCGCTTTGCTCAGGTTTTCCTGCAATACACCTACACGTGATTTGATGGGTTCGTTGGAAACCAAAACACCATTGCCCGCCAGCAGGTTCGAAAGGTGCACACTTTTCCCGCCGGGCGCGGCGCACAGGTCGAGCACAGCAGGCTGCGCCGGCAATTGGAGCATGGAAAACAAGGTTCCGATGAGGTGGCTTCCGGCTTCCTGCACATAATAGGCGCCGCCATGAAACCAGGGGTCGTACACAAATTGCGGCCTTGGCGCCAGCATTAAACCCTGTGCATTCCACAAAACAGGCCGCGACGACATGGGTTTGGCAGCAGAAAATTTCCTGGGATGAAGATTTACAGAAGTACCGCCGGGCTGTTCAAAAGCCTGCAACATGTGCGTGTATCTGTCGGCAAAATCGCCACGCATCCGTTCCAGAAACGCCTGAGGTAAATCCATTTGGCAAAAAAAGTATATTCACGGAAAGTGCAATCATGGTAAAGCCATTGATTATCTTTGTGAAACAACATAAGTAAATCATCAATGAATACCTCAAAAATGAATGTTCCTCCTCCAGTGTTTGAAAATCAGGGGAACAAGTTTTACGGAGAGTTACGTGCAGCAGTAGACGAGTTTTTCAAGAAAAAAGGAATTAAGAAAACCGGCGACCGCCGTCTGTACACTAAAACGACCATCATCATGGTGGCCGTTCCCACTTTGTTGGTATTGGCACTATTTGCCGGACTTCCTGCTTGGGCTTCAGTACTCTTGTTTGCCCTGGTTGGCGTATTTCATGCGCTTGCAGGATTTAATATCATGCACGATGCATGTCATGGAAGCTTTTCTTCGAAGGGCCGCGTAAACAACTGGTTCGGTAACATCATGAGCCTGTTGGGCAGCCACGCCTTTATCTGGAAAACCAAGCACAATGTGATTCACCATACTTACACCAATGTGGACGGTGTTGATGATGATATTGCCAAAATCCCGGCATTGCGCCATTGCCCCAGCCAACCCTGGAAACCCGCTCACAAATTCCAACATGTGTATATGATGGGTTTATATGCCATCAGCTCTGTATTCTGGATGTATGTTGCTGATTTTGAAAAGTATTTCAAGCGCCGTGTGTACACCACCGACCTGCCAAAAATCCCTGCCCATGAACATGTGATTTTCTGGGTAACCAAATTGATGTACACACTTGTGTACCTCGGACTTCCCATCTATTTCTTGGGTGTTGGCGCAGGCGTTCTTTGCTTCTTCTCGCTGCATATTACCCTCGGAATCATTCTGAGTTGTGTGTTCCAGATGGCCCACGTGGTGGAAAAAACACACTTTGTAGAAGCGAACATGGATGTGCGCACCCGCATTCCCCAGGAATGGGCTGTGCACCAAATGGCAACTACGGCCAACTTCGCGCCCAACTCTCCTTTTTGGACCTGGTTTACCGGCGGCCTGAACTTTCAGGTAGAACACCATTTGTTCCCGCAAATCAGCCACGTTCATTATCCGGATGTGCGCAAGATTGTACAACAGGTTGCGGCCAAATACAATGTTCCTTACCTGGAATATCCAACCTTCCGTGAGGCCTTCTTCTCACACCTGCGTTTGATGCGCCAGCTCGGGTCTGGAAAAGACCTGCAATTGGCACATTCCTGAACAGAATCCAACACCCTGGCGGTGTACCCATAACATGAAGTGCTCCTACTCCCGCGTATTCCTGGCAGCTTGTCTTACCCTGACACTTGGCGCCTGCAGGAAAAATGATTCCACCTATTGGGATGCTGAATACCTCGCACCCATAGCCCGTGCAGACATCGCCCTGGATCAATTATACACAGGAAACCTGCTCAACAAGGCTGGCGACAGCAGTTATGCGCTGGAATACAACCAACTGGTTTATACCAGCAACCGTTTGGACGGCATCAAAATACCCGATACCGTTGTTACCCGCTACTTCACCCTGAAAACCCTGCGCCTGAATGACCAGAGCATCTCGCGCAGGGTTACGCTAGCGGAAATCAATCCGGCTTTTATCCTTGCCCACGGCAGCACGCAGGTAATTCCTGCACAAAACCTTACCAACCTCAACCCGGTAGATCTTGATGCCAGCGCATTCTTCGAATATGCCACGCTCGACAGCGGCTGGCTGACTATGGAGATTTTTAATGAGCTTCCGGTCAATCTTTCGGAAGTGACTTTTGAGCTTCGGAATAAAACCGACAATTCAGTAGTCAGCACCCAAACCTTCTACAACCTGGCCCCGAATTCACGGCAAAACTCCAGAACCTCACTTTCCGGAAAAACCGTGTACAAAACACTCACCGCACAGATAAAAACACTGAAAACCGATGCCAGCAGCGGACCCGTGGTGGTTGATGCTTTTAAAGGTGTTCAGTTAAACCTTACGGTGAACGGACTTAAACCAAGAGCCGCAACGGCTGCGTTCCCCAGCCAGAACGTGCTGTACCAGGATGAAGGAACAAGCATGGAAATGGGCGGTCCGGAACTGAAGTTTGTTCAGGCCCGAAAGGGAACCCTGCGCATCCGCATTTCTACCACCATCCAGGAAAATCTGACCATGACCTTCCGCCTGCCCAATGTGGTGAAGAATGGCCAGAGCGTAGAACGAATCATCAAGGTGCCCGCAGCGGTCCCAGGAGAAACAAAAAAATATGTGGAAGATGTGGACATGAATGGCTACGTGGTTGATTACCGCGGCAAAAACCCATCGGTTACCGATACGGTAAACACCTTCCACCAGATTGTCATCGTGAACCTGGACAGCAGCGGACGGAAAGTAAATGTGTCACTGGACGACAGTGTGCGTGTAGAATATGGCATTGTGGGCGTTGAACCGGAATGGGCAATTGGGTATTTCGGCCAGTCGAATGAGCAGATCAATGGCATTCAGCCCGTGGACCTGTTCAAAGGCATTGGCGGAACACTGGAACCGGAAAATGTGTCCTTGCGCGTACGCGTTTCCAACGGCGTTGGCGCACAGGGACGTGTGCTGATCAGAAGTCTGGAAAGCCAAAACACCCTGAACAACACTTCCATTCCTCTGGTGGCTCCTACCCTGCTCGGCGTAAATACAGACATCAACGCAGCCAGCTTTCAGCCTTGGGCACCCTGGGAAACCTCCTACATTTTGAACACCGGCAATTCCAATGTGCGCAGCTTTATTGGCAACCTGCCCAACCAACTTGCCTATGATCTGAACCTGCAGATGAACCCCAATGGAAACACCACGCGTTGGAAAGACTTCTTATACCACGACAAACCTTTGAATGTGTTTCTGGATGCATCCATGCCGATCAGTTTCAAATCTCCCGGTGTGTATTTCAGAGATACACAAGTGTTGAATCTTGGCGCGATAAAGGGAATAGAACAGGCAAAAAGTGCCGTGCTGAAAATCTACGCCGAGAACGATTTCCCCGTGAGCATCCGCATGAAAGCATATGTGTTGGATGCCAATCGTGCGGTACTGGACAGTATTGTTCCTGAAGAACAGATTCCTGCTTCGACCGTGAACCAAACCAACGGTGCGGTCATTGCCCGCTCTTCGGCAACCCTGCTGGCGCCGGTTTCTGAATCAGGAATGGAACAACTGCGCAGGGCACGCTACATCGTGTTTGTACCTCGCCTCAATACAGAGGGTTCCGACTACCGAAAATTGTACTCCTTCTACAGGTTGAAGCTTCGCCTGGTAGGACAAGTAACCATTGCTAATTCCTTTTAAACGCAGCATGTTTCTGAATAAAAAAGCGCTGTTGCTCTTGCCGGCAATAAGCATTGCCCTTGTACTTTCCGCACAAAACACACCTGCGGACAGCAGTAAGCTTCACGAAGAGCGTGACAGCAATCTTGTACTTTCCGCACGAAACACACCTTTGGACAGGATACACGTTCCTACTCAGGTAATCACGAAATATGTGCTTCCGAGCAACTTGGAAATTACTACACAGGCCATGTATTACAGCAGCAAGGTGCCTGCAGGTGCCTTGTATCGCGTGCAGGGAGGAAAGCTGAACAACAACATGATTGGTAAAACTGCTGACCGTATTGGTTCAGGGGTGGCTTCCATTCAGGGAGAAAACTCGATTCAGGTGTGTTTCAACGATCATGCGCACAGTGTTTTTCCCTCCAAAACAGGATACTGGTCGCTGGATTATAAGTACACAAACCTGGTTGGGGCAAGCTTCAACCAAGATGCGTTTAACCTCGTTTTCCGCGGCAATGCGCCTTTTGCCGGCACCACCATGCGCAGTGAGAACCTCAGCCTGAAAAGCATGTCGTGGAACCAACTGGGCGCCAGCTTCACCAAACAAATAAAGTCTGCCAGCAACAATAACTATTGGTTTGAAGCCGGGGTTGCCTGGGTATTTATGCGCGAATACACCCGCCTCTCCATGCCACGTGCGCATCTGTTCACCTCCGGCCTTGGCGACAGCCTGAACCTGTCTTACCAGCTTGATCTTACCCGCAAGGACAAAAACACGCTTGGGTTTTATCCGCTCAGTCACGGCGCATCTGTAAACGTTCAGTTTGGTGGAATGAAAGCAAAAAACGGACACTCGCATTATTGGCGCGTTTCCGTTTCCGACCTGGGCCTGGTTTCTTTAGGTTCTGCGGGCGCTACTTATGCGAAGGACTCTTCCTTGGGCATCAATGGCTGGCAAGTTCCGTTTACGCCGTACGGCATAGACAGCAATGCTTCGTTCAGCAACTATTTCGACACTTTGCTGAACCGCATGAATCCACGCCGTTCAGGTCTGAATTCATTGGTTCCCCTCCCGGCGCTATTGAGTTTCTCCAAAGGTGTTTACCTGAGTAATGGCCGCCACGTTTTTGGCAACCTGGTGTACCGCGCGTATCCCGGGTTTATTCCACGGGTCAGCGTTGGATACGGAAAATACCTGGGCCTCTTTTACTTCGGTTCTCAACTTTCATACGGCGGTGTGAACGCCTTTGACCTGCGCACCTTTGCTGCATGCACCATTAAAAACCTTCGCTTGCGTTTGGACATCAACAGCGTAGAAGGCTTGCTCTTCCCCGGTAAACTGGGCGGAGCCGGCGCGGCGCTGTTGCTGGTTTGGGATTTATAAGCTACGCTCAGGATTCTGCCGGCGCTTCAGGATTCTGAGTTTCTGGCGCTGTTTCTGAAGTGCTTGGTTCTTCCGTATCGCTGTTGATGAACTCTTCGTACGTGGTTTTGGTGTTGAAGGGCCGCTTGCCTATCAATAGTTCCAAATCAGACTGGAACAGTACTTCCTTCTTCAACAATTCCTGAGCAAGTGCTTCGGTGTGCTGCTTGTGTTCCAACAGCAGGTTTTTGGTGCGGGTATAGGCACGATCCACCAGGTCACGCACTTCTTCATCAATAAGTTCCGCTGTTTTCTCGCTGTAGGGTTTCTGATAACCATATTCACCCTGCGCATCGTAGAAACTCAGGTTGCCTACCTTGTTGCTCATGCCATAAACGGTTACCATGCTGTACGCCAGTTTGGTTACGCGCTCCAGGTCATTCTGTGCTCCGGTGCTCACTTTGTTGAAAAACACTTCTTCCGCCGCGCGTCCGCCGAGCGTCATGCACATAGAATCCATCAGTTGTTCGGTGCGGTAGAGGTATTGTTCTTTGGGAAGATACTGGGCGTAACCCAACGCAGCCACTCCACGCGGCACGATGGAAACCTTCACCAGCGGATCTGCAAATTCCAGGAACCAACCGGCAACGGCGTGTCCGGCTTCGTGGTAGGCCACAATTTCCTTCTCTTCCGGAGAAATGAGTTTGTTCTTCTTTTCCAGGCCTCCAATCACTCGATCGATGGCATCCTGGAAATCTTGCATTTCCACAGATTCTTTTCCTTTCCGTGCAGCAATCAGCGCGGCCTCGTTACACACGTTGGCAATTTCTGCACCTGCAAAACCCGGTGTTTGGGCTGCAAGCTTTTTCGCTTCTACATCAGATGCCAGTTTTGTAAGTGGCTTCAGGTGTACTTTGAAGATCTGCTCTCTTCCAATCAGATCAGGCTTGTCCACAGAAATTTGTCTGTCAAAACGTCCGGGGCGCAACAAAGCTGAATCAAGAATATCAGGCCTGTTGGTAGCCGCCATCAAAATCACACCGCTGTCTGTTCCAAAGCCATCCATTTCGGCCAGCAACTGGTTCAAGGTGCTTTCGCGTTCGTCATTGCTGCTTTGCACCAGGTTTTTACCGCGGGCACGGCCAATGGCATCAATTTCGTCAATGAAGATGATACAGGGCGCTTTTTCTTTCGCCTGCTTGAACAAGTCGCGCACGCGGCTGGCGCCCACGCCTACAAACATTTCTACGAAGTCTGAGCCAGACAAAGAGAAGAACGGAACACCCGCTTCTCCGGCCACAGCTTTTGCCAACAGCGTTTTACCGGTTCCGGGAGGGCCAACCAGCAATACACCTTTAGGAATCTTGCCGCCGAGGTTTGTGTATTTCTTAGGGTTTTTCAAAAAGTCCACGACTTCCATCACTTCCATTTTCGCTTCCTGCAAACCGGCCACATCCTTGAAGGTTACATTCACCTTCGTGTCTTTATCATACAGCTGAGCCCGGGCGCGACCAATGTTGAAAATGTTGGGGCCTGAACCACCAGAGTTACCGCCCATGCGACGCATCACCAACATCCAGAATCCTACGAAAATGAGGATGAAAAACAGCCAGTTCAGAATTTGCCCTGTATAGTCTGCGCGGGTTTTAAACTCAAGCTTCAGCGCCAGATCCGGGTTAATGTTCTTGGCCTTCAGCTCCGTTTTTAACGCTTCAAGTTCCCTGTTGAAATAATCAATCTCCGTTTCGAAATAATACTGAGGAACATCGCCGCCAAACACATCAGCATTTCCTTTTAGCTTTTTATGTTCTTCTTTGTCAAGAGCCTCACGGGTGAGGAATACTTCTACCTCACTCTCGTTCCATACCACCATTTTATCCACTTCCTCGCTCAGCACCATCCGCTTTACATCGTTCCAGGAACTTGGCTTGCCATGTTCCTTGGGAAAGAAGTTTATGATGATAAAGGCAAGAATGACCAGGGCATAAATCCAATTGGGATTAAAGCGCGGCTTGCGCTCCTGGGGTTTTGGTTGTTGATGATCGTTCATTGTATTTGGCAAACGCTTCGTTTGGAGTGGCATTGGCAAACAATGCACCACAAACTGGTCGAAAGGACAAATTTAAGTCATTCTCCGACGAAATACGGGCGGCGGCCGGTTTGTTTTAATACCTGACAAAGCGGCAGAAAAAAGGCCCCGCAACGGGGCCTTTCTGTTAGATGGTGCCTGATGGTTTAGCGTGTAATAACAAATCGGGCCGTTTCTATTTTGCCGGCATGAAGTACCTCAACCTGATACCAGCCTTCCGGCAGGTTACTGAAATCCTTTTTGAATTGGTTGGTACCTGCAATGCTTGAAACCGCTTCTGTCCAGATATTCCTACCTGAGATGTCATACACTGAAATCTTGGTTACACCTTCGCTTTCCGTGAAATATGATATCAATACCGCGCCCTGGCTTGGCACGGGATAAACCTTCAGGGTTTTTTCCTCCGCAACAGTTTCCGCCTCAACTCCGGGTGCTGAGGTATAACCGCTCTTGCTGCTGCTTACAAGCAATGAATAACAGGCATTCGGGTTATTGGCGCCGTTGCTGCCTGAAACCTGCAGCGTATAAGTCGCGGCCTTGTTGCTGTTGTAGAATATGCGTTCGCTGCTGGTTCCTGTTTTCAAGGATGATTTAAGTAGTTTCCCCGAAGAAGAATACAGGCGCAGGTCATAGTCGGCAGGCAATGTGGTAAGGTCAATGGCAACATTGGTGCCGCCGGTGCTGGTGGTGCTGAACGAAAACCAGTCAACATCCGTATTGCTTGAAATGGATGCTGTGATGGTGCTGCCAATGACAATCGCCTTGGCGCTGCTTCTTGTGGCATTCGGCTCATAAACGTCGTTGCACGACGCTTTTGTGGTAAGCTGGGCCGATGAATAATTGGTATAAACGCCACTGCACAAAGAGCGTACGCGCCAATCGTATGTGGTATTTGCGCTGAGTCCTGAAAGGGTGAATGTTTTGCTGGTATTGCTGGTGTCCAGTAATGTCCAGGTGCTTCCGGTTGCAGCTTTGTATTCTAGCCAGTGGCTGCTTGCTGATGCGCTTCCACTCCAACTGAGCGACGCGGAAACGTCCGTCACTGTTCCACTGGTCAAAGCGGTAGGTGCTACACAACTGGTGCTGGTAGAACAGGCTGGAATTTTGAACGCAGCAATTCTTGTGCTCCAGGTGCTTGCCGAATTGTGCATGGCGGTGAACCAAAAGGTAACATCGTCTGATGGATCAATCACCAAATGGTTGTAATCACCGTATCGGGTACTTCCGTTGGCCGTAGTTCCGGAAATTACAGTTGTTTCAGTGTACGTCATCAGTCCCAGGGTATCACAGAATTTCCTTCCGGTATAACGAATCCCTGGTGTAAGTGAACTACCGGAAATGTTGTAGGCCAATGCAATATCACCGTTCTTGTTGTAGCAAACAGCCGGAAGCCAACGGTGTGCGGCATCTGGTGTATAAGTGCCCTGTTGATGGATCGTCCAGTTGCCTGTGGTGCGCTTCAGTTCATACCAGCGAGGAACGGTAATACTGGTTCCATTGTTCACCACATGACACAGCACAATGCCTTCATATTCTGAAAACTTGCGGTACACCGGTTGATTCATTACGCGGATGTTCAATGACTCCAGTTTTACTGTAGAGCCGGATTGTGTTACACATTGTTCTCTGGTTCCTGTGCAGATGTCACTGTTGAAGGACGCAGCAGCCATGGACGCAGCAAATACAATCCTGCTGGATGCAGGTGTGGTGAAATTCACCTTAAACTCAAACAGCCCGATACTGTCGCGGTCTGCGGTTGTGGATGTCCATGCATCATCATGCATGTACGCAATCAAGCCGCCGGCGGAGGGTTTACCGCTTCCCTGCAGGGTAACCGGACACATAGAAAAATGCTTGGTGGCGCTGCCCACATCAATTTTAACCATGGTGGCACTTGAGCTTCCGCTGATCATCGCTGTTTTATCAAATGCAAAAACACTGGAACCCACATAACTGCTGGTGAAGTTATTGGTTGTAGCATAATAGGCATCGTGCCATACAGAGAATTTGGGATAGTCCGGGAACACTGTTCCGGTGCTGAAATAATACACATTCCACGACCCCGTTGGGTCATTGGTTTTTGAAACAGCAACCACCAATCCTTCACTGCCCGTTTCTGCCTGGTTGGCAAATTCTGTAATGACAAAACGGTCTTCCAGCTGATCGTACATTGCTATGGGATCTCCCAAACCGCCTTTGCCGGTAATGGCATCCATGTATTTCTGCGCCAGCAGCGTAGTGCCGGTTTTGCCAAAAATTTTCAAATACGCACCAGATCCGCCATTAATCATCTGAATGATGTGGTTGGGTCCGACACACAAGGAAGGGTCGGCTGGGTTTACATAGCTATAACCCATTCCCGCAAACTGTGTAGTCACCGTCCTTAAGGTGTTCACCGGAGCATACGCGCGTTGAACGGCGCCATCTTCCATGATGCTTCCTTCCAGAAACAACTCGGGCTGATAGGGCTTCTTATACATTCCCTCGGGCCGGATGATGCCACGTTCGTCGCGCACTTTTACATCCACCCAACCTGGATCTGCGGCATGGTCACGCAAGGGGCCGGTTTCCCGAAGTAATACACCCTGAATGATTTCCGGCTTGCCCCAGTTCACATCCTGTTGCGCCATGACTGGCAAGGGAGCCATCAACAGCCCCAAAATAAAATTTATCTTTTTCATGAAGGTTCCTTTTCTGAAACAAAATTGGCAGAAATGCTTCGAAAAAGATGTAGAACTTTTTTATCCTGAAGAAACAAACCTTATCCCACCGCCAATGTTTTACTTTTGCAGTTTAGAAACTGTCTAAACAAAATCCATTCAATCCATGGTTAAATTACCAGTTTACCTCGACAACAATGCTACCACCCCGGTTGATCCCCGCGTGCTGGAAGCCATGATGCCTTTCTTTACGCAACATTTTGGAAATGCGTCCAGCCGTAACCACGCGTTTGGTTGGGAAGCTGAAGACGCCGTGGACCAGGCACGCAAAGACATTGCCGACCTGATCAACGCCAGCGATAAGGAGATTATTTTCACCAGCGGCGCTACCGAAAGCAACAACCTGGCCCTGAAAGGTGTGTTCGAAATGTACCGCGATAAAGGAAACCACATTATCACCATCAATACCGAGCATAAAGCCGTACTCGATACCTGCAAGCACCTGGAAAAAGCCGGTGCCGAAATTACCTACCTCGAAGCAGGTGCAGACGGCCTGATAACTGTAGATCAGGTGGCCGAAGCCATGCGTAAGGAAACCATTCTGGTGACCATTATGTACGCCAACAATGAAATCGGCGTAGTTCAGCCCATCAAAGAAATTGGCGCACTCTGTGCAGCGAAAGGTGTGCTGTTTCACAGCGATGCTACCCAGGCCGTGGGAAAAATTCCCGTGGACGTAATGGCGGATAACATCCACCTGATGAGCTTCACCGCACACAAAATGTACGGACCCAAAGGAATTGGTGCTCTCTATGTGCGTCGCAAAAACCCAAGGGTAAAAGTTACCGCCCAGATGGACGGTGGTGGACATGAACGTGGCATGCGCAGCGGAACGCTCAATGTTCCGGGAATCGTAGGGTTTGGTAAAGCTGCTGCAATTGCCAAAGCCGAAATGCAGGCTGATGCCGACCGCCTTTCCAAATTGCGCGACAAACTGGAAAACGCGCTGCTTGAGCTCGAAGAAAGTTATGTGAATGGTTCACGCGAACACCGCCTGCCCCATTGCACGAACATGAGCTTCAAATACGTGGAAGGCGAAGGTCTGATCATGGGTGTGAAAGACATCGCCGTGAGCTCCGGAAGCGCCTGTACCAGCGCCAGCCTTGAACCGAGCTACGTGCTTAAAAACCTGGGTCTCGACGACGAACTCGCACACAGCAGTCTGCGCTTCGGCCTGAGCCGCTTCACCACCGAAGAAGAAATTGATTTTACCATCAACTGCGTAAAAACAGCAGTAACTCGCCTCCGGGAAATGAGCCCGCTCTGGGAAATGTTTAAAGAAGGCGTTGACCTGAAAAGTGTTCAATGGCAGGAACACTGATTGTTTAGACTTGTTCCAAATAATATCTTTGTACACAAATAACCAACATCATTATGGCATACTCTGAGAAAGTAATAGACCACTACACCAACCCAAGGAACATCGGAACCCTGGATAAAAACAGCAGCACCGTAGGAACCGGTTTGGTTGGTGCTCCTGAGTGCGGCGACGTGATGCGCCTGCAAATTCAGGTGAACCCCGAAACACATGTCATTGAAGACGCCAAATTCAAAACTTTTGGCTGCGGTTCTGCCATTGCTTCTTCTTCTCTGGCAACAGAGTGGCTGAAAGGCAAAAGCGTTGATGAAGCGCTGTCTATCGACAACATGGACATCGTAGAAGAGTTGGCACTTCCTCCGGTAAAAATCCATTGCAGCGTGCTGGCAGAAGATGCCATTAAAGCCGCCATCAATGACTACCGCGTGAAGCAGGGACTTGAGCCCATTGTTGACGACCAGGCCAAACACCACTAATCATGAATGCAGGAAATTCTGACCTGAGCATCTCTCCCAAAGCCTTCGATAAGGTTATGGATTTGATGCGGGATGCCTCCATCCAGCCGGGTGAATATTTTCTGCGCGTAAGCGTGAAAGGCGGAGGTTGTTCCGGCTTGAGTTACAACCTCGACTTCGACAACGAATCCAAACCCGGTGATATGGAGTTTTCACACCACGGCCTGAAAATGGTTTGCGACATGAAGAGTTTTCTGTACCTGTGCGGCACAGAACTAGATTTCAGCGACGGCCTCAATGGAAAAGGTTTCAGCTTTATCAATCCGAATGCAGCACGCACTTGCGGCTGCGGTGAAAGTTTCGCCGTTTAATTCCGGGTAATAACCCGCTACTGAAGCCCGCAGAACAACTAAATTCGCGGGCTTCATGGCTTCATATCCTTTCCGTCAAATAGAATCCCGCTGGCAACAGCTTTGGAAAGAACAGGGTTTATATCAGGTTGATATAGACCCTACCCGACCGAAATATTATGTGCTGGACATGTTTCCGTATCCTTCCGGAGCGGGTCTGCATGTTGGCCACCCGCTCGGATATATTGCCAGCGATATTGTAGCTCGCTATAAAAGACAAAATGGCTACAATGTGCTTCATCCAATGGGTTATGACGCCTTTGGATTGCCTGCTGAACAGTATGCCATCCAAACCGGACAACATCCGTCCATTACCACCAATGCAAACATCAGCAGATTCCGTGAGCAACTGGACCGCATGGGATTTTGCTACGACTGGTCACGCGAGGTACGCACCTGCGATCCCCATTATTACAAGTGGACTCAATGGATTTTTTCGCTGCTCTTTAACCACTGGTACGATCCTGCTGCACAAAAAGCGCGTCCAATTTCCACGTTAATAAAACTGTTTCTGGAGCACGGCGCCGCACCTTTTGAAGCACTGAAAGAAGCAGATATCTCATTCACCGCTCAGGATTGGAACCTTTTTAATGATGCGCAAAAAGAAGCGGTTCTGAATCGCTTCCGGCTGGCATTTTTAGATGAAACAACGGTAAACTGGTGTCCGGAAATGGGCACAGTACTGGCCAATGAAGAAGTAGTCAATGACCCGCAAAAAGGTCCGGTGAGTGAACGCGGTGGATTTCCCGTGGAGCGAAGAAAGATGAAACAATGGTTCTTGCGCATCACCGCTTATGCCGACCGGCTGTTGGAAGGTTTGGATGAACTCCACTGGAGTGATTCCATCAAAGAAATTCAAAAGAACTGGATTGGCAAAAGCACCGGCGCGGAAATCAACTTTTCGTGCGTGGGCATGAACCGTAGCATTCCGGTATTTACCACCAGGCCAGATACCATTTTCGGCGCGAGTTTTTTGGTTCTGGCTCCTGAATACGAAGGCCTGGAAGCCCTTTGTTCCGAAGCACAGCGCGCGTCCGTTATGGCCTATGCTGCAAAGGCCAAAAACAGAAGTGAAATTGACCGCATGGCCTCCGTAAACAAAACAGGTGTATTTACGGGCTTGGAAGTCATCAATCCTTTTACCGGAAAAGCCATTCCTGTCTGGGTCAGCGATTACGTGTTGGCGGGTTATGGAACAGGAGCCATCATGGCCGTTCCTGCCCACGATGACCGCGATTTTGAATTCGCCCGGACATTCCAATTGCCCATCATCCCCGTGATTCAACCGGCAGGCGAAACACTGGAGGAACCGCTTGACGCGGCTTATGCGGCAAAAGAAGGTGTTTGTATCAACAGTGGATTCTTAAATGGTTTATCGGTGAAAGATGCCATCGGAAGGATGCTCGAAGAAGTTGCACTGCGTGGCTTGGGAAGAAGCAAAACCAACTACAAGCTACGGGAAGCCGGTTTTGGCCGTCAGCGCTATTGGGGCGAACCCATTCCTGTGGTGTTCGACGATGCCGGTGTTCCAAGGTTGGTAGCTGAGCTGCCCGTGGAATTGCCCGCAGTAGAAAGCTATAAGCCATCAGGAACGGGCGAAAGTCCGCTTGCCGGTGTTTCTGCCTGGGTTTCTACACCCGAAGGAACCCGCGAAACCGACACGATGCCCGGCTGGGCCGGCAGCAGCTGGTACTTCCTGCGCTATACAGATCCGCACAACACGACACATTTTGCCGGCGCCGACGCCCTGAAATACTGGAATCAGGTTGACCTTTACGTAGGTGGCAGCGAGCATGCCACCGGTCATCTGCTCTACAGCCGTTTTTGGACAAAATTCCTGTTTGACCTTGGTTTGATCGGTTGGGATGAGCCCTTTAAACGCCTCGTCAACCAGGGAATGATTATGGGAGAAGATGGCCAAAAGATGAGCAAACGCTGGGGAAATGTGGTTAATCCGGATGACGTGTGCGATGCTTATGGTGCCGACACTTTGCGCATGTACGAAATGTTCCTCGGTCCATTAACCGACAGCAAACCGTGGAATACCAATGGCATTGAAGGAGTGAGCCGCTTTTTGAACAAACTGTGGCGCTTGTACGTGCAGGATGATGCTTGTGTATTATCGGATGACGAACCAGGTAAAGATGAGCTGAAGGTGCTGCACAAAACCATTCAAAAGGTAAGCACAGACATTGAAAACATGAGTTTCAACACCTCTGTTTCAGCGTTTATGGTGGCGGTAAACGAACTTCAGTCTAACAAGTGTAAGAAGCGCGCCATCCTGGAACCATTGGTGGTTTTACTGGCACCCTTTGCGCCACATATTGCGGAAGAACTTTGGCATCTTATGGGCAATCAAAGCAGCGTACATCAGGCAGCCTGGCCCCGGTTCAACCCAGAGTACCTCGTAGAACAGGCGTTCAACTACCCCGTGAGCATCAATGGAAAAACACGCACCAGCATCATGTTTGCACTCGATGCAAGCGATGCTGAAATGGAAGCGGCCGTTTTTGCACATCCGGAAGTGGTGAAATGGATGGACGGAAAACCCCTCAAGAAGCTCATCATCGTGAAGGGACGCATCATCAACGTGGTTGTTTGAAGATTATATCTTCCGAAGTAAAAACCATTGCACCGCAAGGGTATATCCCTCAAGGCCCAAACCAAAAATGCCACCCGTTGCGCTCTTGGCGATCAGTTCCATGTGGCGCTCCGGTTCCCTTTTATACACGTTGCTGATATGCACGCCAATGACAGGTACAGAAATGGCTGCCACAGCATCCGCTATAGCTACGGAAGTATGGCTGTAACCGCCGGCGTTCAATACAATTCCATCTGCTTGTTGCGGACCCGGAACGCCATACTGATGCAGGAGGTTGATCAGCTCACCTTCAAGATTGCTTTGATGAAAGAAAAATTCCACCTCTGGAAACCTCCTGTTCAGGCCCTGTTCACAGGCTTCCCAGCTACCAGATCCGTAGATGTCCGGTTCTCTGGTTCCCAGCAGATTCAGGTTTGGTCCGTTGATCACAGCAATGCGCATGTTCAAATAACTTCTATGTTTCGGTTAAGTTCGCAGCTCAACCGGAAAAAATAAGCATCAATGGGCAAAACACTGGTTACCGGAGCCACCGGATTGCTGGGAGCACACCTCACCTGTTCACTCTTGCTGCGTGGTACAACTGTAGTTGCCCTGAAGCGCGACGAAAGCAAGCTCAACGTATTCAACAACGTGGCGAAGCTGTATGGAATGAATGCTCAGCATCCGCTGCTACAATGGAAAATAGGCGACCTGAACGATGTTTTTTCGCTGGAAGAGGCCTTGGAAGGCGTTGACGTAATATTCAACTGTGCCGCTTTTGTTTCTTTCTACAAAAAAGACGCAGCCCGTATGATGCGCACGAATGTTCAGGGCACTGCAAACCTTGTGCATGCCGCGTTGAAGTGCAAAACACCCT
>JBDKIU010000152.1:0-16666 GCA_039796915.1 Bacteroidota bacterium | reverse complement strand
GTTCCACCTTCTTCAACAGGTAAATGATTGATGGACTGAATGTCGGATTGACCGAAACCGCTGGCCAAAGTCGATACAAGGACCACGGTGAATAGCGTATGTTTCATGGGTTGCATCTTTGTTTGGGCCAGGGAAGTGCGTAACCATAAGACAGCGACGCCACGAAACGCAGATGTTCGCCGCTGGTTCTTAACGGGTCAGCAATGCCTAAGCTGAATGACGGCAGTCTGAAAGGGAACAGGGCTGGCAGGTAAGGCCTCCAATTGGTGCTGAAACACAAATTGTGGCCTGTCCATTCTATCGTTGCGACCAGTGTTTTGCTGATACTCGCGGTGAAGCTTCCAAAGAAAATGGTACCATGTTTCCAGCGACCCGATAGCTCATCCCGTTGGCTCATGGTGTAAAATCTGCCGGTGCCGGCACCCACGGTATAAGCAGCGCGTGCTGTTCCATCAGGTCTGGGCCGCCACTTCTGCACCGTCCTGCTCAGCGCCACGTAATAGGAAGGGCCGGCATCGGTATTGATTTTGTTCGCCCATAAATGCAACGCGCCGGCCGTTATACTGCTGCCCGCGTTTAGTCTGAAACTCAGCGCCATATTTCCGGAATATTGATCGAATTGGGATACGTCGTTCACGTTCAAAGCCATGCGAACACTCCAAGCATGGCAGCTGTCTCCCCAGGCCGCGCCAATGCCGCTGAGCAGGTCACTTTTCTGCGAATAAACCTGGGGAAAGGTTCCGGCCAGGTATGCATATGCCATGGGTTGCTGGTTGCCCCAGCCTGTTGGGGTAAGAAATCCACGAGCCACGGGTCCTGGCGCTACGTTGATGCGTACACTGCTGTCTGTGCTGATGGCAGCGGCATGCTGCATACTTAAACTGCACAAAGCAAGCATGTTGACCAGCAGGGTTTGTGGCAAAAGGTTGGGCATGACGTGTCTTTCCCAACGATATTATTCAGGATTCAGATGCCGGGTCCGCTCCAACTCCTGAATCCCAAGCATGGCTTTACTGAGTGGTTGTCGCAGAACACCGTGCAATGGTTTAAGATTCTGATATTTTCCGGTTTATTTGCAACAAATGGGGAAATCATGGAATGTCAGGGAGGTAAATGGTGCCGAAATGGTGCGGCAGTTTCTGGACCTCGGAGACCGCTTGTACGCGGGTGATCCCGAATACATTCGACCGCTTGACGAGGATATTGAGAATATTTTTGACCGCAGCTTCAATGTACACTTTGAGCAGGGCGATGCCTGCCGTTGGCTGCTTTTTGATGCAGAAGGAAAGGCTCAGGGCCGTGTTGCTGCCTTTTATACGCTGAATACGGATGGCGTTACGCGTCAGGGTGCCATGGGTTTCTTTGAATGTTGCAACAATAAAGAAGCCGCGTTCCTGCTGTTTGATACTTGCGCCCAATGGTTAAAGGAACGCGGGTGCACGTACATGGACGGTCCCGTGAATTTTGGCGATCGCGACAGCTTTTGGGGTCTTATGGTTGCGGGATTTAAAAATCCGGCCTACCGTGAGAATTACAATCCTCCATTTTATCAGGACTTTTTTGAATCCTATGGATTCAACATGATCATCGGACAACAAACCAGCGAAATAGACCAAACCTCGTTCAATGCTGAACGATTTGGTAAACTTGCTTCGCGGGTGTTCAGCAACCCTCGTTATACCTATAAGCATTTTCTTTGGTCGCAGTCGGCTGCGTTTGCCAGGGACTTTGTAACCATTTACAATCAGGCCTGGGCACACCACGAAAACTTTCGCCCCATGACCGAAGGAAAAATGCGCATGCACCTGAGGAAGCTGAAACCCATCATGTTGCAGGAATATGCATGGTTTGTTTATGCCGATGGTGAACCTGCAGGGTTTTACATCAACGTGATTGACGTAAACCAGGTATTTCGCAGGCTGAAGCTGAAAGGCAAATTAACGCCGTGGGATAAGCTGATGTTTCTCTGGCATCGCAGAAAAGTAACCCGGCTCAGAGGAATCATTTTCGGGATCATTCCAAAGTTTCAGAATCTGGGCCTGGAAACCGGTTTGATCATGAAACTCAGGGAGCAGGCTTTGAAGGATCAGCGTTTTGTGAGTTCAGAATTGGCCTGGATTGGCGATTTCAACCCTAAAATGCTCAGTATGCTCGAGAGCCTTGGCTGCAGAACCATCAAGATTCACAATACATATCGCAAGCAGCTTTAAAGACTACTTTACAGGTGTTTCAGGATTTTTTTAAAAAATAGTTGCAGGGTGCGAAAAGCTTTTTATTTTTGCACCCTCGTTTTGAGGATGATTTCGTAGCTCAGTTGGTAGAGCAATACACTTTTAATGTATGGGTCCTGGGTTCGAGTCCCAGCGAAATCACAAAAAGCCACTCCGAAAGGGTGGCTTTTTTTATGCACTGAAGTTCAGGACATTCCTTGTGCTGTAAAGGTGTTCCCGTTTCTAAGATCACGACTTTGCAGGCAGACCTGCACAAGGAAACCGGATTATTTCCTCAGAAATATTTAAGTTTGGTTTATGATGCATCTATGTCTGCGCACCCTGCTGCTGCTCTGTATCGCTGCAGGCGGGCAACAAAATTTGATTGCTCAGGAATCAACAGTTGCAGCCGGCGGCTCAGCGAGTCAAGCTTCAGGTGCTGTTTCCTATTCCATTGGGCAGTTGTGTTATACGTCTGAAAGTCACGGCACAGGCAGTGTTCAGCAAGGCGTGCAGCAAACCTGGGCTGTGATTCCTTCTGCAATTTGGGAAAAACCCGAGGATCTTTCGATGGTGCTGTTTCCGAATCCGGCTGGAAACCATGTCCAGATACTGGGCGCATCTGTGCCCGAAAAAGGGTGCATGCTGTTGTATGATGCCAAAGGTGCACTTCAACGCAGCGCAGATTTTAATGAAAAGAACGCGGCTTGCAGTTTAGAAGGCCTGCCTGCCGGAAGTTATTTCCTGATGCTGTACGGACAACATCAGCTCGTCTTCACTGCAACTCTGATCAAAAGCCTATGAAAAAGATATACTTACTGTTCGCATCTTGCATCACCGGATTGTTTAGCCTTTGGGCGCAGGCGCCGCAACGTTTTTCTTATCAGGCAGTGGTGCGTGATGCAGCCGGTGCGCTGTTGAGCAATAAGCCTGTCGGGCTGGAAGTAAAGCTTCGCCAGGGAAGCGCAGCGGGAACCGTTTTGTACCATGAAATCCACACCCTGGGCAGCAATGCCAACGGTCTGGTGACGGCGGAGATTGGCAGCGGCAGTGTACAAACTGGCTCCTTGGCGGGTGTTGACTGGTCGAAAGGGCCTTTCTTCCTTGAAACAGGAATCGACCCTAAAGGAGGCTCTTCTTTTACCGTTCAGTCCACCGTTGCGATGATGAGCGTTCCTTACGCTTTGTACGCAGCCCGCGCCGCCAAAGCCGATCAGGTTCCGCCCATCATCGCGGGCAACGGACTTACGCGCCTCGGAGATACGCTCCGGGCAAACAGCGCCACAGCCATCTGGAATGCGCAGGCATTGCAGGGTAAAACTTTGGCTGTTGCGGCTCCGGCTTCCGGCGATGTGTTGAAATGGGACGGAAGCGCCTGGACCCCGGGCAAAGACCTTACAGGCGCTGCCGGAAGTACGTTGATTCCCGGTACAGGTCTGGTTTTGGTTAAGGATACACTGCGCGCTGCAGTTTCGCAGCCTATCTGGAATGCAGCTGCGCTGCGTTCGGGATTGATTTCCTCATCAGTTCCCGCAAAAAATGATGTATTGCAATGGGATGGAAGTGTTTGGAAACCGGCGGCGGTATCTGCTGGAAGCAGCTTTACTGCCGGCGTGGGATTGGTGATGAATGGAACAACCCTGGATGCGCGAAACAACAGCCCGATGTGGAATGCAGGTTCGCTTCAGTCGTTTGGGATTTCTTCGGCAACACCTGCTGCAAACGATCTTTTGCAGTGGGATGGCAGTGTGTGGAAGCCTGCACGGCCTGTAGGTATGAATCCGCCGGTAGCCAGAAATGGCCTGACCCGCAGCGGCGATACGCTGGATGCGCTGAGCAACTCGGCCATCTGGAACGCTGCCCAGCTTCAGGGGAATGCCGTTTCAGTAAATACGCCTTCCACCAATGATGTGCTGAAGTGGAATGGAACAGCCTGGGCACCGGGCACCATGAGTTCCGGCAGTACGATTTCCTGCAGTTCCAGTTCCAATACGTCTTATACCGTGCGTGGAACCGGCACCGGTTATGAATGCACGGATGCCATCTGGATTACCTCGGGAAAGCTTGTTGGCATTGGCACCACATCGCCCAGTTCTTCTTTCGATCTGAGTATTGGCACCGGAGGTTTTTTGGTGAATGGAAGCACGACAACTTCGAATATTGCCGGCCGCCTGCGGATAGGTTCCAGCAGCAGTTCCAGCTATGAGCTTCAGGTTGACGGCGATGCATACGTTACCACCGGAATTCGCATCGGAACAACCAGCGCACCCGCCAGCGGGGGTATTATGGCGAATGGTGTCATCGAAACCAATCAGCGGTTTATCATGAATTCAAGTACCACAGGATCAGGGACTGCCGTGGTACGCACAAGCAGCGGAGAACTCAGGCCTCAATCGTCCACGCGACATGTGAAGGAACATATTCGTGACCTGCAGGTTTCCAAGGAGCAGTTGTTCGGGCTGAGGCCTGTGGTGTATCAATTAAAACCTGCCCTCGGCGGACAACAGGAGGTGGGCTTGATTGCAGAAGAAGTGGCCGCCGTGATGCCTGATCTGGTGGTTTACGGTCCGGAACGTCAGTGGATTGGTGAAACAGGAATTGCGGCAACAGATGCCCAGGGAAGGGAAATTCTGAATCACAGTAAAATGGTTCCTTATTCCGTCCATTACGACCGATTGCCGGTGTATCTGCTTTCCATCATTCAAGAACAGGAAGACAGAATCCAACAACTGGAAAAGAGACTGGAGGCGCTGGAATCCAGAACCTCCAGGTAAGGGAGTTTAGAAGGGCAGGTCTTCGGGCATGCCTTTGCCTTCAACGGAACTTTCGTCTTCCGGCGTTACAGGAGCGGAAGGCGCATTGTTGTAAGCGTGCGAATCAAAAGAAGAACCTCCCTGAAATGGAGGTGCGGATTGATAGGCATCGCCACCACGAGAAACCTTCCAGGCTTTTACTTCGGTGTACCAACGGCCGTTGTATTCGCGGCTTTCAACATCAAAGCTTACGGTTAACTCTTCGTCCGGGCGGATTCCAAATTCGTCAACTTTACCACCCCATACATTAAAACACAGCTTTTTGGGATATTGCCCGGGGATTTCCAGAATATACTCCTGTTTTTTCCAAGGTCCGTTGCGGCCTTCCCCTTGTTGCATCGGCAAAATCTGCACAATTCTTCCTTTCAATTCTAACGACATAAGGGCAAAGATGAAGTGTCTGATTCAGAGTTTATCCTCCAGTTATCCATATTTATTTCGTTTATTACTGCTGCTGCAGGAGCCTGCCACGTTCGCCCTGGGTGTGTTTCAAATACCTAATTTCGAAACGTGTTTTTCTTCCTCTCCAAATTGCTGGTATTTTTCATCAGGCCACTGACGTGGATTTTGATTTGTGGTATTTGGGCCCTGTTTACCCAAAATCAGAAGCGCCGTAAATCCCTGATTTTGGTTTCAATGCTTCTACTCTTTCTTTTTGGCAACGGTGTTTTGTTCAATACCTGCGCCCGGGCCTGGGAGGCAAAAGCCGACAGCGTTGCCATCAAAAGCAAAATGCCTTATGAAGCAGCCATTGTTCTTGGCGGCTATGCTTTTTGGGATGCCGGCAGAAACCGTGCACAGTTATCGGCGGCCGGTGACCGTTTGTATTATCCGCTGGCGCTGTATCATCAAAATCAGGTTCAGAAACTCTTGCTCAGCGGTGGAAGTGCTTCCCTGATGCAACGACTGCGGAGTGAGGCTTCGTACAGCAGGGAAATGTTGCTTCACGCAGGCGTGCACGACAGCGATATGTTGCTGGAATCGTTGAGCCGGAATACGTTCGAGAATGCCCAGTTCAGCAAGAAAATCAGCGACAGCGCAAAGCTGAAAGGCCCTTTTTTATTGGTTACCAGCGCATCGCACATGCCCAGAGCCATGGCGTGTTTCCGGAAAGCCGGCATGGAATGTGTTCCGTATCCTGTGCATTATCTGAGCAGAACATCTGGCAGTTATGAGCTGAAAGACTGGGTTTTGCCTTCCACAGAAATCCTCTTCCACTGGGAAGTTTTGGTTAAAGAATGGGTGGGTATGCTCGCTTATAAGTTGAGCGGGAAAATCTGATTTATCGGGTTTGGTAGATAATCAGGGTTTGACCTATCCTGATGCGCGTTCCTGAAATGCGGTTCCATTGCTGGATTTGCTTCACGGTCACATGATATTTTCGCGCCAGGTAGGACAACGTTTCTCCGCTTTTCACCTTGTGCCTGATGACCTGCTTTTTCTTCACCTGCGGCGCATAGCTGACTACCTTTTTCTGCGGCGCCCGAACAGTTGCCAAATTAAGGTTCGTGCTGTCGGCAGTGCTGTCAACAACCGGAATCAGCGCCTTGCGGATGCTGTCCATTGAAAACACCAGTGAATCGTAGGCTTCATCATCGAGCAGAACGGACTGCGTGCGCAGGAAGGCATCAAAAAGCAGTTCACCTTTCAGGGTATAACCTTTTTTGGTCAGGTGAATCATGTCCTGCTGGGCGAGGCCGCTGCCTACCCATTTGTTGATGCTGTTGTTCCCGCCAGAAATCCAGAACCAGTCGTAAAAGGCGCAGTTCTGCGCACGAGCTATATTCCTGATCAGGTCTGAAAATCTCTCTCCTGATTGGAGTTTGCGTCCTTTGCGCATCATGTCCTGCGTGGTGGTGAGCAGGATACAAGTATTGGGCGCAACCGCCCGGATGTTGGAAATGATTTGCACGATTTCATGCTCCAGCTCGGGTTTGATCTGGTCGTCGTACAGGTAATCGTTCGTGCCATAATCCAGAATCACCAAGTCGGGATCTAGCACGGGCAGGTGGTTTAGAAACAATTTCTGGTACAGCGGTGCATTGTATCTGGCGCCGCCAATGCCGGCTGAGTGGATGACCACACCGCCGGGAAGGCTGCTTTCCAGACTCATCCCGTAAAACTCAAACTCTTCCTGAATGGGACTGGTCTTCTCCACTCTGATGCTGAAACCGTTCTGAAGTGGAGGAAGGTTGTTGATTTCAATGTACGGACTGAGGTCGCCTTCAATATCTGCGCGGTAGAGTTCTTCACCTTCATCCGTGCTGATCCAGATGGAGTAGCTGAAGGGCGACTTCTTGCAAAAAATACGCAGAGCGTTATAGTGGGCGGGTATGGGTTCTGAAAAGCGAATGCTGAAACTGGCCGTTGAATCATTGGTTCGACACGTAGCCCCGCAAACACCAAGGGTGTACTTGGGAAGTGGCTCAATGCTGCGCGAAGCGGTCCAGGCACCCTGATGGCTGGAGGCGTAAGCTACGGAAGAATAGGTTTTTGCTGTTGAAAAGGGAAACATCAGGCCACGGCCACCGGGTCCAAGAAGTTCCTGGAAACGTTTCCGCAGCACTCCCGGGAAAATGTCGGGCTGGATGTGCGAATCACCCAGGTGCAAAATGCTTACACGCGAAGAATCGGCGGCAGTCCAGGCCTGAAAAAAGCGCTCTATGGCATCGCGGCGGTAAAACTGGATGGCATTGAGGTCTGTATCAATCCACGAATAAGCATCTGCAATTTGCTGCGCACGGCCTATGCGGGGAACGGCGCCCAGAAGAAGCAACACCAGGACGAAACGTGTACGCCAGAAGCTGCCGATGGAAATGCGCATGTTTCCTGTTGCGCAAAGACCGTTCCGCGTGTGGAAGATTTCTGCAGTTTCCCGGGTTTTGTTGCGCAATACCTTCATTTCTGATTGTTGCTTGTGGAATCTGAAGGAAGTGCAGCAGGCGCGGAGGCTTTAGGTTTCGGAGCCGCCGCGGGGCTTGATTTACTATGCATGATGTGCTGCAGGCGGCGAATATGCCAGGAGGTATTTGCAGAGAAAGAACCATAGGCAATCAGCACATCGGTAATTCCATGCTCTTTGATGAGCGGCAAAACACCTTTTTCGAAATAGCGGTAATCCACCACAAAAACTTCGTCAAAGTGCGGCACGAAAAACACCGAATATGGATTTCCATAGGAGTTTTTGATGATGAGCAGCTTTCTTCCGCTTTCCGCTTTCGTGGTGATGCGCATCAAGGGATAATCGCCGCCCAGAAATACCGAATAAGCATTAGAACCTGAGGCATATCCGGCAAGCAGGCTGCTGGTTATGGGTTTATTGGGGTTGTTCTTGGTGTACACTTTGGTGGTGTATTCACCGGGAATCTGATAGTAATCAACGTAGTCTTTTTTCTCCAGTAACTTTTCATCGCGGGTGAGCCAGTACAAAGAACCCAGGAAACCATTGATGGTCTTTTTCGGCATGGTAGCCAGCTCATTCGGGATGATTCCCATTTTTTCACAAGTAGCCCGATAGGCGTAATATGCGCCCAGCGCGGTCCAGTGGTGGTCGCTGTTGAAGTAAAGATATTCACCGGTATGTGCCGTCATTTCGGTGATGGCATCTACAGATGTAACCCGTGGATTCAGGTTGTTGTAAATGGTGGCAATGTTCTCTTTTTCTGAACGGGCCATTTTGCGGTACGAGGCAGGCAAATAAAACTCTCCAGCCGTTGGCGCTACCATGCAATAGGCGCGTACAGAGGGCGGCAGTGCGGCGGCAAAGGTATTGACACTCTGTGCGCAGGCTTTGGCCATCTTTTCACTTCCTCCGAACACCTGCATGGCCATATTGTTGTAAATGATCAATCCCTTGCTCACTTCAGCGGTCAGGCTGGCATCGTCACCGGAATCTTTTGCCTGTTGGTCCTGCTTCAAATGAGGCGCAGTTAAACCGGGTTTCTTTTCAGTGCTGTAGAAACTCACTTCCTCTGATTTCAAGCCGCGGGCTCGTTGCATGGCAAATGCGGCATTGAGGAAGGATTGCCTCCAGGGGAAGTTGTCGGCATAGTACAATTCCAGGCTGTCGGTAAAAGTTCCGTCTTTCAGAGATTCCCAGCTGTACAAGGGAAATGCGGTGAGTTTACGTTTTTCATCCAGGCTCACGGTATCTTTTCGTTCCAACAGCGAAAACACCCCAACGCTGCTGAGCATCAGGGTTAATGAAACAAGTTGAAGGTAATACGCTTTCTGTTTCATCTTAGAATCTGAAGTAGAGGAATGGATTATAACTTTTGCCAACCAACATGGCAGTGCTGCCCATCAGCAGGAGGATATTGGCCAGCGTAAGCAGCACCTGGCCCATGCTCAACGAGCGCTGTTCCAACTTTTGATAGATGTTCGTGTAAGCCATCAGATAAACAGGCGTACACAAAACCAAAGCAATCATCAACCAGAACATGTGCTCTTTGAGGGTGAGGGAAATTTCCAGGTTCCAGGCCAGTTGATTTCCTGCGCCAAACAGCAACTGCAGGAATTCCCCCAGTCGATGCAGGTCGGTGAAGTAAAACAAGGCCCAACCCATCAATACGGCAAACAGCAGGTAGCAGTGGCTAACGAAGCGGGGAAGGGCCTCAAGGAATTTCTTCAGGAACAATCGTTCCAGCCCAATAAGCACGCCGAAGTATAGTCCCCAAAGGATGAAGTTCCAACTCGCACCATGCCAGAAGCCGGTGAGCAGCCATACGATGAACAGGTTTCGGTAAGGTTTATGCGTTTTTCCTCCAAGTGGTATGTACACGTAATCACGGAAAAAACTTCCGAGTGAAATGTGCCAGCGGCGCCAGAATTCTCCGCTGCTTCTGGATATGTATGGGTAGTTGAAGTTCTCGTGGTAATGAAATCCGAACATCCGCCCCATGCCAATGGCCATATCTGAATAGCCACTGAAGTCGAAATAGATTTGCAGGGTAAACATCAGCAGGCCAAACCAGCCGCCGGCAATGCTTTGATTGCTGAAGTCGCTGTCGAGGTATTTCACCACCAGTTCTCCCGCAACGTTTGCGATGCACACCTTTTTAAAGAGCCCTATGCAAAAGCGATGCACGCCGCCGGCGATGTCGGCAATGTCGAATTTCCGGTTGTCGATTTCATCGGCAATGTGCACGTATCGAACAATCGGTCCGGCGACCAGTTGGTGAAAGAGGCTTACAAAAAGCAGGAAGCTCATGTAGTTCCGCTGCGCCGGTACTTCATTTCTATAAACATCCAATACGTAGGAAATGGTTTGGAAGGTGTAAAATGAAATTCCAATTGGGAGGGCGTATTGAGGAATGCTGAAATTAGTGCCGAGGACCAGGTTTACGTTTTCATAAATGAAAGAACTGTACTTGAACAGAAAGAGTAAACCCAGATTTAAAGCTACCGATGACCACAACCCGACTTTCGCCCAGATGGTGCCCCGATGTTTCTCAATGAGCAACGCATTTGCATAATCCAGGCTGGCTGAAAAGATGAGTAAGGTTACCCAAATAGGTTCGCCCCAGGCATAAAAAACCAAGGAGTACAAGGTGAGTAGCGTGTTTCTGTACGTTCTGTTGTTCCAGGCATAGTACAGCAACAGGCACGAGGGCAGGAACAGGTACAGGAAGATCAGGCTTGAAAAAACCATACGGCGTTAAGCGTTTTGAAGTTCGATTGAACGGTTGCGGTTTTTAGCCTTCCAGTTTTTTTAGCAAAACCTCGTTCACCTTCTTAGGGTCGGCCTTCCCCTTACTGCGCTTCATGATTTCTCCAACAAACATGCCGAGCAGTCCGGTTTTCCCTTGCTTGTATTCGGTAACTTTCTGCGGAAATGCCGACAGCACTTCGTTGACGATGGTTTCTATCAGGTCAGAGTCAGCGGTTTGAAGCAGGTTCAGGGTTTCCGCAAGTTCCATAGGCGACTTGCCCTCATGGCTGATCATGGCCGGGAACAATTTCTGCGCAGCGCTGCTGTTGCTGATTTTCCCTGAGTCAATCAACGCAATAAGGTCTGCCACGCGTTTGCCGCTCAGCGGGAAATCATCAATGCTGATGGCGTGTTCATTGAGGTATCCCTTCACATGAACGGTGACCCAGTTGGCGGCGGCCTTGAAGTTGCCTGTATGTTGCACCACGCTCAGGAAATAGGCGGCGGTGGCTTTGTCGTCGGTAAGCACTCCGGCATCGTATTCACTCAAGCCAAATTCCTGCGTAAACCTTTGAAACAAGGTTTCTGGAAGTTCGGGCATAAGTTTATGAACTGCCTGGATGTATTGGTCGCTCAGAATCAGCGGCGGCAAATCGGGCTCGGGGAAGTAACGGTAATCATTCACCATTTCCTTGCTGCGCATGGAGAATGTGGTTCCGCTCAATGCATTGAAGCCTCGTGTTTCACCTGCAACGGTGCCGCCGGATTCTAGGATTTCCCTCTGCCGTTCTATTTCATGGTCAATGGCACGGCGCACGTTGGAAATGGAGTTCATGTTTTTTACTTCTACCTTAGTACCAAAGGTTGTGCTGCCTGCCGGACGAATGGAAACGTTTGCATCGCAGCGCAGGCTGCCCTCTTCCATATTCCCGTCACAGATCTCCAGATAGCGCACCAGCCTGCGTATTTCAGTTACGAAGGCGTATGCTTCTTCTCCGCTGCGGATATCGGGCTCAGTCACCACTTCAATCAATGCGGTTCCTGCGCGGTTGTAGTCAATCAGACTGTCCTTCGGATCCTGGTCGTGCATGCTCTTCCCGGTATCTTCTTCCATATGGATGCGGATGAGTCCGATTCTTTTGCGGCTGCCGTCTTTCAAACGTATGTTCACGCCTCCGCCTTCGCAGATTGGCGTATTGAATTGCGTGATTTGGTAACCCTTAGGTAAATCAGCGTAGAAGTAATTTTTGCGGGAATAGTGATTTTCCCGAGTGATGGCACAGTCAAGCGCAAGTCCCATTTTCAGTGCATGTTCCACCGCTTGTCGGTTGTGCCGGGGCAATGTTCCGGGATGACCAAGGCTGATGGGGCTTACCTGCGTATTGGGAAGCGCCCCATAAGCGGTACTGTCTGCGCAAAATGCCTTACTTTGGGTGAGCAGTTGAACGTGGATTTCCAGGCCAATGACTGCTTCATATGCTACGCTCATGAAATGCAAATATATAATGATGTAACCTGCTGTGCTTGGTTGAGTTCACAGGCAGTATCTTTGAAACAAGGCAGCCCAGTCTGTCGCTCCGGTTTCTCGGAATCGGAGAGGAAAGTCCGGGCAACACAGAGTATCCCGCCGTGTGAAAGCATGGGCACTGGACGGTGTAAGCCGCCGGTGACGGAAAGTGCCACAGAAAGAATACCGCCTGCTGGCTTTAGGGTTGGCAGGTAAGGGTGAAATCGCGAGGTAAGGGCTCACGCGTCAGCACGGTAACGACTGGCGAGGTAAACCCCGGGAGTTGAAAGGCCAAATATACCCCTCATTGAGGGTTACTCGTCCGAGTAGTTCAGGTGCAAGCCTGGATGATGGAGGGGAGGGTAGGCCGAACGTCCACGTCCTTCGGGGCGGGCCAGATAAATGACAGATGCACTTTCGGGTGTAACAGAATCCGGCTTATTGGGCTGCCTTTTTTTAAGTTTTCAAGGCTGCGATGTTGATTCACTGCATAAAAAAAGCCCGGCCAATGGCTCGGGCTTTTTTATGCAGCATTTAATCTGATTAATAGCGGTAATGCTCTGGCTTGTAAGGGCCTTCCATCGGCACGCCGATGTAATCAGCCTGATCATTGCGCAGCACAGTGAGTTCCGCGCCAATATGATCAAGGTGCAGGCGGGCAACCATCTCGTCCAGATGTTTGGGCAATACATAAACCTGGTTTTCGTATTTCCCGTGGTTGTTCCACAATTCAATTTGAGCCAAAGTTTGGTTGGTGAAGGAGTTGGACATCACAAAAGATGGGTGACCCATAGCGCAGCCAAGGTTCACAAGGCGACCTTCTGCCAATACAATGATCTCTTTGCCATCGATTTCATACACATCCACCTGTGGTTTGATGGTGTACTTGGAATGACCATAATTGGTGTTGAGCCATGCAATGTCGATTTCGTTGTCGAAGTGGCCAATGTTACAAACGATGGCTTTGTCGCGCATGCTTTTGAAATGTTCACCGCGTACGATGCCACAGTTTCCGGTAGCAGTTACCACGATGTTTGCTTCTGCAAGTGCTGATTCAAGGGTTTTTACTTCATAACCGTCCATTGCAGCCTGCAGCGCACAAATGGGGTCAATTTCAGTTACAATCACACGTGTGCCTGCGCCACGAAGGGAATCGGCACTTCCTTTTCCTACATCACCATAGCCACAAACCACGGCAACTTTACCTGCCAGCATTACATCGGTTGCACGACGAATGGCGTCAACCAGACTCTCGCGACAACCATACTTATTATCGAACTTGCTCTTGGTAACGCTGTCATTTACGTTGATTGCGGGCATGGGAAGGGTTCCTGCCTTTTGGCGGTCGTAAAGTCTTTTTACACCGGTAGTGGTTTCTTCAGAAATGCCTTTGATATGCTGAGCCAGGTCGGGGTATTTATCAAGGACAATATTGGTAAGGTCACCGCCATCGTCAAGGATCATGTTCAATGGGCGGCTTGGATCACCAAAATACAAGGTTTGCTCGATGCACCAGTCGTATTCTTCTTCGTTCATGCCTTTCCAGGCGAAAACAGGAATTCCGGCAGCGGCAATGGCAGCAGCTGCGTGGTCCTGCGTTGAGAAGATGTTGCAAGAACTCCAGCGCACTTCTGCACCCAGATCTGCCAAAGTTTCGATAAGAACAGCCGTTTGGATGGTCATGTGCAGACAGCCTGCAATCCTGGCACCTTTCAAAGGCTGCTCAGATTTGTATTTATTGCGAATAGCCATCAGTCCGGGCATTTCAGCTTCTGCCAGGCGAATTTCTTTTCTGCCCCATTCAGCAAGAGAAATGTCTTTTACTTTGTAAGGAAGTGACATAGTTTCAGTTGACATCTGTTTTAATTTCTGCAAAAATAGATTGAATCGGGCGTAGTAAAAAGCGGAATAAGCTTTGTACATAATTTTGCAACCATCTAAAAACAAACCAATATGCCATATCCAGAAATGCTCGTTGCGCCCATGAGGGCAGAACTTACCGCCCAGGGATTTGTTGAGCTGAAAACACCTGAAGAGGTGGAGCAGGCCTTGAATATTCAGGAAGGAACAACGCTGGTTGTAGTGAATTCAGTTTGTGGCTGTGCCGCTGGTAGCGCACGTCCTGGAGTTCTTCGTTCCATCAGCGGAGCTAAAAAGCCGGGTCGATTGCTTACGGTATTTGCCGGTCAGGATTTGGAAGCCACCAATAAGGCGCGTGAATTTTTCGCTCCTTATCCACCTTCTTCTCCTGCCATTGCCCTGTTTCGCAACGGCGAACTGGTTCATTTCGTAGAGCGTCATCACATTGAAGGACGTACCGCCGATATGATTGCCGCCAATCTTGAACAGGCTTATGAAGCTTATTGCTAATCCCTGATTCTTTAAACCTGAGCCAAATAAAAAACCCACCAATTGGTGGGTTTTTTATTTGAATATGTTTGGTTGCGCTTAACGCTTCCTTTTGGTCTTTTTATCAATGCCGCTGGAAGGCAAGCCATTGTATTTCTTCTTGCTGTTGCCCACAGGTGCGCCAACACGAATCATGGCACAACGGAATCCCAGCGTAGAAAGGCTCTGCTTTTCATCCAAATATCTGCGTGTGCCTGGTGATGCCCAGTAAAGGCGGTCAAACCAAGATGCACCCTTAAATACGCGCGCTTTATTGTCAACCAGCGTTGTTACGCCGTACTCGTAGAAGTAATCATCGTTGGCATTAGCTCCGGGTTCGTCTTTGAATCCGATGTTGTCAGCCACTTTGTAATTCCTGCGGTTGATGTTCTCCTGAAGGTCGACGTTGCGGAACCTCAGGCGACCGAGGCTGTCTTTATCTTCGATTTCACCGTACTGGTTCAGTTGAACTGTTTTGTACACGTTTCCGCGGAAAGGCATAAACTGATCCATGTCTTCCAGAGAAAGCGGACGATAAACATCCATTACCCATTCTGCCACGTTGCCAGCCATATTGTACAGGCCGTAATCATTGGGCCAATAGGAATAAACAGGAGTTGGGATGAAACCCGCATCGTTCAGCTGACCGCCGGCAATACCGCCCAGGTCACCTTTGCCAACCATGGCGTTCATGATGATCTTACCACGGTCGCGTTCTTTTCCTTCTTTTACCCTTACGGTGTAATCGTTCCAAGGGTAGATTTTCTTCACATCAATGTTGTTGGCTACGGTATTTCCGATGTTCGCCTGCGCAGCATATTCCCATTCTGATTCTGTGGGAAGTCTGTAGTCTGGGAGCAGGATTCCATCTTCAACACTTACGCGTTCGCGGGTAGCTTTCTTCTTTGTGTAATCGCGGGGCAGGTGTTTTCCTTTTTTGGCAAATTGAAACTGTCCGGCCAGGTATGAACGTGTGTTAAAGTTGTTATCGTTATTTCCGTCAGAGGTAACGTCAAACTTCACGATGCCTTCGCGATCCAGGATCATTTCATTCACCCGGTCTGTGCGCCAAGAAGCAAAATCAGATGCCTGAACCCAGTTTACACCAACAACAGGATAGTCTTTGTATGCAGGGTGACGGAAATAATATTCTACGAAAGGCTCGTTGTACGCCAATTTACTGCGCCAGCAAAGGGTGTCAGGCAAAGCGTTTCTGTACACTTCAGGATATTCAGTGAATACTCGGTTTACCCAATACAGGTATTCGCGATACTGAACGTTGCTGACTTCCGTTTCATCCATGTAAAAGGAATTCACGGTGACCTTTCGTTCCACGGAGTTATTGTCCGCGGTCATGTCCTGTTCGGTAGTACCCATGGTGAATGAACCACCTTCAATGAGTACGAGTCCGGGACCGGTTTCCTGGCCTTTGTATTTAGGGTTGAAAAAACCACCCCATTTAGGGTCGTTGTACCCCTGGCCGGTTACAGCGCTTTTCTGTTTTTTCTGGCAAGCAGTAAACAGCAGGCCGGATGCGACAAACAGTGTGAGCAGTGATCGAAGTTTCATATTCATGCTGCGTTGCAGTCTTAATTGTTCTGTTGGAAACGATTGTTTGATTTGAAAATTGTGCAATTATAAAGGATTTTGCCTTCTGTCCATTAGAATTCAGGACAGCGCAATGGGCGGAAAGGTCTGCGTCCGGGAGGTACGCACCATTCAATGATGGCGCTTACTTCATGTGAGTAAGGTATGGCGCTGTTACCATCACTTACGGTGATGTCAAAGGAGTAACCGAATTTGAAACGATCCTTACGGAAGCCAATCAGGGCCATGATTGCATCCGAAGTGCCATAGTTGCCAAATGTCTGACGGAACCACAAACCGCTCACCAGTGGACCGCGGGTCATGTAAAAACCGAGGTTCATCTGAGAGAAGTTCTGCTGCATCATGAACAGTACATTGGGAGAGAAAAATCCTGTGGGGTCTCTTCTGCTTGGACCCAATGGAATCATGGCGCCGGAATGAACGGTATAACGTCTGGGTAATTTGCCATCGGGGTTTTTGAAGAACGACTGGTTAGGTTCAACGATGTTAT
>JBDKIU010000151.1:0-3837 GCA_039796915.1 Bacteroidota bacterium | reverse complement strand
TGTATGGCGCAACAGCCACACTCGCCAGATAGCTGGGAATGGGCTCTTTCTGCTCCCAAATCCAGCGCCTGCGTCCCGGGCGGTCGCCCAAAGTTCCCTGCAAAAGTCCGTTGCAAAGGGCAACATCAGACGAATCGACACCTATGTTGAAGAAATAAGCAGCTTTACTGGTAAAGGTATCAAAACAAGGAAACCAGCAACGCCCAAACGGGTGCGGATTGGCATCAAAGCCAACGCCCATATTGTAGGCATAGACACCATCGAAATAAAATCCGCCCCAGCTTGCATCTTTTTGTGGCGTTCCGGCATAAAACACCTTTACGGCTACCTGGCTTGCCGGCGATGCAAATTGAACGGGCACGAGCAATTTGCTGCCATTGCGGCGGAAGGATTGCAACACGCCATCAACCTTCACAGAATCAACGGTAAACCCAAGCAGATCGAGGGCAACATCACCCTGATACGTTGCTGCAGATTTCAACAGCACCGTAGTAAAACCGGCAAGGGTTTTAGCAGATTTATACACGTCCAGATGGATGTTGTATTGCACTGCGCTGATTTGCTGGGCCCTCAGTTTCGGGATGGCAGCAAGGCACAGGCTCATGGACAACAGAAGCAGCCTCATATCCCGCGAAGTTAAGCAGGCAGACCACGCGCGCCTGAAACGATTGTAAAATGTAATAACTACATTTGACCAGCTTATGAATCATGTTCGCACCCTGATTGCCGCCTGTTTGAGCACCTGTTTTCTGCCCGCAGCCCAGGCGCAAATCACCATCAACAGCAGCCACATGCCAAAATCCGGCGACACCCTGCGTTATTCAGACGCCGCGATCAGCAGTCAGATTGACTATAAAAAAACCGGTGCAGGCATCACCTGGGACTTTTCCAAGCTGACGCCCACAGGACAAGACATCTATCAGTATAAATCCTCAGTGCAGGTAAACCCCGCATACTTTTTCTGGGGTTTGAGCACCTTCGGACTTAAGGTGGCGGATTCCTTCGGATTCGGGCAGTTTAAGGTGAAGGATATTTATGACTTCTATAAAAACAGCAGCGCCAAGTTTACTGCGGAAGGACGCGGATTAACGTTCAACGGCTTCCCCATTCCCAGTGACTACAGCGACCCGGATGAAGTGTATCAGTTCCCGCTTGAGTACGGCGACCGCGACAGCAGCACCTTTAAGGTGAGCTTCCAGCTGGCCACCTTCATTTCTCTGACACAAAAAGGGTATCGTATCAATGAAGTAACTGGTTACGGCACGGTAATCACGCCTTACGGATCATTTTCCTGTTTGCAGGTGAAAACCACCATCCCGGAGATTGACACCATTGGTTCGGGAACTTTTAAATTTCCATTTCCACGTACCACCGTTCAATATAAATTCCTGAGTACCGCCGAACGTATCCCTGTTCTGGAAGTGAGCGGAAGCCTTACCGGCGGCACATTCACCCCGCAATTCATCCGCTACCGCGATAAATACCTCGGTTTAAAATCACCATTGCGTCCGGTAGCATCATTCACCGTAAACCGTAAAACCGGCAGCACGAATGACACCTTTGCCTTTACCGACCGCAGCACGCGCCTGCCTTCCGGCTGGAAATGGACCATTTCCCCCGCCAACATGGTGTTTACCGGAGGAACTTCTTCAACCAGTCAAAACCCCAAGGTATTGTTTACCGCGCCCGGCGTGTACAGCGTGCAGTTAACCGCAAGCAATACTTTTGGCACCGATGACACCCTGATGAGCAACCTGCTTTCGGTGGTGGCAGGCAGCAATACGCAGTCGCTGGAGACCCTGACGACGAAGATCTTCCCCATTCCGGCTGCGAACCATATCATCATCAGTCCGGAGCCACCCGCCGGCTGGCATTTCCGGATTTTCGACCTGAGCGGAAAAGAATACACCTCGCAGGTTCAGCGCGATGGTCTCACGCTGCATATCAGCACACTTCCCGCAGGCACCTATGTATTGCAAGGTTCAGGGGCCGGCGAGCAAGCGGTGATGTTCGTTCGACAATAAGGTTTAATCTATTTTATCACGGCCATAGCATACGCCTGAGGGCGGTTCTTCCCTATTTTCGCAACCGTATCAAGGATCAAACACGTGAACATCGGAATACTTAAGGAAAGCAGAACCGGAGAACACCGCGTTGCTGTGAACCCGGCCATCGCCGCTTCATGGGTTAAAGACAATCACAAAATCTGGGTAGAACAAGGCGCCGGTCTCGGTTCCTCGTATACCGATGAACAATACACTGCTGCCGGCGTGCAGGTCGCAGACCGCAATACGGTTTTGAATGCCGCAGACCTGTTGATTCAAATCAATGTTCCGGACGAGGCACTCATCAGTTCCATTCCTCAGGGAAAAGCGCTGCTGAGCATGTTGTACCACCGCAGCAATTCCGCACTGATTGAGGCCCTGAACAGCCGCAACATCAGCGCCTGGTCGCTGGATGCCATTCCTCGAATTTCACGTGCACAAAGCATGGACGTGCTGAGTTCTCAAAGCAACCTGGCCGGCTTCCGTGCCGTGATTTTGGGCGCCCACCACATGAAAAAAGTATTTCCCCTGCTGATGACTGCAGCCGGAACCATCACCCCCGCCCGCGTATTGATTTTCGGTGCAGGTGTTGCCGGACTTCAGGCCATTGCCACAGCCAAGCGACTGGGTGCGGTGGTGGAAGCTACCGACGTTCGCCCTGAAACTAAAGAACAGGTGGAAAGTCTTGGTGGCAAATTCATAGAAGTAAAAGGTGCCGAAGTGTCCAGCCAAGGCGGTTACGCAGGTGAAGCCAGCGAAGAATACCGCAGGTTGCAGCGCGAAGCCGTGAACAAGAGCCTGGCGCAGGCAGACCTCGTGATTACCACTGCGTTGGTTCCGGGCCGCAAAGCCCCTGTTCTGGTGGATGATGAACAACTGGCACTGATGAAGAACGGCGCCGTTTTGGTCGATATGGCTGTTGAACAGGGCGGCAACTGCCCGGCTTCAGTGGTAGATCAGGTGGTGGTGAAAAATGGTGTAACACTCGTGGGTGTAAGCAACCTGCCATCAACACTGGCCACCAACGCCTCCGACCTCTTTTCACGCAACGTGGCCGAGTTCATGAAACTGCTGGCGCCCAAAGGAGATGCCATCATCAACCTGGAAGATGAAATCCTGGAAGCCTGCCTGATCTGTCACGAAGGAACCATCCGCAAACAAGCATAATCATGACCCAGATACTGGAATTTATATACGCACACATCAGCTACATCTATCTGATTGTGCTGATGATTTTCGTGGGAATTGAACTCATCTCCCACGTACCTTCTGTACTTCACACGCCGCTGATGAGCGGTGCCAACGCCATTCACGGCGTGGTGCTGATCGGCGCGCTGATTGTACTGGGCAAAGCCCCTGCCGACGATTATCTTTCCTTAATCCTCGGCTTTATAGGCGTAATTCTTGGAACCCTGAATGTGGTTGGAGGCTTTGTAGTTACGGACCGCATGCTGGACATGTTTAAAAAGAAAAAGAAATAAACCATGGCGCATCAGTTGCTTGAATTCTTATACCTCCTGGCGGCAATCTCGTTTGTGCTGGGACTTAAATACATGAACAGTCCGGATGCGGCGCGCAAAGGAAACATCCTTGCCGCTGTAGGTATGGGCATTGCCGTGTTCGGCACCATTTTCCTTTACGAAAACGAAGGAGTTCATTTGGGCAATAAAGGGCTCATCATTGCGGCGCTGGTCATTGGAACCATCATCGGAACCCTGATGGCCAAACGCGTGAAAATGACGTCGATGCCTCAGATGGTTTCTTTCTTCAACGGAATGGGCGGAGCCTGCGC
>JBDKIU010000150.1:0-15169 GCA_039796915.1 Bacteroidota bacterium | reverse complement strand
TGGCATCATCCTCGGAACCCACGAAGCCCTGCGCAGAAACGTGTTGCATGAAAAACCCGGCTCAGGCTATTACTACCGCAGGGAAGAATTGCCTCACCTGCTGCCCGCCGACCTGGGCATGGAGTTGCTGGTTTGTGAATACCTTCCGGGTACGGAATACTCCGTAGATGTGCTGGCCCAACATGGGAAAGTGTTGTACGCCATTACCCGCAGTCGCGACAAAATGGTGAACGGTATCAGCGTAAAAGGAACCTTCATCCGCCGCGACGACATCCTGAACATGGTGCACAAGCTGGTGGATTCGCTTGGTTTGCATGGTCCGCTGGGCCTGCAGTTCCGTGAAAATGAACGCGGTGAAATGACCATTCTGGAAATCAATCCGCGCCTGCAGGGAACCGTGAGCAGTTGTTTGGGCGCCGGCATCAATGTTCCGCTGGATGCTTTGCGGCTGGCGCTGGATGAACCTGTAGCGGGCCGACAGGAGCTGATTCAATGGGGTGTGGGGTTTGTGAGGTATTGGTCGGAAGCCTTCTTCAACCCATAAAAAAAATGGCACAATTTCACAAAATGAGTAATTTTGCTACTCATTCATGATTGATACCCTCATCTCTTCCAAAACGCGGGTGAAGCTGCTGTTGAAGTTCTTTCTGAACAGCGCGAACAAAGCCTATTTGCGGAATTTGGAGGCAGAGTTTGGGGAAAGCACCAATGCCATCCGGCTGGAACTGAATCGGTTTGAGAAGGCCGGAATGCTGAAAAGCTCCAGTGAAGGAAACAAGAAGGTGTTCAGCGCCAACACATCGCATCCGCTGTTTGGCGACATCAGAAGCATTGTACTGAAATACGTGGGCATAGACCAAATTGTGGAATATGTCATCAAGCACCTGGGCGAAGTGGAGCAGGTTTTTGTGGTGGGCGATTACGCACGCGGCCTGGATGCGGGCATCATTGATTTGGTGATGGTTGGCCGCATCAACCAGTCGTTTTTGCTTGAATTGGTGGCCAAGGTGGAACAGAAAATAGAAAGGCGCATCAGGTATATCATTTTTGAACCTGAGACCTTTGATATAGAAAAAATTCGCAGCAAGCAGGCGGAGCCGTTATTGCTCTGGAGCCGCTGAGTTGCTGCAAAACCGAATCAACATCCTGCTTGGTCCGTATGGGACTGAGGAGGCGAAGCCATGAACGCAGCAGACAATACTCCTTGGAACGTAGTGTATGTGTCTTCCCGGCAGGAGAAGGCCGTTTCTGCCCGGCTGGAGCAGCAGCAGATTGAATCTTATGTTCCGCTGATGCGCCGGTTGCAGCGTTGGAGCGACCGCAACAAATGGGTGGATTTCCCTTTGTTCACCGGATATGTGATGGTTCGTCCTCTGGCACATCAGCAAGATCGGGTGCTGCAGGTTCCGGGCGTGGTGGCCTATGTGCGCTTCGACGGGAAAGCTGCGGTGGTTCGCGACGAAGAAATCACCCTCATCCGGCAGCTGATTGACCACGGGTATGACCTGGAAGTTGCCGGACTGGAACCCGGAACGCCACGGGGAACCGCGGTACGTGTAATTCAGGGTCCGCTGAAAGGCTGTTTGGGAACTGTTCTGGATCACGAAAAAGAATCCGGTTTTCAGATTGCCCTGGAAGGAATCAGGCAAGGCATCCGCGTGCGTTTGCCAGCCGCTTATCTTGAAAAAATTATTGATACATGAAGCATAAAAAATGGGATTTAATCATCAGGCCCCATACGCGCTGGCTTGATTTAAACCTCAAAGAGGTTTGGCGCTACCGCGATCTTGTGGCGCAGTTTGTACGCCGCGACATTGTGGCGGTGTATAAGCAAACGTTGTTGGGTCCGGTGTGGTTTGTGGTTCAGCCCATCCTTACCACAGTGGTGTTCACCTTTGTGTTTGGCTCGCTGGCCGGACTCGGACCTAAAGATGTTCCGGCGGTGCTGTTCTACATGGCAGGCATCATTCCCTGGAACTATTTCAACGAATGTCTCATGAAAACTTCTTCCACCTTTACAGGAAATGCTTCCATCTATGGAAAAGTGTACTTCCCGCGTCTGGTGATTCCGTTCAGTGTGGTTATTTCCAACCTGGCCAAGTTCGCCGTGCAAATGGTGCTGCTGGTGGCTGTTTGGCTTTATTACTATTTCCAGGGAAATTATGAATTCAACATCACCGCATACATCCTGCTGCTGCCGGTGGTCATCATCATCATGGCTGGTTTGGGCCTTTCCATGGGCATTCTGATTTCCAGCCTGACAACGAAATACCGCGACTTATCCTTTCTGGTGGCCTTTGGTGTGGAACTGCTTAAGTTTGCCAGCACCCTGGTATTTCCCTTGTTCCTCATCAAGAATGAAACCTATCGCATGGTGATTTGGGCCAACCCGATGACTTCGGTGATTGAAACATTCCGCTTCGCGCTGATGGGGAAAGGCGCCGAAATCAATCTGTACGCCCTGAGCTACAGCGCCGGCTTTATGGTTATTGTGTTCTTCCTTGCAGCCCTGTTGTTCAACAGGGTTGAGAAATCATTTATGGATACCGTTTGATATGATACAACCAGTTGTAATTGAAGCGGAAAACATCAGCAAGCAATACCGATTGGGCTTGCTTTCAGGTAAAACCCTGAGCGACGACCTCAAGCGTTTTTTGTATCGCCTATCTGGGAAACCCGACCCTTTGGCTTTTGTAGGAGCAGAAAACGACCGTACCGTAGCCTCTGCAGAGCGTTACGTATGGGCTTTGAAGAACATCAACTTTGAAGTAAGGCAGGGCGAAGTGATGGGCATCATCGGACGCAATGGCGCCGGTAAATCTACCTTGCTCAAAATCCTGTCGCGCGTGACCACGCCCACCACCGGAGAAATCCGCATCAAAGGAAAAATAGCCAGCCTTCTGGAAGTGGGAACCGGTTTCCATCCGGAACTTACCGGACGCGAAAATGTATTTCTGAACGGCGCCATCCTGGGCATGAGCAAATCTGAAATCAAAAGGAAATTTGATGAAATTGTTCAGTTCTCCGGAGTGGCGCGCTACATCGACACACCCGTAAAGCGCTACTCTTCTGGGATGTACGTGCGATTGGCTTTTGCGGTGGCAGCGCATCTGGAACCTGAAATCCTGGTTATTGATGAAGTGCTGGCCGTGGGCGATACCGAATTTCAGAAGAAGTGCCTCGGCAAAATCAAAGAAGTAGCCGGCGGAGGCAGAACCGTATTGTTTGTGAGCCACAACATGGGCGCTGTGAGCGATATCTGCGACCGCGCCATCATGATTGAAAGAGGCAGCATCAGCCACGAAGGCAATGCCGACACGGTGATCCGTGAATATGTGAACAGCACCATGCGGGCCGACCTGACCAGTCACGACAGCCTGAAGGATGCACAGTTTCGCAGAGGCAGCGGACAGGTGCGTATCAGCTCGCTGAGCATGCACAGCCACGGAACGGAACAGGAGCAGCATGAATTTGACTACCGTTCGGATGTGTCTTTTACCTTCAACTTTCAGGTAAACGAACCCGTTCCCGAACTGTTCTTCCTGCTGGCACTCCGCTCATCCCTGAGCCGTGAAATGGTAACCGCTACCGAACGCATCCGCATTCCGGTTGACGGCAAAACAGGCAACATTGCGTTTCGTCTTACCCTGCCACAGCTGAACCTCAGCCCCGGCGTGTACGAAACCTACTACTGGCTGGGCAGCTCCAGACAGGAAATGCCTTACGATGTTATTGATAATATGACCGCGCCCCTCGTGATTCGTGTTCCCGAAAACGAAAGCGCATTACAAACAGGATACTTCCAACTTAACTACAAAACAGAACTATGAATCAGTTACCTGACTTAAATGGGAAAAGCATACTGGTAACCGGCGGAACCGGTTCCTTCGGCAAAAAATTCGTAGAAATGGTGAGCACCCATTTCCCCGGTGTGAAACGTTTGGTGATCTATTCCCGCGATGAACTCAAGCAGTTTGAAATGAGCCAGCTGTATCCGGAGAAAGATTATCCCTTCATCCGTTTTTTCATTGGCGACGTGCGCGATGGCGACCGCTTTCGCAGGGCTTGCGAAGGCATTGACATCATCATACACGCCGCTGCGCTGAAGCAAGTGCCCGCTGCCGAGTACAACCCCATGGAATGCATCAAAACCAACATCTTCGGTGCCGAAAATGTGATTGATGCGGCCCTCGATATGGGCGTGAAAAAAGTGGTGGCCCTGAGCACCGATAAAGCAGCTGCGCCCATCAACCTGTACGGTGCAACAAAACTGTGTTCCGATAAACTGTTTGTAGCTGCCAACAACTTCAAAGGCCACCGCGAGGTGAGCTTTTCTGTGGTGCGCTACGGCAATGTGATTGGTTCCCGTGGCTCGGTGATTCCGTTCTTTCTCTCCCGCAGAAAAGACGGTGTTTTGCCCATCACACACCAGGACATGACCCGCTTCAACATCTCGCTGGAAGATGGCGTGAAATTGGTATTCTACGCCCTCGGCAATGCCTGGGGTGGTGAAATTTTCGTTCCCCGCATTCCTTCCTACCGCATCATGGATGTTGCCGAAGCCATCGCGCCCGGTGTGCGTCATGAAATCGTAGGCATTCGTCCGGGTGAAAAACTGCACGAAGAGATGATTACCGAAACCGATGCCCTGAACACCATTGAGTTCAAGGATTATTTCGTCATCTGTCCAAGTATGCCCATCTGGAAACCCGAAGATCTGGCGGCAGCGTTTGGTGGTAAAATGGCTGAATACGGATTCAAGTACAACTCCGGCACCAACCCGCATTTCCTGACGGTTCAGGAAATCCGTGAGCAAATCACTGCCCACGTAGATGCTTCGTTCCAACCCATGTAAAACCGTTTGTTGTGGATCCCAAGGCACATCAATACAGCATTCCCTACGGCAGGCAACACATTACCGAGGAAGACCTCGATGCCGTGCGCACAGCGCTGCAAAGTGATTTCCTGACCCAAGGTCCGGCTATTGCAGCCTTTGAAGCAGCTTTTGCCCAATATACAGGCAGCACCTATGCCATCGCGCTGAGCAACGGCACCGCCGCACTGCATTTGTCGGCGCTTGCTTTGGGTGTGAAGCCGGGAAGCAAAGTCATTACTACGCCCATCACCTTTGCCGCCAGTGCCAACTGTGTGCTGTACTGTGGCGGTGAAGTAGTGTTTGCCGACATCGACCCTGAAACAGGCCTGCTCGACATCAACGCGGTTCAGCGTATGCTGGAAGCCGCGCCAAAAGGCACGTACAGCGGCATCATTCCGGTGGATTTTGCCGGAAATCCCGTGAACCTGGAAGCCTTCAGGGCACTTGCCGACGCCCACGGACTCTGGATCATCGAAGATGCCTGCCACGCGCCGGGCGCATCCTTCACCGATTCCAAAGGTGTGGAGCAGCGCTGCGGCAATGGAGCCTATGCAGATCTGGCCATCTTTTCCTTCCATCCGGTGAAACATATTGCCACCGGCGAAGGAGGAATGATTACCACCAACAATAAAGAACTCTACGAACGCATCATGATGCTGCGCACGCACGGCATCACGCGAGATCCGGCCAAAATGCACGAAAACCACGGAGGCTGGTACCATGAAATGCAGGAACTTGGCTACAACTACCGCATTACCGATTTCCAGTGTGCGCTGGGAAGCTCGCAGCTGAAACGCGCCGAACAAGGCTTGCAGCGCCGCCGGCAGATTGCGGCACGCTACGACGCGGCATTTCAAGGAATGCCCTTAAAAACCCTGCAAACCACTGCAGCCGGAAAGCATGCATATCACCTGTATGTGGTGCTCACCGACCGCCGGAAAGAACTGTATGATTTCCTGAAAGAGCGTGGCATCTACAGTCAGGTGCATTACATTCCCTGCCATACGCACCCGTATTACCGCAGCCTGGGTTATGCTCCCGGAGATTTTCCGCGCAGCGAAGCCTATTACAGTCATTGTCTGAGTCTGCCGATGTTTCCTTCGATGAGCGATGAGGAACAGGAATATGTGATTCAAACCATCAGCGCATTCTTTGCGTGAAGCGATTAGCCATCATAGCAGCACGAGGCGGGAGTAAACGTATTCCCGGGAAAAATATCCGCCCGTTTTTAGGCAAACCTGCACTGTGCTGGCCTGTTCAGGCTGCGCGCGATGCCGCCTGTTTTGATACCGTGATGGTGAGCACCGACGATGAACGCATTGCTGAAACCGCACGGGCCTGTGGCGCAGAAGTTCCCTTTTTCCGGGGAAGCAGCAGCGCCGGCGACCATGCCACGCTTGCCGATGTGCTTCAGGAAGTGCTGCAGCAATATGCCGCGCGCGGCCAGTTTTTTGACGCTGTTGGACTGTTTCTGGCCACTTCCTTTTTTGCCGATCCGCGGCTGATTCAACAAGGCTGTGCCGATCTGGAAGCCGGAGTGGCAGATGTGGTGATGCCCGTATTGCGTTTCCCGTATCCGGTGCAGCGCGCCCTGAAAGTGAATAAGGAAGGATTCGTGGAATTCATGCATCCGGAACATGCCCTCACCCGCAGTCAGGATCTGGAAGCGGGTTATTACGACAGCGGACAGTATTACCTGCTGAATACCCACAGCTTTACCCAAACCGGCCGCATCATCGCCGGAAGGGTGAAAGGTGTAGAAATTCCCTGGTATGCAGCGGTAGATATTGATGAAGAAGCTGACTGGATTCGGGCGGAACAGCTGACCAAAGCTTTTAGAAACGGATGAGAAACACGGTGTACCTGCGCGCTGACGGCGGCCCCGAAATTGGCTGGGGACATGTGAACCGCATGTGCGCGCTGGCAGCCATGCTTCCCGAATCGCTGGAACTTGTAGCGGTATGCGGTGAAACCGGTGCCAACGTGTTCAGACAAAACCTTCCGGAAGGCGTGCGTATCCAAGTGCTTGAAGCAGAAACCTGCGGACGGTGCAGCGAAGAATGGAAGGATGTGACGGCCGAGCAAGCGATTTTGGTGCTTGACGGTTATCATTTCGACTACGCCTATCAACAGGAAGCCAAAAAACTGGGCTTTGCTTTGGTACTTGTGGACGATTTCGCCCGCGGTCCATTTGCCGCTGATGTCATCATCAACCACGCGCCCAACAGCCGATCCCGCTATACGCAGGAAGGCATTACCTATTGCTGCGGAAAGGCATTCGCCCTGCTTCGTCCGGATTTTTATCAAACCCCGCCCACAGCTGCAAAGCGGAACGGCGAAGTGCTGATCACCCTTGGCGGCGCCGATCCCGGCGATTTGTCCCTGCAACTGCTGCAGCAACTGGTGCCGGCACATCCGGAACTTCGCTGGACGGTGGTTTGTACGAATAACTTTTCCGAAGCGCAC
The DNA here is from genome assembly GCA_039796915.1 of Bacteroidota bacterium. Taxonomy (GTDB): domain Bacteria; phylum Bacteroidota; class Bacteroidia; order NS11-12g; family UBA955; genus REEB481. Next base: position 7,827 of record JBDKIU010000150.1, on the reverse strand, counting down.
AGAAACGGATTGCAGCAGTTTGTGCAACAGCATCCGCAGGTGGCTTTAGTGTACAATGCAACGCAACAACACATGCACCAGCTGATGCTGCAAAGCAGCAAGGCCATTACCGCGGCAAGTACCGTGGTTTTGGAAGCCTGGGCTTCCGGACTGTATCCGGCTGCACTGTGTTATACTGAAAACCAGCGTATTTTGTTCGAAGGCGTGTGCAGCGAAGGCATGGCGTTCCCGCTGGAATGGAAGCAGCTGGCACAAGACTTTGAACATTACCTGAATCAAAAACCTGAACCACAACACAGGGAATCCTGGAATCCGCCGCGGGCCATCCGGAATACCTTTCAACACCTTACAACCGCATGAGTACCATTGGTTTCAACGAACTACAGATAGGTCCTGAATTCAGGCCGTTCATCATTGCAGAATTAAGCGGAAACCACAACGGTGAGCTCGAACGGGCGCTCCGCCTGATTGATGCCGCAGCAGATGCCGGCGTTCAGGCCGTGAAATTGCAAACCTATACCGCAGATACCATCACCATGCCCGGGGTTTATCGCATAGAAGACCCTAAATCGCTATGGTATGGCAGAGATTTATACGAACTCTACGAAGAAGCGTTTACGCCCTGGGACTGGCATCCGGCGTTGTACGCGCATGCTGCATCCAGAGGCCTGATTTGTTTCAGCTCGCCCTTTGATGAAACAGCGGTGGACTTCCTGGAATCGCTGGGCAGCAAACTGTACAAAGTAGCTTCGTTTGAAAACACCCATACGCCGCTCATCAGAAAAGTGCTGGCCACGGGGAAGCCCATGATTTTGTCCACCGGTGTGATTGACTGGCCGGAGCTGGACGATACCATGAACTTCATCCGCGGGGAAGGCACGCACGAGGTGGCGTTGCTGAAATGTACCAGCAATTACCCTTCTGATCCCAAAGATTCCAACCTGCGTGCCATGCCGCTGCTGGCGTCGCGCTATCAGACGCTGATTGGCCTGTCGGACCATACGCTGGGCATTGGCGTGGCCATTGCTTCCATCGCCATGGGCGGCTGCATCATTGAGAAGCACATTACCCTCGACCGAAGTGAAGGCGGTGTAGATGCTGCTTTTTCGCTGGAACCGGCTGAATTTGCCACCATGGTGAAAGAATGCACCGATGCGTGGAAAGCCATGGGCGTTCCGGCGCTGATCACACATCCCGGACAGCTTGGTTCTTCCATCTTCAAGCGTTCCATTTATGCAGCCTGCGATATTGAAGCAGGTACCGCGTTCAGCGATCAAAACCTCCGGGTGATTCGCCCGGCAAAAGGCATTCCTGCCAGACAATACTTTGACATCCTGGGAAAAACAGCTTCCCGCTTTATTCCCAAAGGAACACCGCTCCAGGAAGATTTGATTCAATAACTTCAAACCATAGAAACAAAAAATATCAGCCATCATGATAGACCTCAGATACTGCAGCAAATGCGTATTTCCGGAATCAAAACCGGATTTGTTCTTTGACGAACAAGGCGTGTGCAGCGCCTGTATTGGTGCCGCCAAAAAGGCCGGCGAAATAGACTGGGAACAGCGACGCAAAGATTTTTTCAGCATTGTGGAGCATTACCGCAAACCGGAAGGTCAGCCCGGCTGGGACTGTCTTGTTCCGGTGAGCGGCGGCAAAGACAGCACGTATCAGGCATGGTTTCTGAAAAACGAATGCGGCATGAACCCTTTGTGTGTATGTTTTGAAACCACCAACATCACAGAACTGGGACAACGCAACCTCGACAACCTTTCAGACATGGGCATGGACGTGGTGTACTTCAAGAAAAACCATCCTGCCTACAAAAAAATGGTGGTGGAAGGATTCAAAAGGGTGGGCGATGAAATGTGGCCCAACCACCTCGGCATTTTCACCATTCCGGTGATGGTTGCCGTGAAATTTGGCATTCCGCTGATTGTTTGGGGTGAAAATCCGCAGAAAGAATACGGCGGTCCGCTGGAAAGCATCAAGAACAACGTGCTTGACAGGGCCTGGCTGGAAGAGTTTGGTGGCCTGCTGGGCAACCGCATCCAGGATATGGTTGGCGTGGACGGACTTACCGAACGCGAGCTGACGCCCTATTTCTATCCTTCGGAAGAAGAATTGAAAAAAGTGGGAATCGTGAGCGTGTTCCTCGGCCATTATTTCTTCTGGGATGCCCGAAAGCAACTCGAAATTGTGAAACAGCATGGCTTCTCCGTAAAAGAAGACGGTCCTGTAGAAGGAACTTATACCAACTACGAAAACCTGGATGAAAAGATGCACGGCCTGCATGACTACCTCAAGTTTGTGAAGTACGGTTTTGGCCGCGCCACAGATCATGCCTGTATCGACATCCGCAACAACAGGCTTACCCGTGAAGAAGGTTTGAAACTGGTGAAGCAATACGACGGGAAATACCCGCACCTCAGCATCAACGAATTCATCAAATATTCGGGTATGAGCAAGGCAGACATTGATGCCATCATCGATTCCTTTACCAATCCGCTGTTGTTTCAGAGGGATGAACACGGTGCATTCCTGAAAGACGAAGCGGGCAACCTGATCCGCAACTACGAGGTTCGATGAGCTGCGTCATCATCAACTACGGCATGGGCAACCTGGCTTCGGTTTCGAAGGCCCTGCGCAAAATAGGCGTGGCGCACAGCATTTCTGCCCATCCGGAAGAGGTGATGGCTGCCCATACGCTGGTTCTTCCCGGCGTGGGTTCGTTTCAGGCGGCCATGGAAAACCTGAACAGCAGCGGACTGTCAGACGCCATCAGGATGCGCCTGGGCAGCGGCGATGCCAAACTGCTCGGCATTTGTCTGGGCATGCAATTGCTGGCCGATACCGGCTTTGAACCCGAACGCTGCAGCGGCCTGGGACTGATTCCCGGCGAAGTGCGCGCCCTGGAATGCGACCTGCCCGTTCCGCACATGGGCTGGAACAACCTCGACATCAAGAACCCTACGTATTTCGGGGAGCTCGAAGACCTGGATTTTTATTTCGTCCACAGTTACCATTTCGTGCCGCAAAATGAAGCAGACATCGCGGCCACGACAGATTACGGCGGACCCGTAGTTGCCGCAGTGCAGCGCGGTCCGGTGTTTGGTTGCCAGTTTCATCCCGAAAAAAGTCAACGCTCCGGCCTGAAAGTGCTGGAACATTTCTTCGCCCAAAATGCTTAAAGTTCGCATCATCCCGGTTTTGACCTTCAACGGCTTTGCCCTGGTGAAAACCAAGCAGTTCGGCAATCCCAGAATGGTGGGAAACCCCATTCAGGCTGCCCGTGTATTCAACAGCCGCAATGTGGATGAGCTGGTGTTTACAGACATTACCGCTACCTACAGCGGCAGAAAAATAAACTTGCCTTTTGTAAAGGAAGTAATTGACGAGTGTTTTATGCCCGTGACCATTGGTGGCGGCATCCGCACGCCGGATGACATCAATGATCTGTTGAAAATTGGCGCCGATAAAGTGCTTATCAAGAACATGGCCATCAACAACCGCAGCTTTATTGGTGAAGCGGCGCGGCTGTTTGGCGCGCAGTGCATCAGCGTGGCTGTGGATGCGCGCCGCACCGGCGATGGCCGCTGGGAACTGTACAGCAAAACGCCCACAGGCCTCGATGCGCTTGAATTCGTGAAGATGGTGGAACAGGAAGGTGCCGGCGAAATCATCCTGACCTCGGTAGATCGGGATGGCATGATGCAGGGCTTCGATACCGAACTGGTGCAGCAGGTGCTGCAAACTGTAAATACACCTGTAGTTGCTGTTGGCGGTGGCGGCAGTCCGGAACACTTTCTGGAACTGTTTCAAAAAACCAGCATCAAGGCAGCCGGCGCCTCTGCCATATTCTATTTCACCCAGTTTACGTCTTACGACATCAAGAAAAAGCTGGGCGACCATGGTTTTCCGGCCCGTTTTATGGCTGCAGGTAATTGATGATGCCAGAACTACAATTTCGCAGGGCTCTGCCGCAGGATTGTGCTTTGGTGTACGGATGGTTTCTGGATCCGCGCACCCGTTCCAATTCGTACAGCAGCAATCCTGTTTCTCTGGAAGACCATACCCGCTGGTTTGAACAAAGAATTGGGCAAATGGAAGCGCCCTACCTCATGTTCAGCACTGCGGAACATCCTGATGAGCTGATTGGCCAAGTGCGCATAGACCTGAAACCCGAAGGCCCGGTTATTGGCATCAACCTGGCTCCCGAACACCGGGGAAAGGGTTATGCCACGCCGATGTTGCGCGCCGCTCTTGACTTTTTCTATCAGCAACACCAACAAAATATACCGGTCCGCGCCTGGATTATGAATCAAAATACCGCCTCGCAGCGCGCCTTTACCGCCGCAGGCTTTCAATTTGACCATGCTTCCGAGGTTGCCGGAATTCCAAGTGCATTATATCTGTATCAACCCTCATGAAAGTAGTCGTTTTTAGTACCCACATCATCTGGCCCCAGCATTATGAAACGGAGCTGGAAATCATGCAAAACCACCTGAACGAAGGCCACGAGGTCGTTCAGCTGGTTTGCAATGCCAGCTTTGGCATCTGTGATTCCAACCTCGATCATAAAATGCTGAAATGTATGTTGTGCACCAGTCGAAGGAAGAAGGGAATTTCCCTGCTGGATGGCAAGGTGCGCGTAGCCGAAGTTCTTGATTATACAGATGATGCAGACCGCAAGGCAGCAGAAGCCGTGCGTCATAACTTTGATTCATTGGATCACCTGCAGGAATACCACATCGGTCAATACCCCATTGGTTATGCCGTAGGTTCTACGCTGGTTTCCATTCTGCGTGATTCTACGCTCGATGTGAGCAGCAACAACACCACGCTGCGCAATCTGCTGGCACATGCCGCGCTTTCCTACGCTGCCTGTAAAAAGTTCCTGGAACGGGAACAGCCGGACCTGGTGTACATCTTCAACGGCAGACTGCCCAATCCCAGGGCGATGCTCAGCGCCTGCACAGAAGCGGGCATCCCTTGTCATATCCATGAACGCGGCTACAACTGGCAACATTATGAAGTGTTCAAAAACAGGCTGCCGCAGGATCATTTGTTCATCCAGGAGCTGATCAGGGAAGCCTGGGAACAGGCCGATGAACCACACCGCTCAGAAGTTGGAACGCGGTTTTATACGGAACGCCGCAAAGGACAGGAGCAGGGCTGGATTTCTTTTGTCAAAGACCAGAAAGAAGGCAATATGCCTGAAGACTGGGATCCCGGGAAGCACAATATTGTGATCTTCAATTCCAGTGAAGATGAATTTATCAGCTGTACCGACGACTGGAAGAATAAACTCTACATGAGTCAGTACAATGCCATCCGCAAAATCTGCAGGGAGCTGGAGCAACATCCCGATGTGCGCGTGTATCTGCGCTGTCATCCCAACCTGAAAGGCGCGTCAGAGGCGGAGAAGAAGGAGTTGGAATCCATGAAGCAGGAGCGATTGGTGTTCATTGCGCCTGAATCATCCATTTCCACCTATGCGCTGCTCGACCATGCATCGGTGGTGCTTACCTTCAACTCTACTGTTGGTATTGAAGCAACCTTCTGGGACAAACCTTCTATTCTGGCCGGTCCCAGTTTGTACGACCAGCTGGGGAGCAATTATATTCCCACCAGTCACGAAGAAGTGATGTCGCTGCTGCTTCAGCGCAACCTGCAGCCCAAAGGCAAACACGGGGCGCTGATGTACGGATATTTTTTCAATTCCTTTGGAAAACCATTCCGCTACTTCCAGCCGGAACATTTCTCCGGTGGCACCTTCAAAGGTGTTGATTTGCTGCAACCCACGCGCGCCTACACCCTGCGAAAAGACATTATGGATCCCGATCCCAGCCGCCTCATTACGCGCCTCATGAACCGCATGTTCTTCAACCGCATCAAAGGATTTAAACCCAACCACTTCCAACGCTGACCCATGCCGTTGATTTCGGTAAACATACCGCTGTATAACCGGGAAGCTTACATCAAAGCCTGCCTGGATTCTGTGCTGCAGCAAACGTTTACCGATTTTGAAGTTGTGGTGCTCGACGACGCTTCTACCGATGGCTCGGCGGCCCTGGTGAAGTCGTACCAGGATCCCCGCATCCGCTATGAACGCAACGAGGTGAACCTTGGCATCAGTGCCACGCGCAACCGTTTGGTTACGCTTTCCCGGGGAACCTACATTGCCGTCCTGGACAGCGATGACCTGGCTGAACCTGACCGCCTCGAAAAACAACTGGCCGCTTTTCAAAAAGATCAGTCGCTGACGCTGGTGGCCGGCTGCGCCGCTGTAATTGATGCCGAGGGCCAGGCTACCGGACAGGTGTTTGGCAGCGCGCTCAGCCCCGAAGCCTGCATGGGTCGTCTGCCTTTTTCAAATACTATACTTCATTCTACCGTGATGGCCCGGAAGTCTTTTCTGGAAACCTTCACCTATGATGCGCAATACAAAAGCGCTGAAGATTACGACGTATGGCTGCGCGGTGCTTCCGCAGGCCACCGCTTTCTGGTGCTGGCCGACATCCTTGGGAAATACCGCGTACACGGAAGCAGCGAAAGCATGACCTTCAGCAGAGAAATTCAGGACAATACCCTGAAGGTAGTTGCCGCCCATTGGCAACGACTGCTGGGGCACGCCCTTGATGCTGCTGAACAACAAGCGCTGGGCAACCTGCTCTACCAGAAAGGAACACCGCTAAGCGCGCCGAAAGAGTGCTTCGAACTCCTGCATCAGCTGCACGGACAAAAAGTGATTCCGGTACGCCAGGCACATGCCCTGAACAAAGAGCTGTATTACTGGTGGCGCACCGCCATCTATCGCCTGAGGCGCTTCAGTCCGGCGGCGTGGTTTATGCTCCGCAGTCCGATGCTGCGGCAAATGCCCGCCCGTGAAAAAGCAGTCCTCATTTTCAAATGCTTATTCTTCAAACCCAATAAACTTATGGCCGCCTCACAAAACACAGGAAAACTGGTGTACGACATTGGTTTTCACGAAGGTCAGGATACCGCTTATTACCTCAAAAAGGGTTACCGCGTTGTTGCTGTAGATGCCGATCAGGCCCTGATCGCCCGCGGAAAAGAACAGCATGCCGCAGCCATTGCCCAGGGACAACTTACGCTGGTCGGCAAGGCCATTTACGAGTTCGACGACCGTGAAGTGGAATTCTTCATTTCCGACAACTCCGAATGGAACAGCCTGAACAAAGATTTTGCGGGCCGCAATGCTCTGGGAACCAGGATTGAGAAGGTTGCCACCGTGCGGCTGGACACGCTGGTGCGCACCTACGGGAAGCCGTACTTCCTGAAAATAGACATTGAAGGATATGACGTGCACGCACTCAGAACCCTGTCGCCGGAACTCGCGCCAGAATACATTTCTGTGGAAGCGCTCAGCCTCACTGCCGATCATATTCCCGACGATGAAGAAGCAATGGCCACGCTGAAGGAACTGCAACGGCTGGGCTACCGTCAGTTCCGGCTGGTGGATCAAACCGCTTTTGAAGCCATGGAACCAGGCATGCCTGTGTATGGCGTGAACCGCTTTGCCAAGGAGCCCATCTGGGCAGGCTTGCTGCGGAAATTTCTGTTGAAGAAAGGATATAAACTGAAGCGTTACAGCCACAGAGACTGGATCAACGCCCGTTGCGGCCACCAGTTTGAATATGGCTCGGCAGGTCCCTTGCCGGAAGAACTCGACGGTCGCTGGCTGGATGCACGCGCCGCCGCAGAAACACTGCGCTTTCACCTGGCCGAAGCAGTGAAACTCGGCATGACCGGTTTCTGGGTAGATTGGCATGGAAGAAAATAAACGCATCCCCGTTTCAGCAT
>JBDKIU010000149.1:0-4144 GCA_039796915.1 Bacteroidota bacterium | reverse complement strand
GGTGCCCTGGCCGGCGCGTTGTTTTCCATTTCCTTCATCACCTTCTTTTTCCTGCGCGACCGGTTCTTGTTTTATCGCCTGGTGCATTTGGTAACTCCTGCGCGTCATGAGCCGGCCATGCAGCGCATCCTCCGGGCGGTAAACAGCATGCTTTCGCGTTATGTGCAGGCCTTGCTGCTGCAGGTAATCAGCTTTTCCATCATCATCTTCCTGGGTTTAACCATCATCGGGGAACAGTACGCGTTTACCATTGCGGTATTTGCCGGCATCGTGAACCTGATTCCCTACCTCGGACCCTGGATCGGCCTGGGCTTTGGATTGATTCTCGGTGTGTCAACGCACCTCGGACTGGATTTTTACCAATCGGTGGTTCCGGACATGCTGTATATGTCGCTGGTATTTGTGGTGGCGGTATTCATCGACAACTTCCTTACATATCCGCTCATCTTTTCAAACAGCCTGAAGGCGCATCCACTTGAGTTGTTTCTGGTGGTGCTGATGGCCGGAACATTGGCGGGAATCCCGGGAATGGTTTTAGGTGCGCCCGCTTATACGGTATTGCGCATTATTGCCAGGGAATTCTTTACCCGGTTTGATGTGGTTCGCGCCGCCACGCGTGATTTGGGCGATTAAAGCCCGTTTCAGTTGTTGAATTGGGTCATGGCGGTGCCCAAACCTGCATGCACCATGCTTTCGATGCATGATGCGGCCCGAGCCAGACAAGCGGGCAGTTCTTCCTTTTCGGCAGCAGTCCAAGAGCCCAGCACATATTCCACCTGCCGTCCTTTGGGAAAATCACTACCAATGCCTACCCGAAGCCTGGGGAATTCCTCGGTTCCAAGCACTTCAATGATGTTTCTCAAACCGTTCTGACCGCCGTGGCTTCCCTTGCCGCGCAACCGGAGCTTGAAGAGCGGCAGTGCCAGGTCGTCGCAGATCACCAGCATCTGACCTGCAGCCGGTTTGGCCTGTTGCATCCAGTAAGCTACGGCTTTGCCACTCAGGTTCATATAGGTGTTGGGCTTCAGCAGTACCAGTTCCTTCCCGCGAATGCGGATTTTGCAGGTCCAGCCGTGACGTTCCAAAGTCCAGGCGGCCTGGTGTTTTTCGGCCAGGAAATCCAGTACGGCGAAACCAATATTGTGCCTGGTAGCGGCATATTCCTCACCGGGATTGCCCAATCCGCAAATCAGCCAGGCCATGGTAAATCAGTGATTTTCGTTGAATAAATGGTAGTTCTGCGGAAATACAATTTTGTATAATCCGGAGTCATCAACCCAATAGCCTGGCGGGATTTTATAGGTATTGAAGAACTTAAAACCTTCTTCAATATTCTTCCAGAATTTGAGCACCAGGGGTTTATGGGCATAATTGGTTTGCAGGTAAGCCCAATTTTTCTGGGTAAACCTACAAGGGAAAATGTCAATGGGAATTTTGGCATTTACGCCCTGATAAGCCTGGGCGCGGGCGGTAATCCAGTAAATTTCCTGCATCACGGAATCGGTCATGGGGATGCAACCCACAGAAACACAGTCGCCATGCACATAAATTTCGTTGCCCGGATTTTCCTTGCTGGCAAACTTCAGATCCACTTCATTTGGGTAAGAAACCTTCATGGAAAGGTGGTAATTGCTGTTCGGGTTGAATCGCTCGATGTAGTACATGCCTTCCGGAACCTGCATGTCGCCGAATTTGCGTTTCGGTCCGAGGTCGCCGCTGCCCCGGCAGATGTTGTACACCTTGATGCGTTTGTAGGCATTGGTGGAAGTATCGCTGGCCCATAATTCCAGCTGGTCTTCCAGCTTGAAGGCGCGCCAGTAGATGTATTTCGGTGTTTCACTCAGGCCTGAATCGCGGAACATTTTACGGATTTTGCGGTCTGTGCGGTCGCGCGCCTGGCGTACCCGTTCGTGGTTCAGTTGATTGCTGAGAAAGTCTTGTGCTTGGATTGCTCCCGAGGCAAAGCACAGGAAAGCCATGATGAAGATGCGGTTCATGTAGGCGGCGAATTTACATCAGAGGTGTTTTTTAACCTGCAAGGCAGGATAAAGCGCGCTCAGGAAACCCATCACCAGGGCAACAGCGCCGACCAGCAAAACATCTGAAAACCGCAATGCCACCGGATAATACGGAATAATGGCGCTGTCCATGCGGATAAACCCAATCTGCTGTTGCAAAACCACCAGCAAAGCACCAAGCAGCATGCCGCTCAGGGCGCCAATGCCGGAAATAAACAATCCTTCTTTCAGAAAAACTGCCGACAAGGTATGCGGTTGTGCACCCAGGATGTGCAGGGTGCGGATGTCGCCTTTCTTTTCCATCACCAACATAGATAAAGCGCCGGTGAGGTTGAATGAAATGACGGCAAGCACAAAGCAGAGGATGGCAAAAGTGGCCCATTTTTCCGTGCGGAACATGTGGAGCAGTGCCTTGTTTTGTTCTTTGCGGTCCTGAATGAGGAAGTCATTGCCAAGCAGGTTTTGCACCGCTGTTCTGGTGGCTTCCAGCGACGCATCAGGTTTGAGGAAGATTTCCAGGCCGCTGCGTTCATCATAGCGTTCAAACAGGTTTTCTGCGTAAGCCACAGGTACAATGGCGTAACGGTTGTTGATTTCATCATCCATCCGCATGGTGCCGGTATGCAACAGCGGCAACTTGTTCACTTCGGGGTTTACCAGGCTTACACTTTCCCTGCGGGGAACCACTGCCGACAGCTGCACATCGCGTGCACCCGGAACGAGGCCAAGCCGGTATTCCAAACCTTCTCCCAAAATCACTCCACTGATGCCGTTGTATGGGTTCAGGCTGCCGCCAGCCAATAAATGTTTTCCAATACCTGAATGGTAGAGAAAGCCGCTGTCGGTTCCTTTAAGCGTGCAAATCACCTGTTGGTTTCCGGCCTGAAGCACCGCATTGTCTTCCAGCGTTAACCCAAGATACGTGATGCCGGGCAGCCTGCGTATTTTGGCCATGGTGCTTGAATCGGGCGTGAACATTTTCCCGGCAACCGGAGTCACCTTCAGGTCCGGGTGAAAGTCGTTGTACACCCGAAACAACAAGCCTTCGAAGCCATTCAGCGCCGAAAGGATGACGATGAGTGCAAACGACCCCACGGCAAAACCCAACAGCGAAATGCCAGTGATGATGTTCACGGCATTGCGGTTGCTGCGGCTCACCAGGTATCTGCGTGCAATCAGTCCGGACAGGCGCATACGGGCTATTCCTCGTCCTTTTGCTGGTCTTTATTCAGTTGCGCAAAAATCTCATCCATCTTATTCAGGTAATCCAGAGATTCATCCAGCATGAACACCAGCTCGGGCACCTTTTTCACTTCATGTCTGATTTTTCTGGCCAGCTCATGTCGGATTTCCCGGGCATGCAATTCCACCAGCTCCATGGCTGCCTGCCGGTTTTTTACCGTGTATAAACTGAGGTACACACGCGCATGGCCCAGATCGGGGCTTACCTGAACACCGGAAATGGTGAGCATGTTCCCACCAAACCAACTGTGGTTGTACTGCTGGAAGATACTTCCCAGGTCGCGCTGAATTTGTTTGGCGAATTTATCCTGTCTGATGCTCATCGGTACAAAGTTAGGCAGAAGCTGCAGCAAGCGTGCTGTGTGTATTTGCCAAAGGCGAATAACTTTGCGGTGTTTGAAAGCAACCTTGTTGATACCTTCGGGAGCCGGCGCTCCCGGATTTGCCGGCATCCTGCATTGTATAAAACAGGCGCCGGGCATCCGTGTGATTGCCGGCGACATCAACAATCAGGCCTATGGCCGACAGCTTGCCGACGGATTTTTTCAGACACCTCCCGGCGACCATCCTGAATACCCCGAATTCATTCTTGAAAAAGCCCTGGCGCATGAAGCAAGTGTGGTATTGCCCATCACCACCCGCGAACTGGATCCGCTGTCTGTGCGTGTAACAGATTTCGCAGAAAAGCACATCCGCCTGCTGGTTTCTCCTTCATCAGGATTACGCATTGCCAACAACAAAGCCCGTTTGTATGAGTACATGCTGGAAAGCGGACAAAAGCCGCCGGTATTTCGTGTGGTGCGTACCCTTGATGCCATGATGCAGGCCATCCAGGAACTGGCTCCGAACGGCGAGCGGCTGATTTTCAAACCGGCCTGTGGCAA
>JBDKIU010000148.1:0-22512 GCA_039796915.1 Bacteroidota bacterium | reverse complement strand
GCTGATGTTTCCGCCAAAATCTATCATGGTATAATCCACGTCTTTGGCGTCAAAGGTTACCGGCAGGTCAAGTTGTTTGAACAGCGGACTTCCCATCTGTACATCGTCGAAGTAATAGGTTTTAGCACCTGCTGTTGCACCGGTTACGCCGAAATTGAAGAATACCGACAATTTTTGATAGGTATTGCTGTAGTTAATGGCGGCGGTGCCGGTAGCTTGTTTGCTAAAGTCGAATTCCAGGGTTTGCCAGTCGTTCTTTTTAACAGTGATGGCATCGGTTTCTACGCTGATGTTTGGATTGGATGGATCTTCTGCCTTCAAACGCACCACAATGCCGCTGTCGGGCGACCAAACACGCATGGTCATTTTTGGGGTATTGGCGCTGAATGGGATTTTCTTCGCAAAGCCTGCGGAAGTGCCAATGGTTGTTCCGGCCCACAATTCTGCGGTATTGCTTTTCAGGACTTCAGCAACCTTGTTTCCGGCGGCGGTTGGATCTGTTACCACCGCGCTGGTGTTTCCGCCAAAGTCAATCATGGTATAATCCACTTTGCTGCCGTCGAAGGTGACAGGAAGGTCAATTTGCGCATTGATGGCGGCGGCCATCTTCACGTCGTCGAAGTAGTAGGTTTTCGCACCGGCAGTAGCTCCGGTCACACCAAAGTTGAAGAAAATGGAGAGTTTGTCGTAGGTATTGCTGTAGTTGATGGCAGCGGTGCCTGCAACTTGTTTGGTGAAGTCAAATTCCAGGGTTTCCCAGGTATTCTTCTGGGTGGTTAGTGCATCTGTTTCTACGCTGATGTTTCCATTGCCGGCGTTTTCTGCCTTCAAACGGATTACAATGCCGCTGTCGGGCGACCAGATGCGCACGGTCATTTTTGGCGTGTTGGCGCTGAACGGAATCTTGCTGGCAAAGCCTGCAGCAGTACCAATGGTTGTTCCGGCCCACAATTCAGCGGTATTGCCTTTTTCAACTTTGGCCACGCTGTTGGAAGACAGGGTTGGATCAACCACTACAGAGCTGGCGTTTCCACCAAAATCGGTCATGGTATAATCCACGCTGCTTCCCTCAAAGCTCACAGGTAAATCAATCTGTGCCTTGGCTGCAGATGCCATTTGAATGTCGTCGCAGTAATACACTTTGGTTCCTGCGGTAGCGCCATCCACACCGAAGTTGAAGAATACCGACAATTTCTGGTAGGTGTAGCTGTAGTTGATGGAAGCCGTGCCGGTAGCCTGTTTGCTGAAATCAAATTCCAGGGGTTCCCAGGCATTCTTTTTCGTGGTTTTGGCATCGGTTTCCACACTTTTGGTTCCATCGTTCGGATCTTCTGCCTTTAAACGCACCACAATGCCGCTGTCAGGCGAATACACCTTCATGGTGATTTTGTAGTTGGAAGCGCTGAACGGGATTTTGTTCGCCAGGCCGGTGGCCGGGCCGATGGTGGTACCTGCCCAGGTTTGGGCGGTATTGGTTTTGGTTACTTCCGCCACGTTGTTCGAAGACGAAACTGGATCGGCCGCAACTTTACTTGCATTTCCCCCAAAATCCACCAAAGTGTAGGTGATGGAGGAATTGTCGAAGCTGATGGGCAAATCAGGCACCTGGCTAAAGCCGGTGAGTGCCGAAATGCCGCTCACGAGGAGTAAGATGATGTTCTTCATGGTATTGAAATTGGTTTGTTTTTCTATGGTTTGTCAGAGCGGAATATGGCGGAATGATTTGATTACCGCTTCTTGTTCTTTTCCATTCGCCGGAGGCTGTCCGAAGAGCAGCCATAGGTTGAAGCGCACATTGGTGCTGTCTTCCGGCGCCGGTATGATGATGGGGTCTGAAAGGCCGCTGCCTTCCATTTTGCGCCTGCTGATGTTGTTTTTGTAGTACGACCAGGATGCCAATAGCTTCCCGCCCGGGTACTGATCTCCGGTGTACGATTCCCAACGGATGGAATCGGCCGTCCATTTGAACACGTGTGTGGATGGGCCTTTCAGCGCTGATGCCGGAATGCGGGGTCTGTGCGTGCGCTCGATGTAGGGAGCCGCATTGTCAAACCACACCGGCTGTACGCTGTACGTCAGCAGTTGGCTGTCGTTGGCGTTGTTCCAGCGCGCAAATTCTACATCCACTTCGCTGTTTGCCTGGCTTTGGAATGAATGGTTGTTCCAGGTGAATAAACCCAATACGGTTTTTTCGCTGAACGTGGTCAGGTCGCTGGCCGTGGTGAAGATGTAGGTTCCATAGCCGAACTCCTTCACGGAAATCACTTCGCTGCAATACCACAAGTTGTTGTATTTGGTGATTTTCAGGTGCAGCATGCCGTCTTTGTCCAGCCAGATGTTGTCTGAAGAACCCGAAAACTTGTTCGGTCCCGGACCCACATTGTTGCCCAGGCTGTTCTTGATGTTCCAGTAATAACCGGAGAAGTACAGGTCGCCTTTTTCGATGACCTCCGGCACCGGTGGCGGATCCGACTGTTTGCAGGCAGTGATGAAACACAGACTGATGATGCTCAGGAGTTTGATCTTCATGTTATCGGATGTTGATATTTTGGCGGAAACGGTCAACCTGCAGCGTGATTACGCCCGGCTCTACGGTGTATTTAAGGTTCTTCCCCACAAAAGCAAAGTCGGAAGGCCGCAACACAAATTGAACGGTTTGTTGCGATCCGCTTTCCAGATAAATTTTGTGGAAGGCTGCCAGCTTTTTTACGGCAGGGGTAATGGAGGCTACTTCGTCGCGGTAGTAAAGCTGCACGGTTTCCTGTCCGCTTCGACTGCCGGTATTGCTGATGTTTACGCTGAGTACGATGGAATCCTCTGTTCCCATGCTGGTGCTGGAAACAAACATGGTATCGTAACGGAACTGTGTATAGGACAGGCCGGCGCCAAAGTCGAACTCGGGCCGGTAGGCGTTATTGGAAAAGTCGGTATGAATTTCTTCGGAAGCCGTGCGGTCGTAATGCACGAACTCGTTGGCCGTTCTGGGATAGGTGAATGGCAGCCGACCGGAAGGATTGATCTTTCCGCACAGCGCATCGGCAATGGCCCGGCCGCCTTCATCGCCTGGTAAATATGCATACAGTACAGCATCGGCGGCAGCCACAGCATCGTGGATGATGCGCGGTCTTCCAAAGCAACACACCAGAATGATGGGCTTGCCCAGGGTTGCAAGTGCCTGAACCAACTCCTGTTGTGGTTTCGGAAGGTTGAGGTCGTCAATATTGCCGGGAATTTCTGTGCCAGGCTGTTCCGCCAGGCAAATAACAATTTTATCAGAAGTGCGCGCCATGCGCAGCAGCTGTTGCAGGTTTGTGCTTTTGGCGTCGTCGGTTACCAGCTGCGCGCCATGGAGTTGTTTCAGAGATGCAGCTATGGTTTGGCCGGGAAGGTGTTTGAACGTGGTATCCGTGCCTTGCCAGGTGCGGCTCCAGGCGCCGTTGAGCAGGTGCATGGAATGAGCAGCCGGCCCGCATACAAACACGCGTTCTTTGGGTTTTAGCGGAAGTGCGGCAGCCTGGTTTTTCAGCAGGGTGAGTGTTGCTGCGGCGGCCTCGTAGTTCAGTTGTTTGTGTTTGGCAGCAGCGAAATCAGGATAGTGTTCTGTGCCGTGCATGGGCGTTTCAAACAACCCCAGTCTGGATTTAAGCAGCAGGATTCGCCGCACGGAGCTGTCAATTCTTCGCTCAGAAATGCGGCCTTCGCTCACCAGTTCAGCCAGCAGTGTGCAGAAGGCAAAATCGTTGGGCGTCATGCTCATATCCAGACCCGCGGTGATGCTCATGAATACGGCTTCTTTCAGGTTTGGCGCCACCTGATGCACCTGCACCAGTTTATGGATGTCTTCCCAGTCGCTGACGGTCACGCCTTCAAATCCCATTTCCCTGCGCAGCAATCCGCTGAGGATGTCTGGGTTGGCATGCACCGGAATTCCATTGATGGCGCCGGAATTCACCATCAGCGTCATGGCACCCTGGTTTATGGCCGCCTGGAACGGTGGCGCGAAGTAGGCACGCAGCTCGCGGTCCGGAATCCAGGCCGGCGTGCGGTCTTTTCCGCTCAGCGGAAATCCATAGCCCAGGAAGTGTTTCATGCAGGCCGCCACGCTGTGTGGCGAAGCCGGGTCGTTGCCTTGCAGACCCAGCACTGCGGCCGTGGCCATGCGGCTGCTCAGCAGCACGTCTGCGCCAAAGGTTTCAAAGAAGCGAGACCACAAAGGCTGCCGTGCGACATCCAGCACCGGTGAAAAGTTCCAGGGAGTGCCGCCGGCTCTGGTTTCGTAAGCCGATGCCGCAAAAACGCGCCGCACCAAGGCTGTATCCCAAGTGGCGGCAAGCCCGATTTGCTGCGGGAACAGGGTGGAACCAAGGGTGTAGTTGGCCCCGTGGATGGCGTCGATGCCGTAAATGATGGGAATGTTTAAGCGGGACAGCCGTTTGTTGGTTGTATGGATTTGGGATAGGATGTTCCTCCAACGCTCCAGACTCATGGCGCCGCTGCCGCAGCCCACATTCAATATGGAGCCGATATGGTATTTCGTGATGGCTTCGGCCAGTTTCAGGCTGTCCAGCGCCTGCGGCTGTTCAAGGTTGCAGATGTTTCCGCGGGCTACCACACCGAGGTCTATCTGGGTCATCTGCCCGATTTTTTCCTCCAGACTCATGCGTCCCAGCAGCGCGTCCACATCCATCCGACTTTGCTGCGCATGGACTTCCACAGAAAGAAAAATCATGAGAAAGCTGAGTAAACGCATGCGGCACTTCATGTTACGGATGTCGGATGATTTGGATGTTGTCGAGATAAATGTCGCCATCACCCTCCAGCTGGATGATGAATTGTTTCACTTTGCCGAGGTCCACATCATTGGCTGCAAAAGGGAAGTTCTTCAGCGGAATGGTTACGGCCGTCCAGTTGCTGTCGTTGAACGTGCCATTGGCCAGGCCTTGGTTGAATCCATACCAGGCCTGACCTCCGGCATAATCTTCCAGCCCAAAGGCAACCGGAAGGTTGCTGAAGGAGCCTTTTACCGATCGTATGTGCAGCTGCAATGCTGCGCTGTCCACTACTTCGTTCATGTCTTTGGGCGCCCAGTTGTTCCAGCCGAAGCCGAGGCCAATCCAGTTGCAGCCTCCGGCGATTTTGTCCCAGCTCAGGTGCAGGCTTCCCGGGCCGCTGAAGGTGGTTTTTGATTCTTGATTCATCTGAACACAAGCCGCTTCTTTGGATACCCAAACACTGTTGTCGGCGTAGTCAGCGTAAATGGAAAGTTCGCTGAATCCATTGATGGAAGCGGTGTTTGCCGCGGGCATGCTGTCGTACAGGTTGCGTTGCTCAGGGCGCACCCAGCCATTTCTGCCTGCGGCACAGGCCGTAAGCAGGGGAAGAAAAAACAGGGTGGCTTTTAGATTCATCAGGGTTCCAGCGGCGTTGAAGTGAAACAGAGGTAATCTACTTTGGTGTTGGCAAATCCGCCTTTCGGATCGGCCAGATGCAGCATGGAAATGACGGATATTTTATCCGGATTGTGCTTGCTGTCGCCTTTGGGCGTGGTGGGTTGTCCATTGGACAGGGAAATGATATCGGAATACTTCACGCTCACGAGCTTCCAGCCAGACCAGTTCACATTTACCTGCAGGTCGTACTGGTCTTCGGTGTTGGAATTGAAGTTTCCGTCTTTGTTGTCGTCTTCTTTAAACTGAAACAACACCAGACTTGGGTTGGTATTGGGAACACCGTAAATGAGGCAATTGAAATATACCGCATCGGGGTTGCTGTTTAACGGAAGAACCGCACCTCCGTAAGGTATAGCCGGAATGTCGAGCATCACGGTCAGCCAATCCCAGCTTACCGTGCCGGCCATGTTGAGGTATCCGTTGCCCTGCGGAGCCAGAGAATCCTGTTTGGTGGCCAGATCCATGGAGGCGCCGCTCTGCACAAATCTGCGCCACATGCTGTTGATGCCATTTTCAAAATCAGACAGCAGCAGGCCCGGATTCTTTTTCACGGATGTGATTTTTACAGGAAGGCTGAAGCTGTCGCTGAGTCCGTCAATGCGCAGGGTAGCGGTACATGGTTCTTCCGTGAACATCGGGAAATACGTGGTTGACCCGTTCCAGATGCCTGCCGGTGCCGCTATTTCGTTGCCCTGTCCACTGATTACTTTATGAGCCTTCGAGGCCGAACCCCGGATGTGGATGTGCCATTGTACCGTTTTGTTGAATTTTGCGGTGAACGTAACCAGTTCTTTGTTGCCAAAGGCCACGCTGTCCTTGTTGGCGGCGAATGGTTGCAGCAGCGCAAATGATTTATTCAGGTCTTCCAGCGAGGGGCCGTCGAAGACTTGTTCCTTGCGGCATCCCGCCAGGGAAAGCAGGAGCAGCGCAGCAATGGTGGTGAATCTTGATGTGTTCATCTTCAAAAATTCATGTTATAAATGAGTGAAAACTGCCTGATTTGATAATCGGGCGTTCCTTCGGAAGGTTTCTTGTTCACTTGTTGCTGGTAAAAGGCGGTGAAGTAGGTGTTTCCTTCAAAGCGGCAGCGGATTCCGCCAGCCAGCAGTTGTTGCTTGTTTTGATAAGATGTTCTGTTGAGGAAACTTACACGGGAGTATTCGTCGCGGTCCGGAATGAAATCGGCGCCCTTGCTTTGCTGTTGTACCATGCCAAACAGCAGGTCGATCTTTTTGAATACTTCTACTTCTGCGCCTGCGCTGAGACGCCACCTGTTAAAGTCCACGGTTTCAAAGGCAATGTTGCTGCTGCGGTTCACACTTTGACGCTCTATGCCGAAGCGGAGCTTTTTTCCTTTTCGGGTTCCGCTGAGTTTGGCGATGTCCAGCAAGAAATGGGCTTTGGTTTGTTGAAATGCTTTCAGGGAAAGTGTTCCCTGGCCTCTGATTTCGCGCAATTGGTGGTGTTTCAGGTCTACGCTGAAACCTGAAGGATGGGCGTAACGCAGCCCGGCGAATCCGCCGAGTCGGTTAAAGGTAGCGGTTCCGTAAGGCAAAACCGCATTGAATTCTTGTGCAGCCGGCATCAGCGAGCTGCTTACCGAAGTCTGGTAAACCTGTTCATTGCCCATCAGTTCGAGCAATGCCGGAGCCCGCAAGCTGTTGCCATTGGCGTATCTGTTGAACAACCCACCGGAGTTTTGGTAGTTGATGTCTTTGCTTTGTGCGCCAATACTTCTGAAGTCGGGGCCGATATTCATGTAGCCAGCTTCCAGGCTCAGGTGTTTCGTAGGGAAGAGCAGTTTGCCGCTCACGTAAATGAAATAATCCTGCAATGAGGTTAGTCCGGCAGCGTTGCTGAAGGCCAGTTTGCTGGTTCCGCTTTCTCCTTTGATCAGCAATTGACCACCGGCAATATTTCCCGCATAGGTTAGTCCAAATGTTTGCACCCGGTTGTCCATCCTGTTGGTATCTGCGGCGGTGCCGCGCACATCAAACACGGAAAATCCGTTCCAGCTCAGGGCCAGGTGTTTGCTCTGCAGCACATCAACGGTAACGCCGCCCATGAGTCTGTCGGGAATGTCTGCCAGATTGCTGGCACGCAGCCGTGTCAGGTAGCCGTTAAAATCTACTTCCTTCACCAGCTTGGCGAAGCTCAGACCAAAATCAGCCTGCAGGCCTTGTTGGCGCCAGGTGTTTCGGCTGTAAAAGCGTTCATAGTCCACAATACGTTGCTGCAGCAGAAACACATCCGGCATGGAATCTGGTCTGTCGGCGTGGTGGTTGTACAGGGTGAACGGCGTTTGCTTCAGGTTAAGGTCGCCCAATTGGTAGCGAACGGCGTTGGCAACAATTCCCTTCAGCCACAGCTGACGTACGTCGAAGCCTACGCCAGCCCCCCAAAAGCCGCCATACTGGTTGCGGATGCGGAACATCCCCAGAATTTCTGTGTGTTTGTTGGGTCTGATGTTCACACCAAGGTCAATAAGGGCATAGCCGGTGGTATTGCGCATCACGGTGGATGTATCGGGAATGCTGTCCTGGGTGTTGAATGTATTGTTGTTCACGGCAGAGCGTGCCGCACCGGTAAAACTCACGGTTTTCTGCGCCTGCAGTTGGTTTGCCCATGCGGTGGCAAGAATGAACAGAGTAAGGTGGAGCGTGCGCATCTTCAGAAGAATATTTTTAGTTCCATGCTGGTTTCGAAGCCCTGATAGCGGTCTTTGGCGAAGCTGCTGTCGAAGCCTTTCATCCAGCGCTGGCGTATATACAATCCGGCGCCTTTGCTCAGCTTCAGGTCAAAGCCGGTGGCGAAGGCCATGGCAGTTTGGTTTTTGGGCCTGCGGGAAACAACATCTGTCGCTGTTTTGTAGTTGGCAATGTTCCGTTCAAAGCCCAGGTAGTTGCAGAGGGTAAACCCTTTCCCCAGAACCAGATAGGATTCTAATTGGTGGTAATAGGTGCGCATCAGTGCTTGTTCGCTGAACACGGTCAGCGGCGACAGGAATGTTTGTGCCGAACTGAATTGGCCGAGGTAATTGGTGTACATCTTTTTCCTGCCCAACTGCTGCGCCGCACGAAGGTGGACTTCCAGGCTGTTGAAGTATTTGTTTTTGAGGGGCAGGCCGGTGCTCGGGTCAACTTCCGTCAGTATCAGGGTTTCATATACCGAGCGGTAAATCTTCGACAAGTTGCCGTAAGGGCCGACATTGGAAGGGAAATCCCAGCGCCACATCCGCGACAGGGCGAGGTTGTTCACGGGATGTCCGTATGTGATGC
The DNA here is from genome assembly GCA_039796915.1 of Bacteroidota bacterium. Lineage (GTDB taxonomy): Bacteria > Bacteroidota > Bacteroidia > NS11-12g > UBA955 > REEB481. The sequence continues at coordinate 13,784 of JBDKIU010000148.1, read as the reverse complement.
GGTTGGACGTGCGCTCCAGTTCACCCGACATGCTCCAGCCGAATCCCGCTTTGAGGTTCCCGAGATCCCAAAGGAAGTTCAGGTCGGCGCCCTGCCTGTTGTTTACCAGTTGTCCAATTGGCGTCATGGCGCTGGCCACAGCGGGGAGCACTGGCTGGGTTGCGGTGTTGGTATTGCCTGATTCGGGTTCTGTATAACTGCTGTTGATGAAAATGGAGCTGTTGTTGACCACCCGTGGACTGATGCGGTACAGGTGTAATTCGCTGCTAAGTTTCCGGGTTAAGTTCTTTTCGAGTTTCAGGGAAACGGCTTCACCCCATGTGCCGCGGACATCCGGTGTATAGGTTCTGCCCAATCCGATTTCGCCCTTGATTAAGAAGGAACCGGCCTGCTGACGGAATTCCATCGTGTGGATGTTCATGCCGAAGCGTGTTCCGCGCAGAGAATCCAGCAGGGCCTCTGAGTTGAAGCTGTTCAGGGAGGCGAAGTTGTTTCCATATTGCTTGCTGATGCGACCACCAAATGAATTGTTGGGAATGGGCGAAAGACCGCCGTTCAGCTGTGTTTTTCCGTACATGAACACGCCGGAAAACCCATGCGGCAGGGCTGCGGCTTCCAGAATCATGCCGTGAAAGGCCTGTTGTCCCCAGCGTTGGTCCTGGTTGAAGTTGCCGGCGCTGTGGTAGGTTTTGTAACGCGCTTCCAGCGTAGAGGTATTTGGGTCCCAGGGATTCCGCTCGAACAGGGTAAAGCGATTGTATCCGCGGTTGGTCTGAAAGGTGAAAGGTGAAAGTGCATACCAGTTAATGCCGCCAGTATGCAGCGTGAAGGTGCCAAAATCTCCTGCGTAGCTTCCATGGAGGTTTACGCCCAGGTTCAATCCTTTAACGCCTTCTGCAGCGCCGGCGCCGGTCATGGGTGTCCAGAGGAATAAATCGGTTCCGAAGGAGGTATTCGGTGCAATGCTTCCTCCAAGATTCAGCAACAGTTGCGGAATCTGACTGTCGTCGCCAATAAAGATGTTGTTGGGGTGGGCGGCAAGATGCGGATAAGATTCACTCAGGTGGCGGTAGTTTGCCATGAAGCGATAGTAGCCGCTTACCTGGAACTGCCGCAGGTTTGGCAATGGAAGCGCTGCGGGATGAATGGATTCACGCAGGCCCGGATGCCATAGGTTCATGCTGGAATCCTTGGATTGACCGTGCAGCGATGCTGCCGCATACAGCGTTCCCAGAAGCAAGCCCCAATGCCGTGTAGTTTTATTCTTCATGGAAGGAACGCATGTCTTGTGGTTTGATTTGTATTAGTCTGGCAGGGCCGTCTTCCGGACTTCGCTCCTGAACCCAAAACGGGAGGTTGTGGTAAGCAGTTTTGCCGTTGTATTCCACATGCACAAAGAGGCGGTAGGCTCCGGGTTTGTCGGGTGCACGGAATTGCAGTTTGTTGCTGTGCGCGCCTCGCATGTTGCTGCGCACCGAGGCAGCGGCCTGTTCTGCATCACCCCCGGATTTTTTATCGGTGCTTTCTTCCAGGATGGCCCAGGTATAACGCAGGTTCGGATGTTGTTGGACAGCACCTTGCCCCAGCTGCGCAGTGAGTGTGGCGTGATGCCAGTTTCCGGCTTTCAGCCTGGCCTCTTGCTGTTCAAAGCCTACAATAGACATGGCAGAAATGCTTGGCGCAGGTTTCGAAGGCCAACGGCCAGTGAACACGAATTCCAGCGCATCGATGGGCTCTGTTGGCTGTCCGTTTTTGTTGAACAGTCCAAACCAGGTTTCAGTGTATTCCTGTTTGGCGCCCCAAAGGAAGGCGTAAGATCCAAGGCATTGGCTGGTGTTGGGCGCAATGAAATCCTGATAGCGCGACAGGTACACAGCTTTCTTTTCCGAACTGCTTTGTTCTATGGAAGCCTTCCAGGAAGTTTGAGGTGCTTCCCAGTAACCATTGGGGCCCCATTCGGTAATCATGTAGGGTCCGCTCCAGCCATAACGCCGGATGTTGCGCGGAACGCCGGCAATATCTCCATAAGTATTGATGCCCAGCAGGTCGATGTCTGGCGCTTTTTTCAGAATCCATTGTACATCCATGGAATCAAGGCCGGCTGTAACAGTGGAAGTGGGATGATTTGGATCTACAAGATGAGCATAACGCGCCAATTGCTGAACGGCATCCCAGCACGCAGGATTGGTATAGTTCAGGTCCAGTTCGTTGCCGATGCCCCACAGCAAGAGCGCAGGATGGTCTTTAAACTTGTTGATCGCCTGACAGAAGTGTCGGTATTGTCTGCCCACTTTCGCGGTGTCGGAATAGTTGAAACCATGGCGCTCGTGTTGCAGCCAAAAGCCGAGCATCACCGTGAGTCCGCGTGCATGCGCGGCATCCAAAATGCTTTCCGCTTCTTCAATGCCCCAGGTTCTGATGGAGTTTGCACCAATGGAAACTGCTACATCCAGTTGCACTGTGCCGCCCACGCCTCTTACATAATAAGGAGCGCCGTTGCGCATCAGCAGAAAGCTGTCGCCAGAGCGCTGTATAGAGGTTTGCGCCTGTAGGAAGGGTTGTAGCATTCCAGGCAGGCAGAAGAGCAGCAGAAGGATGAAGGTTCTCAAAAAGCGCTGAGTAGGCAAGTGTGCCTTTAGGAACAAGCACTTCTGGTAAATGTTCAGAGGCGCGGTTTTCTCACGGAACTTCACGGGGAAGTTCGGGCTTGTTCGCAGCACACGCGGCTCCGCAGCTGCGGTTGTTCGCTTCAAGGAAGTGCGGAACTGCATGTTCATTGCGCGGCAAGTTATTGTTATTTTTACAATAAGTCAAAATTCCCTGCAACTGTACCATGAATTTCAGGGAAGGGGAGCGCCGGAGCCGGGGATGTTAAAAGTCAAAATTGAATCCCAGCTGTTCCAGCTCGCGATATCTGCTTTTGTCGAAGCGATAAAGTTTGGCTGCGCGGTGAGACACCTGCTCTTGTTTCTCGCCGGTTTCTGCGAGGAATTCGTAGCTCAGGATTTTTTTTCTGAAGTTCCGGGTGTCGAGGCTGATTTGCAGGATGGATTCATATAGTTCCTGCAATTGGCGCAGCGTGAACTTTTCCGGCAACAATTCGAAGCCGATGGGGCGATAACGCAGTTTTCCTTTGATGCGTTCCAGTGCCTGTTTCACAATCTGGTTGTGGTCGAAGGCTAAATCAGGCAGTTCGGAGACATTAATCCAAACGGCTTTCCGCGCGAAGGTGGAACGTGGTTGCAGGTTGTAATTGGAAATTCGGATGAGCGAATAATAGGCCACGGTGATTACCCTGCCTAAAGGGTGGCGGTGCACGTCACCAAAGGTGTACAGCTGTTCGAGATGTGCCTCGTCCAATCCGGTCAATTCCAACAGGATTCGCGCGGCGCCATCGTCCAGGTTTTCATCTTCGCGCACCAGATTTCCGGGCAGTGCCATACGGCCGATAAACGCCTCTTCGGCGCGTTCAATCAGCAAAACCTTCAACGCTCCGGAGTCAAAACCCAGGATCACATTGTCGATGGAAAATGTGTTTTGATACATTTTAGCCATGGGCTTTAGCGCAGTTGGTATTGGGATGTGTCATGCAAAACTCCGTTGGGTATGTGTTGCGGAACACAGGCTGCGAAATTAACGTGGTGAATACATGGCAACCAGCCTCGGGGACAAAAAAACGCATGAACACAGATTTTTCGACTGCCGGTATATGCAGAGTCTGTGCAGTTGCGGCAAAAAAAAGAGGCCATAACGGCCTCCTGAAATTTTTGTAGCGAGGAGCGGGATCGAACCGCCGTCCGTCCGGACGGATATGAATCCTCCGAATAGTAATCACCGGAACATCTCATGATGGACTTCAATCAATTGTCTGACAAAAGCCCGACCGCGTGATGATTTTAAATACTTTTCACGAATTATCGCTTCGCGCTTATTGTTGAAAAATTCCACATGAATCACAATCCAAGGGCGATAGCGCAACGTGTAGCCACTCGTTGAGAGGGAATTGTGTGATTTGATGCGTTCAATTAGGTTTCCACTGTATCCGATATAGATTTTATCAAATTTCAATGACCATAAGCAATAAACAACGTATTCATCCATAAGTGCTTTTTGAGCAAAATGCTTCTAAAAATGGAATTTTTCATAATCGTTAACCTCCGTCCGTCCGTCCGGACGGACGGATATGAATCCTAAAAAAAAGAGGCCATAACGGCCTCCTGAATCTTTTGTAGCGAGGAGCGGGATCGAACCGCTGTCCGTCCGTCCGGATCCGGAAGGATACGGACGGATATGAATCCTAAAAAAAAAGAGGCCATAACGGCCTCCTTAAACTTTTGTAGCGAGGAGCGGGATCGAACCGCCGACCTTAGGGTTATGAATCCTACGCTCTAACCATCTGAGCTACCTCGCCAAACGAGGGCGCGAATTTAGCAAGAAGCTCCGGATTTACAAATCCTTAAAGTGGAAGGATGCGCTGAATGGAATCCAGTACCTGTTCAGGGTTCAGTGTTTCCATGCAGCTGGTGCCGTCAACACAGGTGCCGCGATAGAAACATTTACATGCTTTTTCAGGCTGAACAATTTCTCCTTTTCCGAACAAGTCGAATTCGTGCGGGTTGAAAATATTGTTCATCAATACAATTTTTTTACCCAGCCCGATGGTCAGGTGCATGCCCATCGTGACTTGCGTAACCACTAAATCGCACTGGTCGATCAGGTTGATGAACTGTTGCAAAGGGAAATGGCCGGGATACCAGGCGCCTGTGGCTTCGTGAAGTTCCTGATTCCTCGGATGCTCTTGCGCGCCTCCGAGCAGCAGCGGCTGCATTCCTGCTTCCTGGATCATACCAATCAGTGTCTTCCATTTTTCCGTGCTCCACAGTCGTGTGGTCCAACGATCGCCGCAACCTGTATTCAGGCCAATGATTTTCCGTTCACGGCTGAAATTCCACTGGTAGCCCTTGTCGCGGTGTGCGTCAAGTAAATAAGGTTGTCCTTCATATTCCAATCCGCAGATGTCAAAAATTTCCTGTTGATAGGATAAGGTATTGGCCTTGCTCACATCGTCGAACATCCCGGTTTTGAATTTATGGTGAGCCAGCTCGTTAACCGGCTGAATTTCTCCGTCTTTGAGGATGTATCCGTATCGTTCATCAGCCTGTACCATGTGCATCAGTCCGCCGGCTTCTTTTTCCTTATCCAGGCAAACGGCAATGTCAAAGTGCGTGTTGGCAACGTACAAAACGGTGTTCACATCCAGTGTGAGGATTTCATCGATGGCACCGGAAGGAAGGATTGCCGGCGAATGGGTAATCCATGTGATTTTGCAGTTGGGATAGCGCTTTCGGTAGGCGGTAATGAGTGGTGTTGTGCGGATTACATCTCCAATCGCGCCCAGTTTGATGATGAGTATGCGCTTACTCACTGCGGTGTATGCAGGGCAAGATGCACAATGGTAGCCATGTTCCTTATGCGGTTTGCAGGGAATATGGCCTTTGTAATGGGTACAATCCGACCGGTAAAACATCAATTGCAAAACTAAAGCGAAAAATTGGCAAGGTTTGGGCAATCACTTAGGCACTTTTTTTGTTATTTTGAAGGAGCAGAAATGCAGGCAGGTTTGCTGAAGAAACTATTTTTCATATGGCTTTTTTTGTGTGCTGTGGTGCTTCCTGTTTCAGCCACACACCTTGTGGGCGGGTATATTCATTACAAATACAATGGCAGGGTGGCAAACAAGGTTCGGTACATGGTTACCATCTATGTGTATCGCGACTGCACCAGCCCTATTGACTTCGACAAAGAAATTACCCTTTGCGCCTTTTATGAAAATCGAAACATCTACGAAGAAAAGCGCGTACGCCTCAACCGGGAAACCAAGGTAAATCCGGTAGGAAATACCAATTGCCCGGAATTAGCCGAGGCTTGTCTGATGCAAGGGATTTACATCACCAGCATAGACCTTCCGCTGAGCACCCAAGGTTTTTACCTGAAATGGGAGCGTTGCTGCCGAAACGATCAGAACAATCTTCCCAACGGCACCGATGGCAGGCCATTTATGGGGCAAACGTATTTCGCCTACATTCCCCGTACCGATGTGCCTAACAGTTCTCCCTTGTTTCTGGATGTTCCGGTTCCTTTTATCTGTGCGAATGATACTACGACCATAAGAAACCGCGCCGTAGACGAAGACGGCGATTCCCTGGTTTATCGTTTTGTTACACCGTGGCAGGGCGCAGACGTGAATACGCCTTTTCCCGACAGGTGCGAACTGATGATGAATTTTCCGCAGAATGTGGTGTACCGAAATAACTTCAATGCTACGTTTCCCTTTGGTACCAATGGGCTGGCGCAGATTGACAGATTAAACGGGCTTACTACCTACATGTCGCGGAATACCGGGCGCTATGCCGTGGCCATTGAAGTGCAGGAATTCAGAAAAGGCATCCTCCTGAGTACTACGCGGCTGGACATGCAAATCCTGGTGATTAACTGCCGGCCAAACAATAAACCCCGAGTCGTCAGTCCAACCAATTTTACTTATACCATTCCGCCGGGAAAGCAATGGTGTCTGGCCATTTCAGGAACCGATGGCGACATCAACGACAACCTCCGCCTGCGCGGCTACGGCGATATGTTTTCCGGGGCCAACGGATTCAAAGGAACCCTGGCAACACTACCGGATGGATTCGGGAAAAGATTGGTTACATCTACCTTCTGTTGGAAGCCCGACTGCGAACAGGCGCGCGCTGAACCGTACGTCTTTACGGTGGAAGTAGTGGATGACGGATGTCCCGGGAAATTCATCAACCAGAATTTCATCATCTACGTGCGGCCATTTTCCAGCAATGTGCGCATCAATGGTCCAACAGCGGTTTGTCAGCAGAGCAAGGGAAACAGATATTCCGTTTCCGGTCAGCAGTCTGGTACCACTTTGCGTTGGGATGTGCGCGGTGGCATCATTACAGGTTCTAATACCGGCACATCTGTGCTGGTGGATTGGGCTTCTGCAGATACAGGTTACCTCACGGTTACAGAATTCAGCCCTGAAGGTTGTCCGGGTAAGCCTTTCACCCTTCCTGTGTTTTTGTCCGCGGCTCCGCCGGCATTCAGTATAGTTGGTCCGGATGTGGTTTGTCTGAACGGCAACGAACGTTATACCTTAAGTCCTTTGCCGGCCGGCGTCAGTGCCACAGGCTTCCTTGCCGATTCCGGAACAGTTTCAGGCATCAGTAACTCCGGCAATCCGGTAAGTTTCTTTGTGAAATGGAAACGTGTGGGCGCGGGCAGCCTTTATGTGAAGGTTGAAAATGGACTCAAATGTTATCGCTGGGATACACTGGATGTTTCCGTCAGGTTTCCGGTAACCGGAGCCATCACCGGACCTACTTCGGTATGCCCGAACAACAAAGGCTTTACCTATACGGTGACTGGAACTACAGGTTCTATTTATCAGTGGTTTATCAGCGGAGGTGTGCAGCGCAGCGGCGGAAACGGTCCGCAGATAACCGTGGACTGGGGAAATCCCGGAACAGGTAAAGTGCGTGTTGTAGAAACCGACCTGAATGGATGTGTGGGCGATACCATTACGCTCGACGTATCTAAAACTTACGCGCTCACAGGCCAGACGCCCCAAGGACCAGCTTCTGTATGCGCTTACGACAGCCTGGTGGTTTATGAAGTGCTTGCAAAACCCAATACCAGCTTTTTATGGAATGTGTCCGGAGGTGTGCTGCGTGATGGTCAGGGTTCTGAACGCATCCGCGTAAACTGGGGGGCGCAGGGAAGTGGTGCCGTGCGCATGAGTGAGTCCGGTTTTGATCCGGTGAACCAGCTTCCCTGCCTCAGTAAAGAAGTGGCAATTCCTATCGTCATCCATCCGGTTCCGGTTCCGGCAAGCATCCGCGGTGTCATGGAAAAATGTCAGGGAACAGGTAGTGGCGTACTTTCAGTTAATGGATTTCCGGGCAGCACGTTCCGTTGGACGGTGAACGGCAATACGGTGCTCGACGGACAGGGAACGCCCAACCTCAATTTCAGTTATGCTGACAGCGGAAGGTTCTTGATAACGGTTCAGGAAATTACTGCGGCGGGTTGTCCCGGGCCCGTCAATGATACCGTTGTTTGGGTCAGACCCAGACCGCTGACCTCGGCAATCCAGGGCCCGGATATTATTTGCTGGCCCAAACTTGGTCCGTTTCAATATCAGGTCAATGGATTTCCGGGCAGTCGTTACCAATGGTTTGTGAGCGGTGGAACTGCCACAGCTTCTTCCACAGGAAATACCATCAGCATTACATGGAACGGGGTTCAAAATGCACGTATCAGCGTGCTTGAAACAAGCACCTTCGGATGCTCGGGTGATACCATCAGCCTTGATGTGTTTGTGGATAATCCATCCATCCGACTGAAGCGGGTTACCGTGACGCCACCGCCGTTGAATGACCAGGCCATTGAAATCCATTGGGAAATCATCAATGCGCCCAGGTATAACAATAATTTCTACATTGAGCGCAGAGAAACCGGTTCCGGAGCGCCCTTTGTTCTGGTGGGAATCGCGGATGGCGCAGCGTCCATGTTCCTCGACAAGAATGTTAAACCGGATTTGCGGGCTTATGATTACCGCGTCCTGGCAGTTAATTTATGTGGTGACACACTGTTTACCACCATTCATACCACCGTGCTGCTGAGCGGAAAAAAGTTAGGTCCTTACCAGGTTGATGTGCAGTTCACCGATTACCGCGGCTGGCCGGTAAGTGATTATGCATTGCTGCGCCAATTGTTGGAAAATACAGGCTACTTGCCTTACGATGTGTTTCAGGCGCCTTCCCGCGCAAGCTATGAGAATGGTTTGGAGTGGTTCGCGCAATGTTACCGGGTGAAAGCCCTGCAGGTAAACAGCGGAGGCGAGCAGCAGGAAAGTTGGAGCAATGATGTTTGTTTCGATTTCGATCCTACCTTGTTTGTGCCGAATGCCTTCAGCCCCAATAACGACGACGTAAATGATCGATTTGGCGTGTATGCCGGCAGCATTAAGGAGTTTCACATGGCCATTTACAATCGCTGGGGAGAGAAACTGTTTGAAACCGCAGACATGAAGGCTACCTGGGACGGAAATGTTCAGGGGAAGCCTGTGCCTGATGGCGTGTATGTGGTGCTCATCCACTATAAGGACTACAAAGGCAAGGAATTCAACACGAAAACCTCGCTCAGCCTGATGCGCTGAACAACACCTCAGGTTCCATCAACTTTACACATTCTTGCGCGGTTCAGCCTGAGTTCATGCTGTGCGCCAATCGAATTCGGCTAATTTGGAAGAGACCGATTTCCTGAACGTTCCCAGTCTTTATGATCATTGGCCATGCCGCATACCATTAAAACTCCGGGTATTTATGTTGAAGAACTTTCGGTACCGCGTGCCATATCAGGCGTGGAAACTTCAGTAACGGCTTTTATTGGCAGCGCATGTATGGGGCTGGAACAAGTGCCTATTCGAATCAGCAGCAGGGAAGCCAGCCGTCTTCCGCCAAATTTGTAAAATGCGATTCGGAAACCACCACGCCTCAGGACCTCTGCAATGGATATTTCAATCTGCTGATTGGCTTTGCACCTTTAAGGCCTGCGGAGTTTGTTGTATTGCAGCTTCGCCAGAAGGCAGGACGCACATGAAACAGTAAACAAGTTTGATTCAGGAAATGATGTTTAAAAAAGGAATCCGAGTTCCTGAGTAAGACACTTTCGATGTTCAAAAAATCTTCGAAAGTTTGGTAGTGCCCGGAACAGGAATCGAACCTGCACGATGTTGCCATCACCAGATTTTGAGTCTGGCGCGTCTACCAATTCCGCCATCCGGGCAAAGAACTAAAGGGCTGCAAATATACACGAATCCGCCAAGCCGTCAAGCACTTTGGTCCGGATTCCAGGATTTGCTGTCTGAAGTATCATCCAATTCATCGTCCATCTCCAACACGCGCATCAGTTTTCTGATTAAGGTTGCCTTTTCGGGCTTCTGCTGGCGTGTGAATGCGTACAGCAGGTTGCGCAACATGCGGCGAACCATGTCCAGGGTGGTGCAGGGTTGATAATATGAAGGCCTGGGATCCAGTTTCAGTTCTGCGAGGAAATCATCAATATTCTTCTTCCCAAATATTTGACCCTGATTGAACGGGTTGATGTAAAACAATACCTGCCCATAGTGTTGAGGATTCAGGTAAGGCATTTTGGCAAATGGACTTATTTCATGATCCTGTATGGGCTCCTCCAGAAAGCACAAAACAAAATGCTGTGGAAGGTTCACACCAAATACCGGCAGATTCAGGCGCTGGGCAACAATGGCATAAATGCTTGCCAACACAATTGGATTTCCCGAATGGGTTTCCAGCACCCTGTTGATGAACGAATTGTCGGGCGCGTGGTAATCGCTGGTATTGCCTTTAAATCCATGTTTGTGGTACATGGTATGGTTCAGGATGGCAATTTGTTCCAGGGGGGAAATGTCTTCCCGAAAGTCAATCCAGGCATCCAGCCTGATTTTCTCCAGTTGAACATTCAGGTCTCTGGGGTTTAGTCCAGGGTATTGAATTCTGGCCAGGATGATGCAGGCTTTGAGCAAATCCTCGCGGTCGTGAACGTACCAATCTTGCAGGGTTTCTGCCAGGTCGGACTGCTGCAGCTTCTGAATCAGTGTTTCCAGCTTCAGCATTATTTCCGGATTCGCTTCTTCTTCCCAGTATGCTTCAAGCACGGGTATCAGCGAAGGGCCTTCGGAAAGTAGTTTCGATTCAACATGTTCCAATACTTCCGGATCGTTGTCGTCCAGAAGGTAAATCAATGCCTTCAGTTCTCCCGGGCTGATCACCGTTCAGGATTTTTTCTTCCCGCCTTTGGCAGTGGTGGTTTTCTTGGCGCTGCTCTTGGCCTTTACAGCAGCGGGTTTGATGGAGCTGGCCGCGGCTTTTGTGGTTTTTTTCTTGCCCGCGCCGCTGGCCATCAACGCCTGTGCCTGTTCCCAGGTGAGGGTTTCCGGATCCTGACCCTTCGGAATCATGTAGTTGTCCTTGCCTTTCGCCAGATAGGGTCCGTAGCGTCCTTTCAACACCTGAACATCTTTGTCTTCTGCAAAAGTCCTGATGATTTTTGCGGCTTCAGCCTTCGCTTTGTCGGCAATCAGTTCCTTGGCGCGTTCCAGCGTGATGCTGAACATGTCTTCTCCTTTGGGAATGGTAACAAACAGGTTCCCCAATTTTACATAAGGACCGAATCGGCCTTTGTTCACCTGCACTTTAACGCCATCCATTTCACCCAGATCTATAGGCAGTTTCGGCGCATTGCGTGCCGCCATGATGAACGCAGCCGCTTCTTCAGAAGTCATAGCCAGCAGATCTGTTCCCTTGGGCACGGCATAAAATTGACCGTCGTGCCTGAGGTATGGGCCATATTTACCCAAGGCGGCTACCACGGGCAATCCGTCAATCAGCGTAATTTCTCTGGGCAGTTTGAATAAATCCAACGCCGCTTCCAGGGTAATATGTTCCAGCGACTGGTCTTTCCGCAGGCTGGCGAATTGTGGCGTTGCGGTTTCTGCTTTGCTGCCAATCTGAACCAGCGGACCGAACCTGCCCATGCGCACCAAAATGGTAAATCCGGTTTTGGGATCGGTTCCGAGGATGCGTTCTCCGGTAACCCGATCGGCTTCGGCCAGTGTTTTTTGAACATGTACCTGAAACGGTTTGTAAAAACCATCAATCATGTCCACCCAACGGGTTTTGCCGTCGGCAATCTCGTCAAAGTCTTTTTCTACGCTCGCCGTGAACCCGAAATCCATGATTTCAGGGAAATGGGCTGCGAGAAAATCAGTAACCAAAATTCCGATGTCGGTAGGGAATAATTTATTCTTTTCCTGACCTGCAAGTTCTGATTTTACCATTTTGCTGATGCTGCCATTGCTCAGGCTGAGCACGGTATAGGCCCGCTCTGTGCCTTCGCGACTGGCCTTTTCCACATATTCGCGCTTTTGGATGGTAGAAATCGTTGGCGCATAGGTGGAAGGTCTGCCAATGCCCAGTTCTTCCATTTTTTTCACCAGACTGGCTTCGGTGTAGCGCGGTGCAGGCCGGTTGTATTTCTGGGTTGCGCTGATGTTGAGGGGCGTCAGCTTTTCATCCGGTGCAACCTTTGGAAGCAGTGCAGCCTGTTCATCGTCTTCCGAATCATCCTGGCTTTCCACATAAACCTTCAGAAAACCTTCGAAACGAATCACTTCACCTTCAGCGATAAATTGTGCCTTCAGGCCACTGCCTTCGATGGTGATGATGGTTTTTTCAAGTTCGGCCTTGCTCATCTGGCTGGCGATGGAACGCTTCCAGATCAGGTCGTACAGCTTGCGCTCGGCGAGGTCTGAACCGGCGCTGTGCTCGTTGAAATAGGTTGGCCTGATGGCTTCGTGTGCTTCTTGTGCTGATTCGTTTTTGGTGGTATAGGTTCTTGGCTGGGAGAATTCCTTTCCATAAACCTTGGTGATTTCCTGCGCGGCTGCGCCGATGGCGAGCTTGGAAAGGTTCACCGAATCAGTACGCATGTAGGTGATGTGCCCGTTTTCGTAGAGCCGCTGCGCCACCTGCATGGTTTGCGCCACGCTGAATCCCAGCTTTCTGCTGGCTTCCTGTTGCAGGGTAGAAGTGGTAAACGGCGGTGCGGGACTTCTGAAGGCCGGTTTGACTTCTACAGAAGCCACCCTAAACTCAGATGGGATGCAGGATTGAAGGAAGCCTGCCGCTTCTTCTTCTGTAGCGAAACGGGTGTCGAGTGCGGCCTTGATTTTCTTGTTCGTGGCGGTATTGAATTCCGCACTGATCCGGAAGTCGCTGCGGCTGGTGAAGTCGTTGATTTCACGTTCGCGATCCACTATCAGTCTTACCGCCACGCTTTGCACGCGACCGGCGCTGAGTGAAGGTTTTACCTTTTTCCAGAGCACCGGAGAAAGTTCATATCCCACCAGGCGATCCAAAACCCTGCGCGCCTGCTGTGCATCCACCAGATGACGGTCGATGGTTCGCGGATTTTGAACGGCATGTTCAATGGCCGGCTTGGTGATTTCGTTGAACACAATGCGGCGGGTGCTGCTGTCTTTGAGTCCGAGAACTTCAAACAGATGCCAGGAAATGGCTTCTCCTTCTCGGTCTTCGTCCGTTGCCAGCCAGATGGTTTCTGCTTTGCCAGCCAGTTTTTTCAATTCGGCTACCAGCGTTTTCTTGTCTGGTGTAACCTCATACATCGGGGTATAACCGGCAGCTGTATCAATCGCGCCATCGCCTTTTTTCAGGTCACGGATGTGGCCCATGGAAGAGCGCACGGTAAATTCTTTTCCCAGATATTTTTCGATCGTCTTGGCCTTGGCAGGCGACTCCACGATAACCAGGTTTTTGATTTTGTCGGCCATGATTATGGAGTGTAAGAGAAGGGTTTAACCATGTTGAAACCTGAACCTTCAAACTGAATAAAGTAAACGCCCGCTTTTAAAGCTTGCTGTTTCAGGTTGAGGGGAATGGTATGTGTGCCGGCGGGAAGCATGTTGCTGGCAGCGGTATGCAATATGCGGCCTGTTGCATCGAGGATGCGCAGATTGCCTGAACAGGGTTCCCGGAGGCTGATGCGTAGTGCTGCATCTTCCTGACTTGGGTTTGGAAATACTTCTGCGGCCAGGATTGGCGTTCCGGTGATGGCTTCCACCGACGTGAAATATTGGCTAATGTTGATGTCGTCGATATATACCGGGTTGCCGGCGG
>JBDKIU010000147.1:0-3490 GCA_039796915.1 Bacteroidota bacterium | reverse complement strand
TGAGCACGCAATTCCTGGTACTTCCCAAGGGCTATAGTTTACAGATGCCTGAGCGAACCATTACCTTTGTGCACGCATGCAAACAGCAACCCTGGAACAAGCAAAAGAGTTAGGACTCCTGCCGGAGGAATTCGAGAAAATCAAAGAAATCCTGGGCAGAACCCCAAACTTCAATGAACTCAGCGTGTATTCTGTGATGTGGAGTGAACATTGCAGTTACAAAAACTCGATTACCTGGCTCAAAACCCTTCCACGGGAAGGCAGTAAGCTCCTCACCAAAGCCGGCGAAGAAAATGCAGGCCTGGTAGATATTGGCGACGGTTTGGCCTGTTGCTTTAAAATTGAGAGTCACAACCACCCGAGCGCCATTGAACCATACCAAGGCGCTGCCACCGGAGTTGGCGGCATCAACCGCGATGTGTTTTCCATGGGTGCCAGACCCATTGCCCAATTGAATTCCCTGCGCTTCGGCAACATCAATACAGACCGTACCAAATGGTTGTTGCGTGGCGTGGTGAAAGGCATCGGCGATTACGGAAATGCTTTTGGCATTCCCACGGTTGGCGGTGAGGTTTATTTCGACGATTGTTACGAAACCAATATTCTGGTCAATGCGATGAGCGTAGGCCTGGTGGAAGTTGGTAAAACCGTAAGCGCATCTGCCGACGGCCCCGGAAATCCGGTGTACATCTTCGGTTCCGCTACCGGAAAAGACGGTATCCACGGCGCGGCCTTTGCCTCTAAAGACATTGGCGAAGACGCTGCCAACGATCTGCCCAGCGTACAGGTTGGCGACCCTTTCTGGGAAAAACTGATTTTAGAAGCCACCATGGAACTCATCGACACCGGGTCGGTTGTAGGCATTCAGGATATGGGCGCAGCCGGAATCACTTGTTCTACCAGCGAGATGAGCGCCAAAAGCGGCACAGGCATGGATGTTTGGCTGGATAAAGTTCCCCTGCGCCAAAGCGACATGAAACCCTGGGAAATCCTGCTGAGTGAAAGCCAGGAACGGATGCTCGTGGTGGTAAAAAAAGGCATGGAAGCTGCCGCCGAAGCGGTGTTTCGTAAATGGGAAATCACCTACGCGCAAATTGGCATTGTAACCGATACCGGAAGGGTGCGCTATTATATGAACGGTAACCTGGAAGGAGATATTCCGGCAGAAAGCCTGGTGCTTGGCGGTGGCGCTCCTGTATATCAGCGCACATGGGAAACCCCTGCCTATTTCAAACACATCGAAGCCTTCCAAAACCAACAAATTGAAGTTCCGGCGCAACTGCAGGAAGTGGGGCTGTTTCTTGCCTCCACCCCGAATATTGCCAGCAAGCGCTGGATTTACAGGCAATACGACAGCATGGTAGGAACGGTCATGCAGAGCACCAACCGCCCGAGTGACGCTGCGATTGTAAAAATTAAAGGCACAGAGAAAAGTTTGGCGTTGACCGTAGATTGCAACAGTCGGTACATCTATGCAGACCCCGACAAGGGAACACAAATTGCCGTGTCAGAAGCAGCACGCAACATCGTGTGCAGCGGCGGAGAACCAACTGCCATCACCAATTGCCTCAACTTTGGCAATCCATACAACAAAGAAGTTTATTACCAGTTCAAACACGCCATTGATGGCATGGGCAAGGCCTGCCGCAAGTTTGATACGCCCGTTACCGGTGGAAATGTGAGCTTCTACAATCAAAGCAGCGACGGAACTGCGGTATTTCCAACGCCCACCATTGGCATGGTAGGTGTGATTGAACGTCAGGAATACATCACCTCTTTAGATTTCAAAGCACCCGGACACCACATCGTGATGCTGGGACATCAACATGAAGATTTGGGGAGCAGCCAATACCTCGCCAAATATCACGGCGTGCAGTATTCCCCGTGTCCGGTATTCAACCTGGATCACGAATTCGCGTTGCATCAGGCGGTGAAGCAGATGATTCGCAGCGGGAACATTCAAAGCTGCCACGACATCAGCGAAGGCGGATTGTTCATCAGCCTGTTGGAATCAGCAAAAGCCGGAGCACTTGGCTTCCGTGTACATTCCAATCCGGTCATCCGGAAAGATGCCTGGTTGTTTGGGGAAGCGCAAAGCCGCGTGGTTATTACTGTAGCTGATGAGGAAGATTTGGCCACGGTAGAACAAATAGCGGAAATGCATGGCGTTCCATTCAGCGTAATCGGACGGACCATTCCTGAACGGCTTGTGGTGGACGACGAAGACTGGGGAGCTGTGCACACCTTCGCAGAGGTGTACGATACCTCCCTGGAAAAAATGCTCGACCGCGCCTGAACAGCGTTTTATTGTTTCTTAAACACCAAATTGCCTTAAATGGTGATCCAGGTGTTTGTACATCAGGTTATTCCATTCGCCGCTCTTCAATCGGCCTAAAGTGATTTGCTTTTTGCCCTCGAAGTGCGCTTTTCCTTGCTCGCTAAATGTTTCCAGCAGTTGCTTTAACCTGAATCGCTCAGCTTCCAGGGAGCGTTCATCGTCAATTACAAATGATGGCGCTGTTGGCAAATTCTGACGATACGGAACTTCATTCACCATACTCTTCCTGAAAAACAATCGCAGCATCAGTTTCATCAGCAAATTCGGCCCATCATGCCTCATGTTCAAAGCCTGTTCAAAAGGAATGCAGCAATGGGCCAGCATTTGCGAAACATTCATTTTCCCCCACAATGGTTTTGCGTTGGGTTGAAGTTGATCTATACGCGCCTTCAAATGTGAAACGTCTGAAGGAGCAAATAAATCAGGTATTCCTTGTGGCTGATGCATGGAGCGAAGTTATGAAGTAATGCACGCAGCATTGAAACTTGAAAAAAGCACTGTGTATCTTTGCCGCATGGGACGTGCATTTGAATTCCGCAAGGAGCGCAAGATGAAACGATGGGCCAACATGGCCAAAGTATTCACCAAAATTGGTCGGGAAATTGCAACCGCTGCCAAAGAAGGTGGCGCCGACCCCGATACCAACGCAAGATTGCGGGCCATCATCCAGAATGCCAGGGCTGCCAATATGCCCAAGGACAACATCGATCGCGCCATTCAGCGTGCCGTGAATAAGGAAGTGGACAATTTCAAAGAAATGGTTTACGAAGGAAACGGTCCGCATAAAGTAGCAATCGTAGTTGAATGCAATACCGATAATCCAACCAGAACCATCGCCAACGTAAGGGCTTATTTCAGCAAGTCAGGCGGGGAAGTTGGCACTACCGGATCGCTGAATTACCTCTTCGACCGTAAAAGTGTTTTTAAAGTAGTGAAGAACCCTGCCATGAGTCTGGAAGAACTGGAACTGGAAATGATTGACTTCGGCGTTGATGAACTGTTCGAAGAAGACAACCACATCGTGATGTATGGCGGATTTACCGACTTCGGAAACATCCAGAAAGCACTCGAAGAGCGCAATTTTGAAATCACCACTGCAGAATTCGAACGCCTGCCTACCGACTTCAAAGTGCTCAATGCCGAACAGGGCGC
>JBDKIU010000146.1:0-15300 GCA_039796915.1 Bacteroidota bacterium | reverse complement strand
CGCGTTCCCAACAGGGAACCAGACATGGCTGAAGCATCACGGAATCAAATCCGTAGCTGCGCAACATGTTCCCTGCCCAAAGCACTGCGTGTTCTGCCTGATCGGAGCCACTCAGCCGGCTTCCGTAGCCTTTGCACAGCTCTTCCAACCGTTTGTAGGCATGTCCGTTGGACAATGCTTCATCATAAATCCTGCATATGAACAGACTGTCGGCAATTTTTTGGGCTTTGACCTCCAGGGGCAGATATGCGGCTGCCAGAAGCAAAAAGGAAAGGAGTTTCTTCATCTTGGCTTTATTAAGGCAACAACACGTATTGGCGTGTTTTAACCGCCTCCTGATTTTTGCCGGCGGTTGGGTCAAAAAGGTACTCTTCGGCAGTGAATGATTCAGTCTGAATGCCTTTGTTGGAAACGTATGCGCTGAGTGCGCGCCGGGCCGGTCCACCACGTGAATGCCAGCCAGTTTGTTCGGCAGCAAGGGCTTTGCGCTGGGGAAGGTCAAATACATATAATTTGCCTCCGGCGGTTTTTCCCTGGGGAACGGTTACAGGCAGGCAAACGGCAAGATCCATCATGCCTGAAGCAGCGTCGCTCATGTAGTGAAAAACGAAAACCGAACCGTTGATGCGCCAGCCATTTCGGGCTATTTCAGCCATCAGCTGAAGCACGGTTTGTTTCAAGAAGGTTCCATCTTCCAATTGTGCGGATGTCACCACATTGCGTATTCCGGCGAATTTTTGGGCGGGCAAATTCCATTCAAAGATGGAGATGCCCTGCTCCTGTGCCAGTGGCGCAGCTTCTTGAGGAGCAGTGGAGGTTTTTCCTTCTTCACAAACCTTTTTCAGGTTGATCAGTCCTTGTTCATAATCTTTACCTACCATCTGATCCATTCCGCCCAGAAACAGGGTAAAGCTTCGTTCCAGCAGCGATTGCTTTCCTTCCATACTCCAAGAAACCTGCACATTTCCGTCGCTTCCATCCATGGTGATGAGGATGTTCGACTGGCTTTCCCAGGGCTCGGTAAACAGCAGTTCGGCGCCAACGTTTTTCATAGGTTCAATTCGCCAGGTGCGCATGCTGCCTGATCCCATATTGCTGTTCCCTTTCCAGCTGATGGAAGAACCCGAACTGCCATCCGTGCCCGAATAAGTGTACACCGCATTGGTGTCGCGCACAGCCCACGGATTCCAGTTGTTGAACTGTTTCCAGCGGGAAATCTGATTCCAGACCACCGCGCGGGGTGCGTGAATGGTGATGCTTCTTTTCACCACAAATTCAGGCGATTTCAACGAAGCAAGCGTGAGCACGGTGGCAATCAGCGAAAGCATCACCAACACGAAGTACTTAACGATTTTCATAGGCGTAGCGGTCAAAATTGCAGCAGTTTACACGTTATTGCAAACGTTTCTTTGCATGAAGCGTTAGCCTCTCACAAGTCATGCGGCCCGGATTTATCTTTTCTCGTCCCCTGAAGGGAAACCGTAAAAACCCATTCGATACCCTGTATCCTTTGTTTCGGGAGTTGCTGGTACATACCAGTGGCGATGTGGCTGAAGCGCTGGACTGGCTCACGGAACTCGACAAGCAATACGACCTTACGGAAGGCCAGTATGGAATCGGTGATTTTATTGAAGATCTCAAGCAGCTTGGGTATTTGAAGGATCAGGAAGACGGCACCGTGGCGCCCACGGCGAAAACCGAGCAGGACATGAGGCGCGGCGCCCTGGAGCAGGTGTTTGGTACCCTGAAAAAAGGAAGACCTGGGCAGCATAAAACCACCTTGCCCGGCGCAGGTTCAGAAACAGGTTCCGGATTTCGGGCCTTTCAATTTGGGGATGCTCCGGATCATATTCATGCCACCGAAAGCATCAGAAATGCGCAAATACGCAACGGCGCGGCCGGCGGGCCTTTAAGTGAACAGGATCTGGTGGTTTCGGAACAGGAACATTCCACGCAAACCAGTACCGTGCTTATGATTGATGTGAGCCACAGCATGATTTTGTATGGTGAAGACCGAATCACACCCGCGAAAAAGGTCGCTATGGCTCTGGCGGAACTCATCCGCATCCGCTATCCGAAAGATACGCTTGATGTGCTTGCGTTTGGCGACGATGCCTGGCCTATTGAGGTGAAAGATCTGCCTTACCTGAGCGCCGGGCCGTTTCATACCAATACCATTGCCGGTCTTGAACTGGCGATGAACCTGCTGCGTCGCAGACGGAATCCCAACAAGCAAATTTTCATGATTACCGATGGGAAACCTACATGCATGAAAGAAGGTGCGAAGTACTACAAGAACAGCTTTGGGCTGGATCGGAAAATTGTAAACCGCACACTGGATATGGCTGCTCAGTGTCGCCGCATGCATATTCCCATCACCACGTTCATGATTGCCCGCGATGCCTGGCTGCAGGAATTTGTGCAGCGTTTTACGGAGGTAAACGCCGGCAAAGCCTATTATACCCAGGCCGACGGACTGGGTTCGTTCATCATGGAAGATTTTGAGCGCAACCGCAAGAAGCGGGTTTAAGCAAAGCTGCGCAACGCCGCGCCCAGTCGATATACATCGTCAAAGCTGTTGTACATGGGAACTGGCGCCAGTCGGATGACATCCGGTTCACGCCAGTCGGCTACAATACCCTGTTCGGTAAGGTGTTGAAACAATGCTTTCCCTTCCTTACCGCACAATACAGAAATCTGCGCGCCGCGATGCGGCGGCGGAGGTGTGATGATGTTGAATGAAAGGCGTTTGTTTTCCTGTGCAGAAGCTTTTAAAGTGAACTCGAGGTACGCAGTGAGTTGCTCACTTTTGCTCCTGAGTGCATCCATTCCTGCACGGTCAAAGAGTTCCAAACTGGCCAGATGAGCAGCCATACTCAGCACCGGTGCATTGCTCAGCTGCCACCCGGCTGCGCCAGGTTCGGGAATGAATCCTTTCTGCATGAGAAAACGCACATCTTCCTGATGACCCCACCAGCCGGCGAATCGCGGAGTTTCCGGATTCATGCCGTGTTTTTCGTGGATGAATACACCACTCACGCCTCCCGGACCGCTGTTGAGGTATTTGTAAGAACACCAGGCGGCAAAATCTACATCCCAGTTGTGGAGTTCCAGTTTCAGGTTGCCGGCAGCATGAGCCAGGTCAAAACCGGCCAGCGCGCCCTGTTCGTGGGCAGCTGCAGTAATGGCCCGAAGGTCAAACGCCTGACCGGTATAATATTGAACGCCACTGAAAAACACCAAAGCCAGCGAAGCGCCGTGCGTTGCTATTGCTTCAAGGATGTCATCAGGGTGCAGGTGATGCTCGCCGGCACGGGGTTTCAGTTCTACAATCGCTTCCTCAGGATTGTATCCATGGAAGCGTACCTGCGTTTCCACGGCGTACATGTCGCTGGGAAATGCTGCGGCTTCCATCAGAATTTTAAATCGGCCTGCAGAAGGACGGTAAAAACTCACCATCAGCAAGTGCAGGTTCACGGTGAGGTTGTTCATTACCACGACTTCTGAAGGTTTGGCGCCAACCAGACGGGCGGCCGGTTCGGTCAGAAACTTATGGTAATGAAACCAGGGCCGTTTTCCCTTGAAATGCCCTTCAACGCCATGTTCAGCCCATTGTTCCAGCTCCTCTTTGAGGTACTCGGCAGTTTGAACGGGTTGAAGGCCCAGCGAGTTGCCACAGAAATATGCTACCGGCTGGCCTTGGTGTTTTGGGATCAAAAACTGAGATCTGAATGAAGCCAATGGATCTTGGGCATCAGCCTCCAGGGCGAAGTTGCGCGACAGGTTCATTTCCATGTGCGGCAAAAATACTGGCAATCCTTTTCAGAATGTTCAGACAGCTTTTTTGAAAGAAGTTTCAGAATATTTGGCAAATGAAGAATTTTTTATAGTTTTGCGGCCCCGATTGTCCGATGGTGTAACTGGCAACACGTCTGGTTTTGGTTCAGAAGAGTCTAGGTTCGAGCCCTAGTCGGACAACAAAAAACCCTGCATTGATGATAATCACCGAAAGTGCTAACTTTCGGTGATGAAAGTAAATTCTCAGAGGTATGTCAAGTATCATTAACCCAGTAAAGCTGTTTTCCGGCAGCGCGTCGCTCGACCTGAGTCTGAGCATTTCCGAATACTACGGTAAGGAATTAGGCCAAATGGCCGTGAATAGGTTTAGCGACGGGGAGTTCCAGCCCAGTTTCAATGAAAGTATCAGGGGTTGTGATCTGTTTCTGATTCAGAGCACGTATCCTTCTGCCGACAATCTGCTGGAGTTGCTGATGATGATCGACGCTGCCAAACGTGCCAGCGCAAACTACATCACCGCAGTTATTCCCTATTTCGGCTTTGCGCGTCAGGACAGAAAAGACAAGCCGAGGGTTTCCATTGGTTCCAAACTCGTGGCCGATTTGCTCACTGCAGCAGGTGCAAGCAGGATCATGACGATGGAATTGCATGCGCCCCAGATTCAGGGATTCTTCAACATTCCCGTGGATCATCTGGAAAGCGCCATCATCTTCATTCCTTACATCCGCAGCCTCAATTTACCCAACCTTACCATTGCAGCTCCTGATGTGGGTGCTTCAAACCGAATCAGGGAAGTAGCCAAGCAATTGAATGTGCCGATGGTGATTTGCGACAAAGAGCGTCGCAGGCCCAATGAAGTTGCCAACATGACGGTCATCGGTGAAGTAAAAGACGCCGACATTGTGCTGGTGGACGACATCATCGATACCGGCGGAACTTTGTGTAAAGCAGCACAAATGCTCATGGAAAAAGGTGCTAGAAGCGTGCGTGCCATGTGTGCCCACCCGGTGCTTTCCGGCAAAGCCTATGAGAATATAGAAGCTTCTGCCCTGGCTGAACTGGTGGTAACAGACACCATTCCGCTGAAACAACACAGCGACAAAATCAAAGTGCTTAGCGTGGCGCCATTGTTTGCACGCGCCATCCGCAATGTGCATGAATTTGGAAGCATCAGTTCGCTGTTCCGTATTCCTCAGCCCGTGCAAAGCACACTGAATCTAAACAAGAATACTCAGGGCAAGCCCTGACCCCTTCACAAACATAAAACGTTAAAAAAATGAAAACCATTCTATTGAAAGCAGAAGCGCGCCAGTCGCTGGGAACAAAAGAAGCAAAGGCGCTGCGCAGCGAAGGCAAAGTTCCATGCGTGATGTACGGCATGGGCGAAGTACGCCACTTTGCCGTTTATGCAGCCGACTTTACAAATCTCGTGTACACGCCAAATGTGTACAAAGTTCAGTTGGATATTGACGGTGCACAACACAACGCCATCATGGCGGATATTCAGTTCCATCCGGTTTCTGAAGTAATTCTGCACGCTGATTTCTACGAAGTAGATCCCAGCAAGCCGGTTCTGATGAATATTCCCGTGCAAATCGAAGGAAATGCTCCGGGTGTGCGTGCGGGTGGTAAGCTCGTGAAGAAAATCGCGAAACTGCGTGTGCGTGGACTCATCGGCAATTTACCCGATGCTATTCCGGTGAACATCGATACCCTCGAAATTGGCCAGAGCGTGAAAGTGAAAGACATTACCGTAAGTGGTTTTGAAGTGCTGGATGCCAAAGAAAATGCGATCGTAAGCTGTAAAATCACTCGTGCTGCCTTGCAGGCAGAGCAAGCTGCAGCAGCTGAAGCCAAAGGCAAGAAATAATCAGCTTAAGGCTGAACTTCAGATGACCCCGGTTCCTCTTGCAGGACCCGGGGTTTTTTATGATTTGGGTTCCACCGATACCGAAGTGCCAGGCCAAATCCAACTTGTGATGCAAAGGTGTTGAATCCGGGTTTGTTGCTTCCATCCATCCTCACGCTGCCTTCTGCCTGCAGTGTGAATTTGGTTCCAAGGTCTTTACCCAATCCAATCCGCACATAAGGCATCATGGAAAATGCTGGCCAGCTTCGGTCGTCACCGCCACGCACTTCCCGGTCCTGGAAATATTCTACCTGAGCTGTACGCCAGATGTTTACAAAACCAGCCTGAACAAAAGGATGTACGGTTTTGCTTCCGGCAAGGTTTAAACCAAGTCCTACGGGAAGCGTGAACGTTTTTACCAGGGTTCTTTCAAGCAGGCCGCGAGCTGTTTGGATGTAGGGTCTGTAGTTGGCTTCTCCCTGGAAGAAACCGGCCTGAAGGTGCAGCAGGTAGTTCAGTTCGAAACGACTTTGAATTCCCGCAGACCAACCCACGGTATTGCTGGTGGTAAAATCATTGCCCAGCGACTTACCGTAATAAATGCGGTAATTGTTGAATTCTGCGCTGCCCGCCGGTCCGAGAGAAACCTGTGCGTGCAACAGGCTCCGGATGCTGAGCAAAGGAAATAAAAGCAGCAGTCTGTGGTTCATAAAATCGAAGTAAGGATAAGGGTTTAAAAAAAGAAAGCCCCGGTATTCCGGGGCTTTGCTAAAGTTGATTTTGACTTAAAGAGCGGCTTCCATGCGGCGGCTCACTTCTTCCCAGTTGATTACGTTCCAGAAGGCATTGATGTAATCAGGGCGACGGTTCTGATAATGCAGGTAATACGCGTGTTCCCATACGTCGAGTCCAAGGATGGGCGTACCTTTCACTTCTGCAATGTCCATCAGGGGATTGTCCTGATTGGGCGTGCTGGTAACCACCAGTTTTC
This sequence comes from Bacteroidota bacterium, assembly GCA_039796915.1. GTDB lineage: Bacteria > Bacteroidota > Bacteroidia > NS11-12g > UBA955 > REEB481. Next base: position 8,662 of record JBDKIU010000146.1, on the reverse strand, counting down.
CATCGTGCACAATCAGCCAGGCCCAACCTGAACCAAAACGGGTTGCAGCCGCCTGATTGAACTGTTCGCGCATAGCATCAAAACTGCCAAATGCTGCGGTGATCAGGTCGCCCAGCTTTCCGGAAGGAACGCCGCCGCCATTGGGTTTCATCACTTTCCAGAACATGGAATGGTTCCAGTGGCCACCGCCATTGTTGCGCACAGCCATCGAATATTTGCTGATGTTGCGTACCAGTTCCTCCAGTGGTTTGCCGGCATCGGCATGATCTTTCAGGGCATTATTCAGGTTGTTGACATACGCCTGATGGTGTTTGCCATGGTGGATTTCCATGGTTCTGGCATCAATATGCGGTTCCAGCGCGTTGAACGCGTAATCGAGTGCGGGTAATTCGAATGACATGATGGTTCGATTTTGTGACTTCAAAAAAACAACAATTATCTCAATTTGGTTTTGCCTGAATCCGTTCGCTGATAAGCTGTATCCGAACAGTAGTTTTGCGATGCCTGAGTCCTGTGAGCCTACAAATATCCCTGGAATACCTCGCTGCTTCGTTCGCCCTGCTGGGTGTTGGCATGATGGTGCTCCGGCTGCGGATGGGCTGGATACTTAACTTTTGCTCAAGTGGCTTATACTTCCTGATCTTCTTCCAAAGCAAACTTTATGGTGATGCCAGTTTACAAGTATTCTTCGCCCTGATGCAGGTTTGGGGCTGGCTTCACTGGAAAGAACAAGGCCGGGAACAGTTGATTCCTCCGCGAAAACTGAGCTTCGACGGTTTATGGAACTGTGTGTTGTGTGTGTTGGGCGGCACGTTGTTGCTCGGAGTATGGCTTTCCATCGGCACTGATTCGGATGTTCCCTGGTCAGATGCTTTTTGTACTTCGGGAAGCCTGGTGGCACAGGTGTTGCAGATCACCCGATTCCGAGAAAACTGGCTGCTTTGGATGCTGGTGAACCTGATTTACATTCCACTGTACCTTTACAAATCGCTGCCGGCCACAGCGTTGCTGTACGGCGTGTTTCTTGGGATGGCTTTCTGGGGCTGGAGGCAATGGAACCGGCAGTTGCGAAGGACACAGGTTCAACCTATGCCTGAACCTGCGCGGCAATGATTTCTTCGTAATAGGAAACGTAATCCTGAAGGATTTTTTTCAGATCGAATTCCTTCGCTTTGTGCAGGGCGTTCTTTCTGAATTCCTGCAGTAAATCATCGTTGCTCAGCAGGCCAATGGCATGGCGGGCCATCGATTCCACATCACCAACATCGCTCAGGTAACCTGTAACTCCATGAACGTTTACCTCGGGAATGCCACCTGCATTGCTGCTCACCACGGGCACTTCACAAGCCATGGCTTCCAGCGCTGCAAGTCCGAAACTCTCGCTTTCGGAAGGCAGCAGGAATAAGTCACAAACGCTGAGGATTTCTTCGATGGCCTCTTGTTTCCCGAGAAAGGTTACCCGGTCGCAGGTGTCCAGCTCTCGGCAAATCTTCTCGATGTTGCTGCGTTCCGGTCCGTCACCAATCAGCAAGAGTCGGGCGGGCATGGCTTTGCTCACAGCGGCAAATACGCGCACCACATCTTCCACGCGTTTCACTTTGCGGAAGTTTGAGGTATGCACCAGAATCCGTTCCCCATGTGGCGCGATGGCCTTTTTGAAATGCTCTTTCGGCTTTTTGGAGAAACGGCTGAAATCGATAAAGTTGGGAATCACCCGGATGTCGCGGCTGATGTGAAAGTTTGCGTAGGTATCTTCCTTCAGGCTTTCGGAAACAGCCGTCACGCCGTCGCTGTGGTTGATGCTCCAGCTCACCACCGGCTCGAAGGTTGCTTCGCGGCCTACCAGCGTAATATCTGTGCCGTGCAAGGTGGTAATTACCGGGATGTTGATGCCTTGTTCCCTCAGGATAAACTTTGCCAGCAAGGCTGCACTGGCATGAGGAATGGCATAATGCACATGCAGCAGGTCGAGGTGGGCAGTTTTTACGATGTCCACCATTTTGCTGGCCAGGGCGGTTTCGTAAGGCGCGTATTCAAACAGCGGATACTTCAGCACGCTCACTTCGTGGTAGAAAATGTTTTCGGAGAAGAAATCCAGCCTTGCCGGCTGACTGTAGCTGATGAAGTGTACCGTATGTCCTTTCATGGCCAGCGCCTTGCCCAACTCCGTTGCTACTACGCCGCTGCCGCCAAAGGTTGGATACAATACAATGCCTACGTTCATGATGATGAAACAAAGTTAAGGCGCTATTGGTTGCGCCTGTGTTGCCTTGTTTTGTAAATGATGCGCAGGTGCAACCACGAAACTGCAAGCCACAGCAGCAATCCGGGCATGGGATAAACGCTCAAATCCGCACCATCGCTGTTGTTGATGACACCTCCGGTATATGCATAGAGCCAAATAGGAAACAGCAGGAGGAAAACCAGGTTCTGATAAAGCCAATAACCAAATCTGGTGATGTGGTAAAACCATAAGCTGGCCGCAGTGTACGCGATGAAAAAGAGCTGCCATTTCCAAACAATACCGATGCCCCAGAACGATGTGTCCTTCCCAAGGATATAGGCGCCCAAAATCCAGATATCAGGCACATCCGGCCCGTATAAGCGGTAGCCAGCCGGACCAATCTTCATGAACACAAAAGGCGCTGGAAGGCAGAGCAGACTCAACACAAAAGCGCGGAACAGGTTTTTGTCCATTGGCCGTAAACGCCGTCCATCGCCAAAAATTATTTCGCAGCTACTTTTGTTGCATGGAAATGCCCGGTGGTGATGAATATTTCATGCAGAAAGCCCTGCAGCTGGCGGAGGAGGCCGCCGAAGCAGAAGAAATACCCATCGGTGCTGTGGTGGTGCACAAGGGCCGCATCATCGGGAAAGGCTACAACCAGACTGAAAAACTGAATGATGTAACGGCGCATGCAGAAATGTTGGCCATTACGGCGGCGGCGTCTTTTCTGAACAGCAAATTTCTGGAGGAATGTACCTTGTATGTCACGGTGGAACCCTGCCTGATGTGCGCCGGAGCCATCCGCTGGGCGAGGTTGGGCAAAGTAGTGTATGGCTGCAGCGAACCCAGGACGGGTTTTAGCAGAGAACTCAACACTCTGGGCCATAAGCAAACCGAAGTAGTGAAGGGTGTGCTCGAGGAAGAAGCCCGAAGCCTCATGCAGGATTTTTTCCGCAGCAGAAGAAGCTGAAGGCCATTCCTGTGCCGGCGCAAAGCGGCTGATCTTGGGGGAATAAAGGATTTGCTTTTTTCTAAAGATTTTCTAAAATTCGTTTTTCAACCAAAACAAACTATATGAAAAACTATTTACCCCTTATGGTTGCGCGAATAGTATTTGCGCTCCCTTTCATCCTTTTTGGTGCGATGCATCTCATGGGTGCCGATCAGATGGCCGGCATGGTTCCTTCCTGGCTTCCGGGTGGCGTGCTGTGGATTTACATCACCGGTTTGGCACAGATTGCCGGCGGTTTGGCCATCATCCTCGACAAGATGATGCCGCTGGCTTCCAATCTGCTCGCTGTGCTGATGCTGGTATATGTGATTTTGATTCAATACCCCATGTTGTCTCATGAAGCTACCAGGCAAATAGGCATGGCTGGTGTACTTAAAGACCTCGGCCTGGCTGGCGGAGCGCTGCTGGCTGGATTCCTTTCAGGAAACGGAAAAAAAGAAGCCTGATTCACCAGAAGTAACAACATCAAAGCCGCCTTCAGGCGGTTTTTTTTGTGCCTGTTCAGTTCTGAACCCTAAACTTATCTTTGCCCTGCGATGTACGAGTTTCACGGCGACAAGCGCCGCTACTTCGACATGACCCTTGCGGTTACCCAAAAACACATCATCCCGTTTATCCGGGAGCAATGGTCTTTTCCCGAGCAGATGGAAGTATTGGAAATTGGCTGTGGGGAAGCCGGCGTGTTGAAAGCCTTTACCGATTTGGGTTATTCCTGCACAGGCATTGAGCTGGAAGATGCACGGCTGGATTATGCGCGATCCTTCATGGCTGATGAACTGAAGGCGGGAAAGGTTCAGTTTCTGAACAAGGATATTTACGATACCGATCCTGAGCGCGATTTAGGGCGTCGTTTCGATTTGATTATCCTGAAAGATGTGATTGAACACATTCCTGATCAGGCGCGATTTATGCCACAGCTGCACCGATTTCTGAAACCGGGTGGCGTAGTGTTTTTCGCGTTTCCGCCCTGGCAAATGCCGTATGGCGGACATCAGCAGGTGCTTCCCGGAAAGCTGGCCTCTAAAATGCCCTGGTATCATTTGCTGCCTGGATCGTTGTATCGCGGTATGTTGCGTTTGTTTGGCGTGAATGCTTCTGGAATCAGCACCATGATGGAAATTAAATCTACCGGCATCAGCATGGAGCGTTTTCTGCGCATCAGCAGGAAAACCGGTTTTGCAGTTGCGCACCAAAAGCACTACCTGTTCAACCCCATTTATGAGCACAAGTTTGGCATCAAACCACGCAGACAGCTGGGATTGATTTCAGCCATTCCGGTATTGCGCAACTTTCTGACCATGGGCGTGTATTACCTCATGAAGGAGCAAAGCACACAATAACAAGCAGTTGGGCTCGTTTTTCTACGGTTCTTACGGGGAAATTCTCAAATCATAACAATATATTCGCAGATTCAGGCATGAAAACAACAATCAGGATTACTGTACTTTCGGCTGTCGTTCTGCTGCTTTGGCCTGCTGAGGCCCATGCCCAGCGCAGGGTTGGCAAGCCTCTTCAGGTGGGTGTGCTTCTGGGCGCTTCAAATTACATGGGTGACCTTGCCAAAACTTCTGTGGTATTGAAGGAAACCAAACCTGCAGGCGGGCTGATTTGTCGTTACGACCTCAACTACAAGTTTACCTTGCGGGGCAGCGCCCTCTTTGGAACCATCTCAGGCGCCGATGCGAATTACAAAGGCATTGATGCCGGAAGGGAAGCTCGGAACCTCAGCTTCAGATCCAATGTGGTAGAATTTGGCGGCCAACTGGAGTGGAACCTGTTTGGATATGAATCAGATCGGAATTCACTGGCCAATTCACCTTACCTGTTTGCAGGTTTTGCCGTGTATAAGTTCAATCCGAAAGCCTATTTCGAATACAATGCGGCCATCTTCAATTCCATCGACCCCAACGGAACGCTTGCCCAGTACGATAAAAAATGGGTAGAGCTGCAACCGCTTGGTACTGAAGGACAGGAAACTACCAAATACAACGACAAGCAGCGTTACTCCCTGACGCAGATTTCTATTCCTCTGGGCATAGGTTATAAAGCACAGCTGGATGATGATTGGGCCTTGGGCATTGAACTTGGTCTGCGCAAAACGTTTACCGATTATCTGGATGACGTGAGCACCGAATACGTGGATGATCAAATTGTGGGCGGGGCTTATGGTTATCTGGCGGTAGCCATGAAAGACCGCGCCCGTGAAGTAGGCAAGCCTTCTGCCATGAACAATCAGAAGCGTGGAAATGAAGATTTGAAAGACTGGTATATTTTTGGAGGCATCACACTCACACGTCCGATTGTAGGCGGAAAAGCGGGATGCTTTAATTTCTGAAGAAAGGTTAATTTTTGATACGAACCATTGCGGTCATGCTGGTACTCGGCCAGGGTGTCTTTCATACGCTCTGTGCACAACGCTTTTTCAATGGAAAGCGTGAAATGGGCGTGTTCTTAGGTGGTTCGAATTATCATGGCGATGTTGCACCCAATGTGGTTTGGCGGAACACAGGAGCAGCATTTGGCCCCTTCTTCAGGTACAACTTCAATCCATACGTTTCTTATCGGGCGCAGGCCACGTATGGCCACATCAGCGCCGCAGATTCCAACTTCAGTCCGCAGGCTCCCAGAAACCTGAGTTTTCATACAGACCTCTTCGAGGCTTCTCAAACTTTTGAATTCAACTTTCACCGTTTCGGGGTGAATGTGCTGGATAAAAATTTCACGCCCTACCTTACTTTAGGCATTGCCGCGTTTTACTTCAACCCGAAAACAAACTACGGCGCAGGACAGCAAACCTTGCGCAGCCACCTCACCGAAGGACAGAAACGCAGTTACAGCACCTTGCAGGTTTCCCTTCCTATCGGTTTTGGGTTGAAATACAACCTGAGCAGGAACTGGGTTGTGGGAATGGAAGCGGTTTGGCGGAAAACCTTCACAGATTATCTGGACGACGTAAAAGGAAGCTATCCGGATTTTAAAAAGCATCAGGATCAATACGGACAAGTATCGGCTGAATTGAGCCATCGGCATACCGCCCTGGGAAAAGCGCCTTACCGGGCCGGAACGCAACGCGGAGACCGACACCTGAAGGATTGGTACTTTTTCCTCGGTTTTACCCTCTCATATCGCTTTACACCCGTAATTTGCAGGCTGAATAACGGCTGAGTACTTGCTCAAAGATCAAATCATACCCGAACGGATTCCAAAACATGTGGCTATCATCATGGATGGCAACGGGCGTTGGGCCATGCAAAAAGGCCACCTGCGGGCCCTCGGACATGCACATGGTGTAGATGCCGTACGCGCTGTGACAGAAGCCGCTGCCGAACTAGGAATATCTTATCTGACGCTGTACGCCTTTTCTACAGAAAACTGGCGCAGACCACAGGACGAAATCAATGCCCTGATGGAGTTGCTGGTACACACCATCCGCAGCGAAACAGATTCGCTCATGAAGAATGGAATTCGCCTGGAAGCTATTGGCAACCTGGATCAGCTGCCGGAATCTTGTAACAATCAGTTGAAGGAGACCGTCCATGCCACCAGAAACAACACCAGGATGACGCTTATTCTTGCCCTGAGCTACAGTGGTCGCTGGGATATTCTGGAAGCCACGCGCAAAATCGCTGCCCAGGTAAAGTCAGGATCCCTGCAACCCGAAGACATCAACGAAGATGTGCTGAACAATGCACTTCATACCGCGCGCTATCCCAATCCGGAACTGCTCATCCGCACCAGCGGAGAACAACGCGTGAGCAACTTCCTGCTTTGGGAAATTGCCTATGCAGAAATGCATTTTACACCGGTTTTGTGGCCGGATTTCACGAAAGAAGATTTATACACCGCCTTGCTCGATTACCAAAACCGGGAACGGCGATTCGGTCTGACTCAGGCCCCCACAACCAGCAGCTATTGAATACTTTGAAACGCCGGCTCAAATACGCAACCACCTTCGCCTTCCTGATCTTGTGGGGCATTTCGAGACCATTGAGCGCGCAAGGCGACTCATCATTGTATGAGCCCTACAATTTTATTGACCCCGAAGAATATACCATCAAGGATATTCGGGTTTCAGGTGCACGTTATATCCAGGAAGCCCTGGTAACGATTTACTCCGGTTTATCCATCAACCAGAAAATCAAAATTCCCGGAGATGCCATTCCAACGGCCATCGAAAACCTCTGGAAACAACAGTTTTTCGCAGACATACAGATTGGCATGAAAAAACTGCCCGGCCGGCAGGTTGTTCTTACCATTTACGTTTCTGAACGCAGCAAACTCAGCAAATTCAGCATCAAAGGGCTGAAAAAAGGCGAAACTAAAAACCTGCGTGAAGAGATTTCGCTGAAAAGCAATATGATCATCACCCAGAACCTGCTGAATAAAACCCGCAAGGAAATTCTGGATTATTATGTGAAGAAAGGCTACTACAGTGCTTCTGTTGCGTTTAAGCGCGAGCCGGAAGTGAATAAACCCAACTTTGAAATCATACGCATATCGGTAGATAAAGGCGAGAAAGTGAAGGTGTTTGACATCCGCTTTACCGGCAACGAGCACCTTACCGATGCCGAACTGCGCAAGGTGTTCAAAAAGACCAAAAGGCTGAATAAAAAATGGAACATCCTGGCTTCCAGTAAATTCATTGAAGAAAAATACGAAGAAGAAAAAGCGGGCATCGAAGCCAAATACAATGCTTTAGGATACCGCGATGCCCGGGTTTTGTATGATTCGGTCATTCAGATTGCACCTGACCGATTGTTGATCAGCATCGGCGTTACAGAAGGAATCCGCTACCATTTCAGAAACATCAGCTGGCGCGGAAATACCAAATTCCGCAGCGGCATGCTCGACACCTTGCTGGGCATCAAGAAAGGCGATGTGTACAACCAGGCGCTGTTGCAGGAACGACTGTTTGCGAATACCGGTGGCTACGACATCCAAAGCCTTTACATGGATGACGGTTACCTGTTTTTCAACATGCAGCCCGTGGAAGTGGCCGTGAGCAACGATTCCATCGACATGGAAATACGCCTGTATGAAGGCGAACAAGCCCGCGTAAACCGGGTAACCATCAGCGGAAATACGAAAACCAGCGACCACGTGGTGTTGCGCGAAATTCGCACCAAGCCGGGTGATAAGTTCAGCCGCAGCGATATTCAGCGTACCATGCGTGACCTCGCACAGCTGGGTTACTTCGATCCGGAACAAATGGGCGTAGATCCCGTTCCCAACCAAATGGACGGAACCGTGGACATCAAGTATAAGGTTTCCGAAAAACCCAGCGACCAGATAGAACTTTCCGGAGGCTGGGGTGCCAACGGCTTCACCGGAAGACCAGCCCTGCTCGGAACTGCGGGTATCACGCTGAACAATTTCAGCATCCGCAAACTTGGCAAGCCTTCACTTTGGAACCCGATTCCCAG
>JBDKIU010000145.1:0-2594 GCA_039796915.1 Bacteroidota bacterium | reverse complement strand
TGGCTGGCGCATGAGCAAGTCCTGAACAAATCCACGGAATTGAACGGTGGTTCCATTTTCTTTGCACTTCATGAAAAAACTCCTCAGCATCTGCCTTTCCCTTTGCTGGATTTCAGGGATTTCCGCGCAGGACAAACCCGCATACGGCCTCTACAATGCCAAGGGCAAAGCCGTTTCCTACCGCGACATGGTAAAAACCCTGGCAACAGCCGATGTGGTGCTGTTTGGCGAACTGCATGACAATCCCATTGTGCACTGGCTGCAGGCTGAAGCCACCCGCGACCTGATTGCCCAAGGCAACAACCGCAAGGTGGTGCTCGGCGCTGAAATGTTCGAAGCCGATGTTCAGGGAACGTTCAACCGCTTCCTGGCCGGCGATACTTCTCTGTCTGAAAAAGATATGAAGAAACTGTGCCGCGCCTGGCCAAATTACCAAACCGATTACCGTCCGCTGGTGGAGCTGGCCATGCAGCACAAACTGCCATTCATTGCCACCAACATCCCGCGCAAATACGCCGGCACAGTATATCGCGGCGGCTTCGAAGCCTTAGATACGCTGCCTGCTTCCGTGAAGGCTTTTATCGCGCCCGCTCCTGTGCCTTACGACAGCACATTACCAGGCTACAAAAATATTTTCATGGCGGTGGGCGGCCACGGAACGCCCAACTTACCGAAAGCCCAGGCCATCAAAGACGCAACCATGGGCTGGTTCATCACGCAAAACCTGCCACAGGGCGGTTTGTTTATCCACTATAACGGCACCTACCACAGCGACAACCACGAAGGCATCGAATGGTATCTGAAGCAATACAAGCCCGGTCTGAAGGTGGTGACCATCAGCAGTCAGATGCAGGAACAACCCGCGCCCCTCGCTTCTGAGCACAAGGGTAAAGGTGATTTCATCATCATCATTCCCGAACGGATGACACGCACTTACTGATTCCAGGCGAGGAACTTTTCCTCTTGCAGGGTCTGCAATACGGGCGTCGCCTGATTCAGGGCTTCCCCGTTCAACACGCGTTCATAGAGTTTCAGATAGTCATCGCACATGCGCCGTGCATGAAATAAATCGCGGGCGCGTTCGTGACAATAGCGGCGGTCGAAGCGCTGTGCATGTTTCAGGCTGTATGCCAGTTCACCGGCGCTGCTGCTCAGGGTTCCGCTGTGTTCGTCCACCAGTTCGGGCAGCGCGCCATAAGGCGTAGCGAATACCGGACTTCCGAAGAACATACTTTCAATCACCGCGAGTCCAAAAGGTTCATGCCAGCGCACAGGAAAAACCAAGGCAGAAGAATCCCGCAGCAGTTCCAGCTTTTGCGCGCCGCCCACCATGCCGTAAAACTGTACCCTGGGATCGAGCGTAAACCGGAAACCCATTTTCAGGTTCAGCCGTGTTCCGCCCAACACTTTCAGCCGGATACGCGCTTTGCGCGCCACCTGAATGGCACCCTGCACATTCTTCACCCGCCAGGCGGCGTTTCCCAGGAAATGGGCGTAGCGGCGCTGCGGCTGTTCCAAATGCGGAAGGCCATAATCATCCCAGTTCAAACCATTGTGCACGAAGGCATCTGCGCCATAACGGGCCGCATGGTTTTTTGAAAGAAACACGGTATTCACAGGAAAAGGCTCGGAGCTGTTCCGGTTTCCGTGGTTGGTGATGAGGGAAGGAATGGGAAGCGATTCCGTGCTGGGAAAGTGCAGATGTGCCAAATCGCAATCGGTGGGAATTTGTGCAGCCAGTGGAAGACTGCTGTTCAGCGGAAGCACACGTGCAAAAGAACAGCTGCTGCCTGGCTTACACAGCAAGGTAACCTGATGGCCACGCTGATGGAGTTCAGCCGCCAAATACCAAACCACGCGCTCGGTTCCGCCGTAGGCCGATACCGGAAGCTGCCCGTTTTCTACCAGACAAATACGCATTCCCACAAGTTCCAAAATTGGATGCAGAATAGCACTTGAGGAAGAAATTTCTTCCCACATTTTCCCACAACCGCAAAAACCCTCTATATTCGCTGGAAATCAAGGCTTTCAGCTTCGAACTCACGACACAAATTCCCGGCTTCAAGGCATGAAAACGAGGTTTCTCCACGTTCATGTGCAAAAGCTGGGGGAAATTGTGGGTAAAAGTGGGGAGCGTTGGTTTTATTTAGCAGGTCAGAAGTCTTAGGAACAACCATGACTCAATTCATCGGCGAATTCAGCTGCAAAGTGGACGATAAGGGCAGGATCATGCTGCCTTCACGTCTGCGTGCGCAGATTCCTGAAAGCGCCGGCAATACAGTGGTGGTGAACCGTGGGTTTGAGCAGTGCCTTGTGCTGTTCACCCGGGAGGACTGGCTGGCTGAAACCGCTAAACTGGATCACCTGGACGACTTTATGAGTCCGGAAGTGCGCCGGTTTAAACGACTGTTCACCAATGGGGCCACCCCGGTGCAGTTGGACAATGCCAACAGAATCCTTATTCCTAAGAAGTTGCTTGAATACGCAGGTCTTGAGGATGATGTGGTGTTGACTGCGTATGGCAACAAAGTAGAAATCTGGAGTCAGAAGGCTTACGACAGCGAACTCAATGTGGACGCTGACGAACTGAGCAG
>JBDKIU010000144.1:0-5142 GCA_039796915.1 Bacteroidota bacterium | reverse complement strand
GAATACATCTTCAACTGGAAGGGCATCGGGAAACTCACCATCGACGCGCTGCAGCAAAGTGATTTGCCTGTGGTGATGGGTGCGGTTTTACTCAGCGCTGCATTGTTTGTGTTCATCAGCTTTGCAACCGATATGCTGTATCAAATCCTGGATCCGCGTGTCCGTGAACAGTGAACGTATTTATCTGGTTGGATTGCCCGGTTCTGGGAAAAGCACCTTCGGACGTGCTTTGGCAACGCGCCTTAAATGGGATTTTTTTGATACCGACAGGTTGATTGAATCACAATGCGGACATACCATCGCTGAATTATTCAGCCTTAAGGGGGAACAGTATTTTCGGCAGATCGAGTCGGAAGTTCTTCAGGAATGTACCAGGAAAGCGCAGGCAGTTATTGCCACAGGAGGTGGCGCAGTGGCACATCACGGGAACATGGATGTGATGTTGTCCAGTGGTTTGACTGTTTGGCTCAATACGGGTTTGAAAGAAATTGCGCGCAGATTATGCGCTGACCAGGAGGTCAGACCCTTTTTTGGGCAGCAAGATGCCAAGGGTATTGAAGCGCGTTTGTCGGAATTACTGGAAAAAAGAAAGCCCTATTACCAGAAATCGGCATTAATGATGAACGGGGAATTCAGCGAACAAGATTTGTATCTTGCTGTACGTCAAATGATTCGGTGAGTTTTAGGGCACGGATACATCCATTCCTCGGGTCTGTCCGGTGCACAGAAATTCCATGGTCATTGTGGGAAGCAAGCATAAGTTTTCAGAACATAATTATTTTTGATTTTACACTAAACTGAATGAATCATGAACAAATCAGACATCATTGGAAAGATGGCCGCCGACGCCGGCATTACTAAGGCACAAGCACAAGCTGCCCTAAAGTCCATCCTCGATGCGAGCAAACAAGCCTTGAAAAACGGCGACAAGTTTACCCTTCAAGGTTTTGGTACTTTTTCCTTATCTGAACGACGTGCGCGCATAGGCCGCAACCCGCAAACCGGTAAAGAAATCAACATTGGCGCCAAGAAGTTAGCTCGATTCAAGGCTGGTAAGGCGCTTAAAAATGGGATGTGGTGAAGCCAATCCATGATCTTTCAAATTCGGGTAAATGATATGCAGATAAGTCTAGGAATCAACCAAATTCCCTCTGCCGTAGAGATTGAGCGAAGCGGAAACCGCTGAAAAATTGTCTGAATTACTGGAGCAACGGCGTGGATTTTATCAGAATGCACACCTCGAAATTCGTGATTCTGGCGCATTGGAAGAGTTGTATCTCCTTGTTAATCAATGAGTTACGCGTGAATCCGCGCCACATCAGGGGTTTTGTTAATTTCTAGTGAATAAAATCAGGCCGGATGCAGGTTTGCAGCACTTGACAACCTTTCGTGCGTGCCTATTTTTGACCGACCATTAATCAAAAAGACCATGAACAAATCAGACCTCATCGGAAAGATGGCTGGCGACGCCGGCATCACCAAGGCACAAGCTCAGGCTGCCCTGAATTCTTTCATCACTGCCAGCACTGATGCCCTGAAAAAAGGCGACAAAGTGATTCTGGTAGGATTCGGAACTTTTTCCGTTTCTCAGCGCAGCGCTCGCAAAGGCCGCAACCCACAAACCGGCAAAGAAATCAACATTTCTGCCAAGAAGGTTGTGCGCTTCAAAGCAGGTGCTGACCTTTCTGATACAGTGAAGTAATTCATCTACCACATCAGATAAAAGACCTCCGCAACCCGGGGGTCTTTTATTTTTGTGCCATGCAGATACGCGCACTCTTTCTCCAACATCAGGCCCAGACAAGTCCGGCACCCTTGGGTTTGGAAGTGTCGCGTGCGGAAGGATGTAAGATTTACGACGCTCAGGGTCGCCCTTATTGGGATTTGATTGCCGGAATCAGTGTGAGTGCTTTTGGACACATGCATCCAGACATCAATGCCGCGGTGGTCGACCAAATCCATCGTCATGCCCACGTGATGGTTTATGGCGAAATGATTCAGGCACCGCAGGCCCTGCTCACCGCCCGACTCAGCAGCATGCTGCCGGAACCGCTGAATTCCGTGTATCTGACCAATTCCGGAACGGAAGCCATAGAAGGGGCCATCAAACTGGCACGACGCTATACCGGAAAACCCTGGATCGTCGCCCAGCGGGATGCATATCATGGCAGCACGGCAGGTGCGCTGTCGCTGATGAGCGACGAATATTTCACTGGAGCATACAGGCCGCTGGTTCCCGGTGTGCGCTTCATCAGGCAAAATGATTTTGCTTCACTTCAGGCCATCAACCGCGATACGGCTGCCGTGGTGCTTGAATTCACCCAGGCCGAACGTGGTTGTAAGGTGGCCGATCGGGCTTTCATCCAAGCTGTGGCTCAGCGTTGTAAAGAAGTGAACGCCTTGTTCATTGCCGACGAAATCCAAACAGGTATGGGGCGAACCGGAACCTTTTTTGCCTTTGAACAATATGGAGTAACTCCAGATATTCTGGTGTGCGGCAAAGCTTTCGGTGCGGGTTTCCCGCTCGCGGCTTTTGTGGCCTCCAGGGAAATTATGGCGGCCTTGTCGGACAACCCCGTGCTTGGTCATATTACCACGTTTGGCGGACATCCTGTGTGTTGCGCCGCCGCCATGAAAGGACTGGAACTGATGGAATCTGCAGATTTGCCCAAACGCGCAGCACAACTCGGTGCCATATTCACCACGCGCCTCGAGGCAGTTCAGGGCATAGAAATTTCAGGTGTTGGCGCATTGCTGGCGGTGAAACTTCCATCGGAGGCACATTGCCGGGCATTGATTGCCAAAGCGCTGGAATTGGGGGTCATCACCGACTGGTTCCTCTTTGCACCTGATGCTTTCAGAATCGCACCTCCACTGGTGATGACCGATGAAGAAGCGGAAACCATTGCAGAAATATTAGTGCGTGCCCTGCACGAAATACTTCACTGATGAAATCGCCATTGGGGGAAAGGATGCCCAAAGGTGTATTTACCTTCAGAAAAGACTGCTTATGCACAAAAACATCAAGACCTGGACATTGCTGCTGCTGACCCTTGGGTTTACCTGGTTTTCGGCCTGTGATAAAATCCGCGAAACGAAAGAAACCATTTCCAGCGCAGAAGATTTCGCCAACAGTGAAAGTGAATTCACCGCAGCTTTTGATGTGAGCGATGATTTGAATTCCACCGATTTTAAACTCCGTTCTTCCAGCGCCGGGATTCTGCCCAGCGGAGCGGTTTTTACCTGGATCGATTCTTCCTTTTCCGATGGCAATGGCGTGGTTTATGAAATTGACTTTGGACCCCTGGGCACCGCTGCACCCTTTGGCCGCGAATGCAACGATGGCAAATTCAGGGCTGGCGTTTTTCGCTTCTCGCTGGATAAACGCTACTCGGAAATTGGCGCTACCGGCATCCTGACTATCGCGGACTCCAACAATTATTATTCGGGCGATGGTTTGGTGATGACCAAGCTGTCAGGAGCGCTGAGCATTACACGTACCGCTGTGAATAAAGTGACTGTGGAAGTGCGCAATGGCAAAGCCGAAAGGAACAACAAAACCTGGCTGTTCTACGGAACCCGCTTCATAGAAAATACCAAACCCGGCGGACCCGGAATCATTGGCGATGAATTTACCATCACAGGTTCCGGTGGCGGAACGAATAAAGATGGTGTGAATTATACCTGGCTGGTCAAGGAAGACCTCATCAAGAATATTGAAAAAGGATGTGCCAATACCTTTGTTAAAGGCGTTCTGGAAATTGTGAACGACAACGGCGGTTATATCAGCGTGGACTTTGATCCGAAGAAAGACGGTGCTTGCGACCGACTGGCCAGAGCCACCATCAACGGAAAAACTTTTGATTTCATGGTTCGCTGATTCCCTGCTTTTCAGCATGAAGAAACCCTGCATCGTCGGGGTTTCTTCGTTTTTGGTGCGCGCAATGCCGCCCAGGCAGGTTCCTTTCCCTGGACGCTTATCATAATTTTCGGTTTATTTCGCAACCTCATGCGGCGCTTGTTTCTTCCGGTGATGATTGGCCTCAGTGCCTTTTTGGGTGCTTCCTGCGGAAAACAACGCAGCGAAGAAACCGTATGGCCCGCCAAAGCAGTGGCGCAGTCTATGCATCATTTGGCGCTGCACTGGCACCTTGCTTACCTGAGCATCAGCGGACAGGCAACGGCCATCCTTCCTGCCGGCATACGTGTGGTCTGGACCGACAGTACCCTTGCCGACTGGGACGGAATGGAGTTTTACATTGACTTTGGAAAAAGGTCTAAAACCAAACCTTTTGGCGTGTTGTGCCGGGACGGATATTACCGCAGCGGCAAATACCGGGCGTCCTTAAGCGGTGACAGCTGGACAGCAGGTTTGTACATGGCATTGACCATGACCGAGCGCGACAGTTGCACCCTGAGCAACGGAACCAACAGTTACAGGTTTGTTGGACGCATGCATCTCGAAGCGGGGCAGGAGCAGCGTGCTTCGCTGGAAGCCGCTGTTCAGGAATTTACACCACAGGGCAACACGCGTTTTGAAGCAGACGTCACCGTGCAGTTCGCCGAAAACACCGGTTCAGGGTTGCCAGATTACCAGTTGAACGGCAATGGTTCTTTGCGCAACGACCAATGGCAAATGCTTTGGAATACCAAAGGGCTGCAGGGAAATCCGGAATCGAAAGGAGCCTTCACCGTTGGCGAGGTAGCAGTAATCGGCGCTGAGCAGCAAATGCGCATTGATTTTGACCCCTACGGAAATCAGGCCGCCGATAAATGGATAAAGGTGTGGCGCGGGCAACGCGAATTTTTATTCGAACTGGATTGATAGTTGTGCACAGCAGTATCAAATAAGCCGGTCGCGTATTTATTTTGCTGCAATCCCTATGGAGAATTATCTGGTTTCGGCAAGGAAATACCGACCCGCATCTTTCGACGATGTGGTGGGGCAGAAGCATATCACCGAAACGCTGATCCACGAAATTGAAAGCAACAAACTCGCCCAGGCATTTCTGTTCACCGGTCCCAGAGGCGTAGGAAAAACCACTTGCGCGCGCATCCTGGCCAAGGTGATCAACAGCAGGGTTCCGGGCGTCGATCCAAATCAGGATTTCGCCTTCAACATCTTCGAACTGGACGCAGCCA
>JBDKIU010000143.1:0-6953 GCA_039796915.1 Bacteroidota bacterium | reverse complement strand
GTGTAGGTAATGCCTTTTTCAGCGCGCATAAACACGTAGGACGGCTTCAGCCAGTTGATGCCTGTTTCCTTCGGATTGCTCATCGCCTGTGAAAGCAATACCGGAAGAGGCTCAGATTCATCCTTCATATCTGCTACGGCTTCTTCAAACGATTCGGTCTTTTTCAATGCCTCCAGATCCAAGCCATTCAGGATGGACTTCGGGTCTATTTTCACCACCAGGGCCGCATTGTCGGGAATATACTTTTGAAGCTTATCGCCTCGCCCGGCCAAAAAGAAGTAAGAACCTGCGGCAAGTGCAACAAGGCCGAACCCAAGTAGGCTATATTTGAAGATAGGTTTCATAGCGTTGAGGCCGCAATATCGCAAAACAGAATGAAGCCTTTCACAGCGCCTTGTAAAGATTTCCATGCAACCTTTTAGGCAAACCTCCGACTAATGCATGAAAAAAAGGGTGGATGTCATCCAGTCGCTATTATCCGGATGCCGGCAAGGAAATCGGAGGGCCCAACATGAACTTTTCACGTTGTTTGGCCCACGGATGCTTGGCGTGTGTCGGCGCTATTGTGCCGATCCGGATGATGCCCGGGATGCATTCCAGGAAGGATTCATAAAAGTGTACGCAACATTGGATAAATATCGCGGCGATAGCGCTTTTGAAACCTGGATTACCCGAATATTCATCAATACGTCCATTGATCATTTCAAGAAAAAACAAAAGCTCAATCTGAAGGAAACAGCATTGCCGGAAACTTTGGGTGCTGAATTGGGTGATCAGGACGCTGAAGCATGGACTTTCCCCTGCACGCCTGAACAGGCGCTGGAGGCGCTGGATCAATTGCCAGCCGGATACAGAATGGTTTTCAACTTATACGCGTTGGAAAACATGAGTCATAAAGAAATTGCCGGTTTGCTCGGCATCACGGAAGGAACGAGCAAAAGCCAGTACGCACGGGCCAGGAAACTCCTGCAGCATATACTCACGCCTAAATCTGCTTCGCATTGAACCAAGAAAGGCGGGATATAGAAAATAAGTTTCGCGAGGCCTTCCAAGGTTTCGAAAGTCCTGTCAGTGATTCAGATTGGGCACGTATTTCCGCTTCTTTACCCCCGGATCAGCAAATCGAGCAGGCGTTTCAGACCGCCTTTGATGACTTCGAAATGCCCGTTACCGATTCGGATTGGAGCCGGATTGCCGCTTCAATCCCGCAAGAAAACAAACGCAGGCGAGCATTGCTCTGGTATTCTTTTGCTGCGTTTTCGCTGCTAGGCGTGTATTGCCTGTGGTGGCTGCTTCCTGTTTCCAAGCCTGTTGTCACTACGATTGCAGGTGAAGCTGCGGTGCTGAAATCTTCCGGTACACAAAAACAGGCGAAGCCTGAACATGCCGAACATGTCCGGCAACCTTCAATGGAAATTGGCGCACCAATGGCTTCAGGTGGGGCAACCGCGGGAACAGTAAAAACCAATAATACGGCCGCGTCCTGGGTGAAGTCGAAATACCATCAGGGTGGAAACGACGTGCGGCACATAGCGTTACAGAGCCCGGTGCAGTATAGCGGAGGCGGTTTCTCCGGACTTCAGGATTCGCTGCATACGCAATCCTGGTTTATGGATGCCAAGAAGCCCGGCGCGCTGCGGTTACACCTCTTTATCCCAACGGCAGCGCAAACAATCACCGCGGGTGCATACCGACCTGCACGGGTGCTGTGGCCGCGGAAACCCACTCCCGCCATCTGGATCAGCAGTGGAATTTCGGGATTGTCTGCTGCAGCATCCTTTCCCCAAGGCGCGGAATGGCAGGGCAAAACCTTAAATCGCACCCGAATGCAAAGCGGTTTGGTGCAGGAAATTGCCGTAGGGTTTCAAGTGCCCATCGGTTCTACTTCCGTGCAGTTTGGATTGGGTTCCACCGAGCCTTTAACACCGTTGAAGCAACATTGGAGGATCAAAACCAGAATGGTTACGGATTCTATTCCCTATATGAACATGCCCGGAGATACCTTGTTCTGGATTCCGGTTCGCTTTACCGATACTTTGGTAGATGTGGTGACTACTTTTTCTGAAAAACGTTGGGTCATTCCGTTTCAAATGAGTCAATCTCTAGCAATTTCCCCTAAATTCGGAATCTTATTCCAGGCCGGAGGGCAAATTGGAATTTTACAATCCATGAAGGCAACCATACCATCTCCTTATACCGACTATACTTGGAGTCAGTTGCAGCAAGGCATGGCAGGAACCGTGAATACGAACAAACCTTCGAGAAGCGTGGACCCTTCTCATTCCATCCGCACCCGCCTGGATATCAGTGCAGGAACCGGGTTCTATTACCGGATCAACAAACAGTTGACGTTCAGAACCAGTGTGCATGTGGCTAAAGGTCTGGGGCCGCTGATGAAACATGGTAGTCCGTATCAACAAGTGGGAGGACAGTTTATGCTGATGTATCAATGGTAAAAAATAACCTGAAACGTATTTCTTTCATCGGCGCTTCAGTCATTACTGCATTCCTTGCGCTGATATGTGCCGGCCAGGTAAAGGCGCAACTGCTGCTTCCTCTGGAATCACATCTGGTAGCACCTCCCTTGCTCAGGCAAATTGAAGGGAATATTTATGCCGTATGGCCTGAGCGTTACACCGATACCATGGACGTTTACCGCCTGTCAAGGTATGACGGCCGCACCTGGACGCACATGCCCCAGCTATGCATTCAGAAAGGTGGTACAATCACCGATCTGGCCCTGTTCTCGGGAAAAATTTATGTATCAGGAAACTTCAGGTTGTTTTTCGATCCGCAGTACAATTGTCTGACGGTATTGGACAACAGAATGTGGACAGGCGTAGCTTCATTTACCGCTTTGTTCACCCAGGTGCCGACCATTCAGACCATGGCGGTATTCAACAATAATCTTTATGCCGGGGGCCGTTTCAGCAGAATGAACGGAACGTTGGTGAACAACCTCGTGGTGAATACCGGAACGGAATGGAGCGCTCTTGGTACAAGCGTTCCGGGTGCTGATGGCGCGATTGTACAAATGGCTACACGCGGGTCTGATTTGGCCATTTGTGGCAGCTTCAGAAAGATAAACGGAGCCACGGCTCCCGGACTTGCATTCTATACCGGCGCACAATTCACTACACGGTACACGCCTGTAAAAAGTGGAAGGAAGTTATATGCGGTTGCCGGAAATTATTGGTACAGCGGACTTGATTCCAACGGCCGGATGATCCTGACCAGCATGAATGGACTCAGCGCTTTGAACCTGTCTATGAAAGGACTGGACAGTATCGGCGTTGTAGATGGATTTTGTGAGTCATCAGGTAAGATTTACGCCGTGGGCCGCTTCTTCAAAACCGGGAGCAAAATGGTCATCAACACCATCATGCTCGAGGATCAGGTTTGGGTAGCGCATCCCATTCTTACGCCCAATCAATTTGTGCAAATTGCGGCGTCCAGAAACGAACTGTATTTTTCCGGAACCCTTAATAAAGTGCTTGGAAAAAATATGGGTTATGGCCTGGTAAAACTGCTGCCCGACAAGGTGCAGGTGAGTGGTTATGTGTATCATGACATAAACAACAATGGCACCAGGGAAGCGGGAGAAAGAGCCCTCGCCAACCGAAAGGTAAATATCTCTGGACTTGGCAGCCTTTTTACAGATGGCAGCGGCTATTATGAATTCAGAACGATTACAGGCAACAAAGTTCGCCTGACGCTCGAGCCACAGTCTGGTTGGAAAACTGCACAGGAAGTGCAGCTCAATCTTACAGACAGTCCCTGGGTATATCAAATTGATTTTCCTCAAGTTACCGAGGAAAGTAATTACCGCGATGTGCGCGTGGACATCACATCGGGTGATGGATGGAAGGTGAATCGTGATGCGACTTCTGCCTACGTCATTAAAGTAGAAAACACCGGACAGGTGAGTTCATCGGTCCGACTTGAACTGGAATACAACAAAAAACTCAGCGACCTGCAGGTGGTTCCGGCTCCGGACATCATCAATACCGGAAAGTTTACCTGGAATATCGCGCTGCTGGCACCGGGTGAATCTTTTCTGGTGAACATGGTTTCTTGGATTTCATCACAACAATTTGAAATAGGGGAAGCACTCGGTTTTAAAGCCATCGTTACGCCCAATGGATTGACGCCCGATGAAAATCCGGATGACAACATCGATACGCTGCCGCAAATTGTAGCAGACCGACCGGCTGTAAGTGTTGAGAAATTGCAATTTCCCATGGTGAAGCCGGGCGATACCATTGCCTATCTTCCCAATAATGAGAATGTGCTGCAGTATGTGATTCGATTTGAGAATCAGGGTTTAGATACGGTTTCTCAGGTGCAGGTTACGGACACGGTCGATATTTCGCTGAACCTGTCCTACATCCGTGAATCCGGTTCCAGCCATCCTTTCAGCCGAAAGATGATTCTGGATCCGGCACTGCCCGGGAAAGCCATACTGGTGTACACGTTTAACAATATCAACCTGCCACCGAATGCCGATGCCAACCCGGAATACACGTTGTCTAAAGGCTTTTTCGGACTCCATATCGGCCTGAAAGGTGGAAATCCGGCGGGAACGGTAATTCATAACAGGGCAGGTGTAACGTTCGATCTGGCTCCCGGTGTGTTGAGTAACACAGTTTCCTGCATGCTGACTTCCACCGGTGGAGGTTCCTGGGCAACGACGTCCCCGGGCCCAATAAGCAACCTGCAGCTGTTTCCCAATCCGACGGAAGACATGGTCCTGGTTCAGGGCAAAGCAGCAATAGCATCGCTCATGATTTATGATGTCTGGGGAAGAACAGTCGGGCTTTCCGCCAAAACAGAAGGTGCGCGTGCGATGCTATCCTTGAAAGCACTGGCGCCGGGAAGATACCTCATCACCGCCATCGGCAAAGATGGCTCGGTGGCTAAAGGTCAATTGCTTAAACTTTAACAACTTCAGCGCATCTACCTTAAGAAGCATTCTAAAACTACCCTATGAAAAAACTATATCGCGCAGTCATTGGAGGGCTGTTCACCCTGGCAGCCATGCTGTTGTCTTCAGCCGATGCCCTTGGGCAAACCCAAAAGGGTTGTGCAGAAATGGCCAACTTTACCTTTAAGGTGGAATGTAAAACCCTGATTGCCAGCGGTTTTAGTTCCAGTACCCGAAGCTGCCCGCAATACAAATGGAGCTTAGGAAACGGAACTTATGCCACCGGCCAGCAAATCAGCTACGTATATCCTTCCACAGGTACCTATACCGTTTGTCTGAAGGTTACTGACAGCTGCCGTGCCTGTGATACCATCATTTGTAAAACGGTGGAAGTGAAGGGCTGTGCGCAGGATTCTTTGTGTGCCTTAAGGCCTGATTTTGCGTTCAAGCTGGATTGCAGAAACATTACTTTGGAAGCCAAATCAGCGCAAACCGGCGCAAGCTATACCTGGAATTTTGGCAATGGCAGCAGCGCTACCGGGAAAGCGGTAAAACACGCGTTCCTGAAGGATGGTACTTATCAGATTTGCGTTACTGCAACTTGGAAAAATCCGCTGACAAACGTGGTTTGCACGGAAACAGTGTGTAAGAAAGTGACCATTCAGTGCGGCAGGAAAGAACCCTGTAACATCAGCGGTAATTTTAATTTCAAGGTAAACCCCAATGGTATTGTAGGCTTCAGCGCGAACAGTACCAATGGTGTCAGTTATGTATGGGATTTTGGCGATGGCACGAAAGGTCAGGGCCAGAACCCAAACAAGCAGTACAATAAACCCGGAGTGTACAATGTCTGCGTGACCATTTACGGAAAAGACCCCCGCTGTTTTGTGAAAATCTGTAAAAAAGTAGTGGTGGAGCAACGCTGTAACATCTGGGGCAACTTTGTGTTCCAGGGTATTCCAGGTACAAACGGATTTAAATTCAATGGAAGCGCAAGCGAAAAAGGAGCGACGTTCTCCTGGTCGTTTGGCGATGGAACCGGTGCCGCTACCAAAGACCCTCAAAAGTTCTTCACGAAGCCGGGTGTTTACGAGGTTTGCCTTACCATCAAACATCCCAACGGAAAATGTTCTGTACGGATCTGTAAAAAGGTGATTGTGGGCACAAGCAAGTCATGTAACCTGCCGGCGAATTTTTCATGGGTGGTTGATAAGAACAACTGTCTGAAATACAACTTTGAAGCACCACTGGCCAATTGTGTGCGCTATAAGTGGGTCATTGGTGGTCAGACGGTGTACAACAGGCTCACGAGTTTCACCTTTGCCAAAGCCGGAACCTATCAGGTTTGTCTGTACCTTCTGGATTCCTGCAACAAGTGTGATACAGTGGTTTGCAAAGCCCTTGTGGTGAAGGGTTGTGATTCAACTGTTAAATATTGCAATATGGGTGTTGCAGTAACCTGGCCGGATGCAGTGAAAGATTGCAGTGATGCTTCCTTTAAGGTGCGTTATACCGATCAAACCACCATGGGCTGCCGCAAGGTTACCTGGATTTGGGGTGATGGAACAGCTCCCGTTCGTGATATGAGCGCGCTGCACAAGTTCAAAAAAGGTACCTACAATGTTTGTGTGCGTATCGTGGATTCCTGCAATAACTGCGATACCACCATCTGTAAAACCATTACGGTGGGCGCTTGCTGCAACCTCGCTGCACCCGATTTTAGTTATACCATCAACTGCGATAAGATCACCTTCGAAGGAAAGTCCCAAACATGTGGCTTGTACGGCTGGACGCTTGGCAATGGCACTTCGGCAGGCGGACGTTTGGTGACAGCAACTTATATAACTGGAAAATCCTATACCGTATGCATGAAGGTTGCCGATACCTGCAATGCCTGCGATACGATGGTTTGTAAAACCATTCAGGTTCCTTTGTGCAATCCTTGCAAAATCGAATCGTATTTCGTGGTGGACAGCATCGTGAAAGGGAAGGTGTTTCTGACAAATAAAAGTTCTGCCAATGCAGTTTA
>JBDKIU010000142.1:0-6505 GCA_039796915.1 Bacteroidota bacterium | reverse complement strand
AAGCTGCATCAACGACCACGTAAAAGACCACGAAGACATCGACCTTGAAGACAATCAGTACTTCATGAAAGTGAGCAGTTCCGAATATTGGGGATGGAATAAAGAAGTGTTGATGATTCTGTCGATGCGTGGCCGTCGCCAGAAGGATCTGATCAGCGACCACCTGAACCTGACCTATGACGCCAACATCAGTTCCAAAGATGAAATGGTTGAAATCCTCAACAAAAAAGCCGCTGTTTCGTGGTGTGTAAACGGAAAAACACTTCCAGATGCACTGGAGTCCATGCGCGGTGGATTGACGCCCTTCCAAAGCAAAGTTTTTGGAGATTTTGCCGGCGGAACACTGGAATTCAAAGAGGGAGAAATTGTGATGGATGCTGTTCAGAAAGGTGCCAAGTCGTTTATTGAATCAAAATCCAATAAATCTTTCAATACCACGCCCAATGGCATTGTACCGTTTTTTCACATGTCGTATGCCCTGAAAATCAATCCCCTGATTGACTACTTGCTGGAGGACAAAAACAATTCGGAATCCATGGGCAGCGCACTGATGAACAATGAAATGATGTCGTACCTGAAAGAATTGGGCAATGGATTCAGCATTCAAATGTGGAACCAGGGAAGTCCGGCTGTTCCGAACATGGAAAACCCGCTGTTGTCGGGCAACTTGGGCATGGCTATGCGCGTGGGCATGTCGGATCAGACACCCAAATTCGACGCATCTCTGGCGTTGTTTAACATGGGTTTGAACAGCTACATGCAGCGTCTTTCAGCCAATACTTCCGCTTATGACATGGAGGAAACGGCCGCACCGGACAGCACGCCTTTGCCTATTTCACTGAAGAAAGAAAACAACATCATGCAGCTCGCCTCCGGTTTGAAGTACAACGACAACTACAAAATGTGGAGAGACAAGCGCCTGCCGGATGATTTCTTTGAGCAGCCATTCCAAATCTGGATTGACTTAGATGAAGATCATTTCCCTTACTGGATGCTGGATCAAAATATGGCTTCCAGTGAAAAGCAGGTGATGATGCGCAACATGAAACGTTTTTCACACGTAGTGGCCAGCGGAACCATGGAGCGCAGCACCTTTAAACTGGTGATGAAGGATCAGAAGGAAAATGCCCTCGCGCAGATTCTGGATATGGTTCTCGATGCCGCAAAAAATGGCGCTGATATTTGACCATATCCTTCCTGTTCCATTGGCCGAACAGGCCGCACAAAACAGTGTTTGGCGGTCCAGGCTGGAGGTTCATCCCGGAAACCATTTTGCCATCATTGCCTCCTCAGGCCGGGGAAAATCAACCCTGGTCAACATAGCCTACGGCATCAGACACGATTACAGCGGCAGTTATAAAATTGACGGACGAGCAGCTTCCGGGCTCAGTGCCATCGACTGGTCCTTACTGCGCCAAAGCACCTTTGCCTGTGTGTTTCAGGATCTGAAGTTGTTTCCACAACTGAGCGCGCTTGACAACCTGAAATTGAAATGTGACCTTGGATCTTCGTTTTCCATCCAACAGGCAACAGCCATGGCTGAACGCCTTGGACTGGCGCCCTATCTGGACAAACCCTGCGGACAACTAAGCATGGGCCAACAGCAGAGGTTAGCGGTGGTTCGCGCCTTGTGTCAGCCATTTCAATACTTGTTTTTAGACGAACCCACCAGTCATTTAGACCGCGCGAATGCCGACCTGGTCATTGAATTAGTCATGGAGCAGGCCGCTGCGCAACATGCTGCAGTGATGATTACCGGCCTGGATCAGGACCACCGCCTGCCGCATTCCTTCCAACTGCTCAGCGTATGAAACAACAGAAAGGCTTATTGCATCGGCTCATCAACAGTTCAGGCAGCAAAAAACAGCTGGCCCTGGCCCTGTGCGGAGCGTTTGCCGGATTGTTTCTGCTGGGAACCTGCAGTCAGGCTTACCTCACCTTCCACAAAATCTTGTCTCGGCAAAAAGACTTGCTCGGTGCTGATTTTCTGGTCATCAACAAAAAGGTTTCGCTGCTGAATACCATTTCCGGTTCCGCCGGTAGGTTTTCACCGCAGGATGTTGCCGCGCTGCAACAGGTAAAAGGTGTAAGTAAAATCGGCTCCTTCAGAAGCAGTTCCTTTAAGGTGCGGGCGCAGTTCAACGCGGGCATGGGCTCAGAAATTCCGGGTTTAACCACCGACTTGTTTTTCGAATCGGTACCTGACGGCTTTCTGGAACTGGAAGATATATCGTGGGACTGGCAACCTGGCGACACCGAACTGCCCATGATCATCCCTTCCGATTACCTCAAAATGTACAATTTCGGTTTTGCCCGCGGTCAGGGCCTGCCCATTGTGCCTGAATCGGTGCTGAAGAACATTCGGTTTGATGTGTTGATTACAGGCAATGGGAAATCGGCATACTTTAAAGCCTATATCGCCGGATTTACCGAGCGCGTGCCTTCAGTTTTGGTGCCTGATGCTTTTTTAAGCTGGGCCAACAAGGAATATGGCAACGGCACTAAAGACCTTCCGGATCGCCTGATTGTTGCCGCCGAAGATCCTGCTTCTCCGGAAATAAGTCGCTTTTTTTCAGCCCAGACCTACGAGATCGCGGGAGGCGACAAGCTGAAAACATCGAGGCTCAATACCTTGTTGCTGGTGGTGCTGAGCATTGTACTTAGCCTTGGCGTTCTGGTGGTTTTATTGTCGCTGCTGGGACTGATTCAGTTCAGTCAAATATTGGCGTACCGGGCGGCCCGCGACATCCGTGTGCTGTTTCTTATTGGATACACGCCGCGCATGATTGCAGCGCCCATCGCAGGTTCGTTTACCCGATTGCTTGCCGGCGTCACCATTATTTCCATCCTGGGCATGGCCGCTGCACAGGTTTGGATGGGCCTTTTTTTGGCCGAAAAAGGATTCGAAACCAGCCTCTGGCCTTCTTGGGAAGCCATCATGCTGGTATTGTTGGTTTCGGCAATCCTGTGGTGGTACACCTTGTGGGCGGTGAAGCGTTCCATTCGCGAGATCTGCCGCTGAACCAGGGAATATTATGCGCCTATACTGAGCAGGATGATGGCCACAGCAGCGCAGCTAAGGCCCAACCATTGTCTGCGTGTGAGCACTTCCCGGAACAGCAGCATGGCCGCAGCAGTAGTTACCATGACCACGCCGAGGTTATTCACCGGAAACAGAAAAGATCCGGAAAGTCCGCTGGTATCCAAGGCCTGAATCAGTGTATACATGGAACCGTAGTTACACACGCCAAGCAAAACACCTCCACCCACATCTTTCAGACTGCGTTTATTTGGGTCTGATTTCCTCGCGAACCATTGCTGCAAAAGTCCTGTGATAAAGGCTCCGGAAAATATGAGCGTAATGGTTTCATCGGCGCTGCTTTCTGCCAGATAAAAATGCTGGATGAGCTTCACGCCGGCATCTACAAAACCTGAACCGAAGAACACCACCAAAAGCAAGATCAACGCCTGCACATCCATTTGAGCATCGGCTCCGTTACGCCCAGGATTTAACATCACCAGGGCAAACAGGGTGCACAGCAATCCCGGAAGGATGGTCCAATTCCAGGCTTCACCCAAAAACAACACCGCCATAAACACCGGAATGAGTAAACCCATTTTCGATGCCATTGCGGTTAACGCGCTTCCCGCAACGCGCGCAGATTGCCCCATGGCACTGAATACCAAAATGAACAGAATGCCCAGCAGCAGACAAGGCCAAAACCAAGGCTTAGCGGGTAAATCGCCGCGAAAGATGTGGTTTTCGCCTGCAAGTACAGTACCTGTAATGATGCAAACCAGATAGTTCACCACAATCGCTGTTTGGGTATGAATGCCAACTTTGGAGAACCACCGGAACATGAGCATCAGCGATGCCGAAAGCAGGATGGAACAGATGAGCCAAATCATACTGCAAAGGTGAGGACTTCATCCTCTTTTAGCTGCATAGATTCCCTCAGGGTACCATGCACCACCGGAGCCGGGATTCCACTCCCCCAATAGTGTTTTTTGGAGCGAATGATGCGGATTTCATCCACAAAACCCGCAGCGATGAAGCGTTGTAAGGTTTCCGGGCCGCCTTCAACCACCAAAGATTGGATTCCGGCTTCAAGCAGACGTGCGAACAGCACCTCGAAAAAATCGGATCCATACGCAACCCAGCGCAAGTGATCCGCTTCATGCGACTTATGTTCATTAAGGATCCAGGTTTTGGCCTGGGCTTGGAATATCGGCAGGTCGAGGTTCAGCGCAAGCTGAGGATCTGCGACCACGCGCAAGGGCTGACGGTTTCCAAAGAAACGGTTGGTGAGGAGGGCGCGATCTGACAGCGCGGTTTTTCTTCCAACAAGAAAAGCGCCTTCTTCCGAGCGCCATCGATGCAGCAATACTTGTGCGGCTGCGCCGGAAATCTGTCGCCGTTGTGCCTGCAGATCAGCCATAAATCCGTCGGCAGTTTCAGCCCACTTCAAAATAATCCAGGGTCGCATTTGGGTCACCGCGCACAGAAAGCGGCGATTGAGCCATCTGGCTTCCTCAGAAAGCACATCTGTTTCCACCACCACACCGGCATCCCGCAGCATGTGCAGGCCTTTACCGTGCACAGCCGGAAAAGGGTCCTGCATGGCTGTAACCACATGTTTGGCCCCGAATTCCAGGAGCATATTGGCACATGGCGGTGTTTTACCAAAATGGGCACAAGGTTCAAGGTTCACGTACACAACCGCATCGGCAGGAAGACGTGAGAGGCCGGTAGCCGCAACAGCAGCGACTTCCGCATGAGGTCCACCGTATTTCTGATGCCAGCCTTCGCCAATGATGCGGTTCTGCTGCACAATGACACATCCAACCAGAGGGTTTGGCGCCGTTGATCCCAGGCCGCGTTCCGCCAATTCCAGACAGCGACGCATCCACGTTTTGTGACGCCCATCTTCGACCATGCGTCAAAAATAGAGTCCGCATGAATCAAACCTTTAATTTTGCCGGATGACGGGAGGAAAAAACAGCGGCAGGCCGCTCAGGTTAACCGCCCTTTTCAAGGACTTCCTGAAAAGCGAAAAAGTTTCCGGTGTGCTGCTCTTTGGCTGTACGTTGATTTCCTTATTGATTGCCAACAGTAGCTTTGGAAGCTCCTACACTTCGCTTTGGGAACACAAGCTTGGCTTTAATCTGGGCTCACTGGATTTCAACCTGAGTATTGCCAACTGGATCAACGACGGATTGATGACCATCTTCTTTTTGATGGTAGGACTGGAAATTGAACGAGAGCTGTATATCGGTGAACTGAGTGACCGCAAGCGCGCGCTGTTGCCGGTGATTGGCGCATTAGGCGGGATGGTAGTTCCGGCATTGATTTACTGGCTCCTGAACCGTGGAACTGAAACTGTGAGCGGCATTGGAATTCCCACGGCCACAGATATTGCATTTGCCATTGCCATCATGAGTTTTGTGGGTGGACGGGTGCCTTTAAGCATCAAAGTATTCCTTACGGCATTGGCGATTATTGACGACCTTGGTGCCATTCTCGTGATTGCCATTTTTTACGGTCATGGGTTTTCGCTGTTGAATTTTGGCATAGCCATGTCCATCCTTGCTGTGCTCTTCATCCTTGCCAGGCGCGGCGTTACGAATTTGTGGATTTACCTTCCGGCGGGTTTGCTCATGTGGATTTTTATGATGCATTCCGGCATACACGCCACGATTACGGGCGTATTGCTTGCTTTTGTCATTCCATTTGAACAAGGAACGAAATCGAGTGTTTCTTACAAACTGCAACATGCGCTGCATCAACCCGTTGCTTTTATCATCATTCCTTTGTTTGCCCTGGCAAATACCGCACTGATTCTTGAATCGGAAATGATGCAATCACTGGGCAATGCAGAAAGCATGGGGATTTTCCTTGGCCTGCTCATTGGTAAACCCTTGGGAATCACCTTGTTTGCCTATGCAAGCAATGCGCTCGGGCTCACAAAGCTTGGCCATGGCGTTCGGTTTGCGCATGTTTTGGGAGCGGGAATGCTGGCAGGGATAGGCTTTACGATGTCTATTTTCATCACCAATCTGGCATTCCAGGACGCGTCTTTTATTCAGTTGGGAAAAATCAGCATTCTTCTGGCCAGCGCTACTGCAGCGCTTCTAGGCCTGCTATTCCTGCGTTTTTTCACCCCTGAAACAAAAAAATCCGCAGATTTCTAAAATCGTCTTGCAATTTTAAAAACAGGTCTTTTATCTTTGCACTCCCGTAAGGGAAGAACAACTTCCTGATGAGGAATAGTCAAATGGTTGTCGCCTCAAGACTTAAAAAATAAATGACAATGTTCTTTACGGATCGGTAGTTCAGTTGGTTAGAATGCCGCCCTGTCACGGCGGAGGTCGCGGGTTCGAGTCCCGTCCGTTCCGCAATCCGTAGTAAAAGCCCCCAACTTTGGGGGCTTTTCTTTTTTACTCCTTTGAAAGTTTATTTATGTCTTTTTACCTCTACATCATCCAAAATGCCCATGGGCGCTTT
>JBDKIU010000141.1:0-7074 GCA_039796915.1 Bacteroidota bacterium | reverse complement strand
ACGAAAAATCCCTGCATCCACGGCCTGTCCGATGAGAAAGGCACATAAAGAACCGGCAATAATGAACAAACCCTGACCAAACACCTGGCTGTATGCCTGATTCAAATCCCGAAGGCCTTTGGTGCTGGCGCTTTGCACCCACCAGTCTGCCGGCGTAAGCCAGATTGCGAGTCGCACCATCAGAAATGCATAAATGATGAGCACAATCGCCATCATGGTGAGGCGCTGCACTCCCTTTCTGCCAAAATATTCATTGACAATATCTGTTATGACAAACACCACCGGCCAAAGAATCACACCGGCGGTGAGTTGAAAATTCAGCGTATATCCCAAAATCCGGAAGCCTGCGTCAGGAAGGCCAAGTGTTTTTTCAGCGGAAAAAATCTTCACGCCAATGAATTCTGCAAGCAGCGCATTGGTGAGAAAAAAACCTGCCAGCAACAGAAACAGCAGATTCTTCTTATCTACAGAAGCCGTGGTGTTTTTTTGTGGTTCAACAGGCATAGGTTTCTCCCATCTTCATGATGTGGACTTTAGAAAACCCTTTAGCCAGCAGCCTGCTTTGCCATGCCTGCAACGCATCCGCATCGCCGTGAACCAAAAGCATCTGTTCAACGCGTTCCGGAACTTGGCAGCTGAGGTATTCCAGCATTTCTTCGTAATCGGCATGCGCTGAGAAATAATCCATCACTTCTACCCTGCAACGCACCGGATATTCAGTACCAAATATGCGCACCCGCTCTTTGCCTTCACGCAGTTGGCCTGCTAGACTCATGGGTGTGGCGTAGCCTACAATCAAAACGGTTGCATTGATATCATCAATATTATTCGCAATATGATGTTTCACCCTTCCTGCTTCAGCCATTCCGGAAGCAGATATGATGATGGCTGGTCCGGTATCGTTGTTCAGCGCCTTACTTTCATCAACCTTGCTGATGTAGTGCAGGTTGCTGAATCCAAACGGATCTCCATCGCGGGTGATGTAATCCAGAATTTCCTTGTTGTATTCTTCTCTGTGTCGGGCCATGACCGAAGTGGCATTTACCGACAAAGGACTATCCACATAAACAGGAATTTTAGGCAACAAGCCCTTGTGTTCCAGTTTGTCGAGCAGATAAATCAGCTCTTGGGTACGGTCGATGCTGAAAGCCGGAATGATGAGTTTTCCACCACGGTTCACACAGGTATCTTTCACCACACGGAGCAAATGTGCTTCTGCATCTTTCGTAGGTTCATGCCGACGATTGCCATAGGTACTCTCACAAATGATGACGTCTGACTGCGGAAATGGATCGGGTCCGGAAAGAATTTGATCGCCCGGACGACCGATATCGCCGGTGAAGGTTACTTTCTTTTCATGCATACCTTCTTTAATGGCCAGGGTAATAGCCACGCTTCCAAGGATGTGCGCATTTCGAGAGCACAGCACAGAAATTTCATCGCACAGCTCCCAATAATCACCATTCATGGGCATGATTTCCACTTGCCGAAAAACCTGTTGTACATCTTCTACATCGTACAGCGGTTCAATGGGCGGGAGGCCTTTTGCCGCTCTTCGTTTGTTGAGATGACCCAAATCGCTTTCCTGAATTTTCGCGCTGTCCAGGAGCATCAGATCCATCAAATCTTTGGTTGGCGCTGTACAAAAAATCGGTCCCCGGTACCCTTCTTTCACCAAACGTGGCAGCAAGCCGGTATGGTCAATATGTGCGTGGGAAATCAAAACATAGTTGAGTTCGGCAGGCGAAAATCCGAAATGACGATTGAGGGCTTCACCTTCTGCCCCTTCGCCCTGAACCAATCCACAATCGAGCAGCACTTTGGTTCCTCTGCTCGTTGTGATGATGTGTTTGCTTCCTGTAACCCTGCCGGCAGCGCCAAATGATGAAATGTGCATGAAAATTGTACGTTAATGCTGAAGTAGCAAGTTATCCTTGCTGAACTTTGCAAAGATTGATGTACCGACTCAGAATAACAACATTGTTTTGGAGCGCAGTTTTACTGTATGCTGCACCCAGTAACGGCCCTGCCCAGTCCTGGTCGCAATGGATGAAACAAGGGCAGGAACTGGAAGACAAGGGACAGTTTTCGGCAGCACTTGTTTGTTTTGACTCGGCCATCCACCGGAAGCCAGATTACGCTCCTGCATATTTTCATCGCGCCATTGCTCGGTATGAACTGAATCAAAAAACCTTGGCACTGGTAGATTTAAATAAGTGTCTGCTGCTTGATACCGGTTTTGCTGAGGCTTATTTTAACCGAGCACTGGTGCATCATGAACTGAGTAATGATGCTTTCGCCCTCACAGATATATCCAAGTACTTGCAATACGACAATGGCAATGCAGAATCGCTGTTGCTGTCTGCATCCATTTTGGAACGATTGGGCGATTATCGCGGAACCGCGGCAATTTTGATGAAGTATCAACAATCGGAACCAGAAAATCCTGATTTGATGCAGCGATGCGCCAAAGCGCTCACCCAGTCCGGTCAGTATGCCGCCGCTGATTCATGGCTGAACCATTGCCTGCAACGCTTCCCTGAATCTTTTGACCTTTACCAGTTACGTGGCAATAACCACCATGCTTCCGGTAATTACACGAAAGCCATTGAAGATTATAGTTTATGCATGCTCAACAAACCTGACAATGCCATATTATTCGCGTCAAGGGCTGCGTCTAAAAGTGCACTTGGCGCGACTCAGGAAGCAGTGTTCGATTTCCAACGGGCAATTACACTGGACAGCAATAATGGAAACTACTACCTTGAATTGGGATTAATCAGGCTTGAAGCCCAACAACTTACGGAGGCAGAACAAGATTTTACTCAGGCTCTGAAATACAAATGCGATGATTTGCGTTACGCCATGATGGCCAGAGGACTTGTAAAGTATAACCTGAAAAAAGGTAATGAAGCATGTGCCGATTGGGAACGTGCCAGCTTGATGGGTTCTGCGGAGGCAGCGTCATATTTACAACGTTATTGCGCCAAAGTAGCAAACCCACATGAATAGCATCGGTCGGATATTATGTGCTGTAATCCTTATTTGTGGAGGCATCTTGCTGAGTCTTCCACGAGGAAAGGATTATCAAAGTGAGTCATTCACTGCCCATTGCGGAACGGCAAGGGTGGTATGTAAACTTGATCCGGAGGGTATGCAGGTATGTTATGTTCAGGTTCCCTGCGTGCGTTCCGAAGGTTGGGATACACTGCAGCAAATTCATTTTTGGCGCAGCATCATGCGCCTGCACCCCGACAGTGCCCTGGTGAATACCGCAGCTTCCAGAGTAATTCTGGGGAAAATCTCCATGAAGGAATACCTGAAATTGTCGCAGGAACAACGTGATTCTTTTAAAGCTGCATGGCGGCAAAAGCATCAATTGCCAGAGGCTGAAAAAGTATTTATCACCAGCGGCAAAAACTGGTTCTACAACCCCAAAATTATTGCGCCACGAATCAAGCGTGCCGTGGAAATTTTCGACAGTATGGGCGTAGATCCATTTCTCGCTCAGGCCGTTTTGCTGATTGAAAGTCCGGTTGGTAATTTGAAAAGTGAATCTGGCGCTTATGGACAATTTCAATTGATGCCTTCCGTAGCCAGACAATTTGGGTTGAAAGTTGATTCACGCAGAGACGAGCGGGCGATCTTTGATAAAAGCGCAATGGCCGCGGCTAAACTCTTTCAGGAAATATGCATCCCGTACAGCGCAAAAATGCTGGAACAGCTTGGTTACGCTTATCATGAACAAAGTTTGTGGTTTCGCCTGCTTGTGATGCATGTGTATCATGCAGGTGCTTACAACGTGCGCAATGCGCTGCAAATGCTTCCAAGCGTTCCATCGGGAAAAGCTTTCATACAGGCCTTGTGGAATGTAGAGTATGGAAGCTTCAAAAATGCAGCCCAGAACTATTCTCAATTGGTTTTGTCATCATACCTGGAGTTCAATCAGTATATGATGAATTATGGTTTGAATTACCGTTACCTGTCGGACCTCAGGTAATTAAAGCGTTTCAGACCCCAGCGGTGCAATCGGTATTGAAAACATACCCGAAGTACACCCAATCCATAAATTACACTACGCTTAAAATTGATGGAAGAAGCTTCCTCGAAATACCTCGTTGGACAAGTAATTTCACCAATTTCATAACCTGCCATGAAAATTTGCGCAGTGATTTCATTGTCAAATACAAAATCATCTGAATCCTTTTCCAAAGCCAGATTGCGTAACACCTCACCACTGAAGGCACGATAGCCCGTATGGTACTCACTTAATTTCTGGCCCATCATGATGTTTTGAAACAACGTCAGGGCACGGTTGGCTGCATATTTATACACGGGCATACCACCTTTCAATGCGCCCTTACCTAAAATTCTGGACGCATACACCACCGGATAAACATCATGTGCGATCACATACGCCATACTTTCAATCAACTTGGGGCTGTACTGGTAATCTGGATGAACCATGATGACTATATCAGCACCCAGTTCTAACGCTTTTGCATAGCAGGTTTTTTGATTACCTCCGTAACCTTTATTGCTGTCATGCCGGATGACATGGTGTATTCCAAGTTTTTTTGCAAGATTAGAAGTGCCGTCGCCACTTGCGTCATCAACCAAAACCACCTCATCTACAACATCAAGGGGAATCTCATTCCATGTTTTTTCTAAAGTTTTGGTGGCGTTGTAGGCAGGCATTACCACTACAACTTTTTTGTTTTTGATCATGGCACTGCAAAATACGCACTTCACCAACAATGATGCACAAAAGGAGACATCAAAAAAAAACCCCGGCTTTCACCGAGGCTTTCTTAGAATTTGAAAGTTTATCGAATGGAACGACCTGCTGGTGCGATGGGTCGTGGAGCCGCATTTCTTGGAGCAGCACCATTTTGGAATCGGAAATCTACTTTATTCTTGTCTGCAGGCTTGCAGGTTTCGTCAACGATGATGCGGTCACGGCTCAGTCCATATTCTGAAACCAAAATATTGATGATATTGTCCACACGACAGGCATTGATTCTATCCTGCTCTGTTCCGCTGTACATTTTCTCCTTGCCTTTGCCATTGTGACCGCAGATGGTCAGCTTTTTGTCGGGGCACTGCTTCATTTTATTGGCAACCTCGAACAGGATGATGGAGAACTCAGGATTGATGTTGCAGCGACCTGCAGAGAAATACATACTTGGGAACAGCATGTCATCGCAATTGCAGCAGTTCACATTGATTGAACGTCCACGAGCATCCACGTAGGAATTTCTGGCGCTGTTCGGCTCAAGATCGCGATGGTTCGGAATTCCGTCACCGTCATCATCTTTCATGCGACCTTCTGAATCGACGTCCGCGTTTGCGTCGGAGAATATTTCCTTATCGCGGCAATCAGGAATACCATCGCCGTCTGTGTCAACAGCCAGACCATTGCCGTAAACATGGCAGCTGTCAGGAGTTTCTGTTTCCACGTCAAAGTAGTTGCTAACGCCGTCCTTGTCATCATCCTTGGTCAGTGTATCCAGGGTGCGTTCCACTTTCGCGATTTTATCGTACATGGATTCCACCGGACTTAACCAATCGTAATGCTGAGGATTCTTATTTCCAAATTTCCAAGCAAGGTTGAGGTTCATCAAACCATAGCTGTCGAAGTAACGGTTTTGGAAAATTTGCGTGTTGTACACATCAATATCGTCATCACGGACCCAGGTTTGGCGATATTCAAAACCTATATCGAACAAGCGACCCAGGTTATGTTTGAAACCAAAACCGAAAGGAACCATGGCGTTGCGGCTTTCCCAGCGCTCTTCAACAGGTTTGCCGAGGTTTGGGTTCTTTTTACCTTGACTGAAATAATGAGTCAGGTAATAATCTCCACCGATGAACAGACGCTGATCTACGAATGTGGCTTTTGACCTGTAGGCCATAACACCCATACCTACGAACATGTACATCTGAGTTTTGCGCAGCGGACGAAGGAAAGAAATGTTTCCGAGCGTAAACACCATCTGGACGTTCATGTCCTGGAAACGGCTGCGGAATTCAAAGAAATCTTTGAAGTTAGTTGGAGCCTGGAAATCACGCGCCCCGCGGAGGAAACCGTAGTTGTATTCACCACGGAGGCCAAAAGTTTGGGAAATAGAATACTTTACAAATGGACGGATGTGCCAACTCGGAATTACTTTGTCAGCATCACCGAAGAATGCTGTTGGTCCGCCACCAATGCCCAGTGACCATTTTTTCGCGCGACGATCTACAAAATAACTAGTAACAGAATACTGACCGGAATCTTTAGTGCGATCCGTCCGACCTTTACCAGCCGGCCACTTGGACTCAGCGGTTGGGTGCCATTTAACACCTCCCTGAACTGAGCCAGAAGCGTTGCCGGCGCTGGAATCCAAACTCTGCGCCTGCGCAGTGCTTGAAACCAGAACGATCAGAAAGAAGGACAACCTTTTCAGCTTTTTCATTGAACAATCAGAATATTTTCTCCGCAAACATAAGCACATATTATGTTTTTTGCAAGATGGATGTACGGAAGCAACTCATGAAGCATCTAGTAAAAGGTACATTGAACCCTGTTCGCCAATAAACGATGAAGTCAGGTATTCCTGCAAGGCCGTGCCTGAGAGCAGAAATGCTGCTGCATGAATGCTTCTTTCCTGTGGATGTGCGGTGGAAAAATACCTTTGGGAGGCCTTGAGCAGGCGTCGAACCTCAAGCAGTTGATCTGGATGCTCAAGCATGTGTTTTTCATAGGATTTACGGGCCTTTTGAACACCTTTGAGGTAGTTATCACTGAGTCCTTTCAACTCTTTTAAAGCTGGGCTTTTCCATGAATAAAGCAGCGCATTGATCTGATTCACGAGCGCATCATATGCATTCACCAAATTTGGGAATGCATCATCCTGTAAAGCATGCTCCAGAAGGTAAGAACGCAGATTGTTTTCGTCGAGCCAAAGTTGCGCTAACGGAACATCAGTTTGCGCCAACACCGCAGCTGTTTTAGCATCCGGAATGACGAAAGAAGTACGCTTCAGCAAGGCCGGACGGCTGATTCCGGCCAGATTAAAGGCAAGAGCGGTT
>JBDKIU010000140.1:0-4935 GCA_039796915.1 Bacteroidota bacterium | reverse complement strand
TGCTTGAATACGCAGGTCTTGAGGATGATGTGGTGTTGACTGCGTATGGCAACAAAGTAGAAATCTGGAGTCAGAAGGCTTACGACAGCGAACTCAATGTGGACGCTGACGAACTGAGCAGACTGGCCCAGCAGTTTTTCAACCGTTCAGCCACACGCAGCCATGATGGAACTTCCTCCTGACGAACCCGCAACGCTTGCCTATCACCTGCCGGTGATGTTGCAAGCATCGGTGGATGCCCTGAACATCCGTCCTGATGGCGTTTACGTGGACTGCACCTTCGGCGGTGGCGGCCACAGCCGCGAAATTCTGTCGCGCCTGGGCCCCGAAGGAAAACTGATTGCCTTCGACCGCGACGCAGATGCCGCCGCCAACATCATCAGCGACCCCAGGCTGCACTTTGTACCGCACAGCTTCGCGCATTTGTACCGCTTCCTGCGCTACATCGGCTGCATCCCCGTAGATGGAATCCTTGCCGACCTGGGCATTTCTTCCCATCAGATTGACGAAGCCACCCGCGGTTTTGCACATCGCTATGATGCCGACCTCGACATGCGTATGGACCGCGGTGCAACCCTGCACGCCGGAACCGTCATCAACCAATATGCGGAAGCAGACCTGGTGCGCATCTTCAGAAACTACGGCGAAATCAACAATGCCGGCAAGCTGGCATCGCGCATCGCAGATGCACGCAAACAACACGAAATAAAGAGCACCGGCGCACTCTGTGAAATCCTGAGCACCTGCAGTTCTGCACATACCAGAAACAAGTATTTCAGTCAGGTTTTCCAGGCCATCAGAATGGAAGTAAATGGCGAACTGCACGCCCTGGAAGCCATGCTGGAACAGAGTGCCGAAGTGCTGCGGCAGGATGGCCGGCTGGTCATCATCAGCTACCATTCACTGGAAGACCGCATGGTGAAACATTTTCTGGCCACCGGAAATATGGAGGGAACGCGCCATACGGATGTGTTCGGAAATATCAGCCGTCCCTTTGACCCGGCACAAAACCGTGCGTTGATGCCGGATGATGAAGAAATCAACCGCAACCGCCGCGCACGCAGCGCGAAAATGCGTATTGGCATTAAAAGATAAAGCGATGAAAGAAGAAGACGAATCATTGCTTCAAACCCGAAATCAGGGACTCACTGCTGAAGAAAGTGCTCCTTGGGACAAGCCAACGCTGCAGTCGCTGAAGGGCTGGCTGAGACCTTCCGTGCTGATTCCCTTTGGATTGGTGGTCTTTCTGCTGATGTTGCTCTATCTGGCCAATCAGCTGCATGCCGGAAAAGCACTGAAAAGGAAAGAACAGCTTAAAACCAGTATCAAGGAACTCCGCGCGGAGTTCATCAGCATAGAAAGTGACATGATGGTTCGCTCCAGGCAGAGCGAAGTTGCCCAAAAACTCAAAGAAGCGGGACTGAAACCCCTCGACAAGCCACCGGTAAAACTGGAACAAAGCAAAAAAACAGATGGCACAGAATAAGGTAAATATCCGCAAAGTGGTTTTGCTACGGGTGTATATCTCGTTCGCCCTGGTATTGTGCTTCGCCTGCGCCATTGCTGTTTCGGTGACCAAACTCCAGTGGTCGGAACGCAGCCTCTACGACTCCCTGAGCAGGGAAAAGCGGTTCCGAACCAACGAAGTAGAAGCCATTCGTGGAAACATCTTCGCCGCCGACGGAAACCTGCTGGCCACTTCTGTTCCTTACTACGACCTGATTTTCGATCCTCTGGCCGATGGATTGAATAAGGGCGTATTCAACAGTAAAATTGATTCCCTGGCCATGCTCTTTGCCCTGCATCTGCCTACCAAGAGCGAAGAACAGTGGCGCCGCTATTTCCGGGAAGCCCGCGCGCGGCGCATGCGGGGCATCACCGTGGCCAAAGCCCTGAACTTCGAGCAGATCCGGATGATGAAGAAATGGCCGCTTATTTCCTTGGGGAAATACAAAGGCGGCTTCTGGACACGCGAATACAACCAGCGTGTGTATTTCATGGGCGACCTGGCCAAGCGCAGCGTAGGCGCATTCAAGTTGGTCAATGGGAAAATCGTTTACTATGGCCTGGAAGGCGCCTTCGACAGTCTGCTGCGCGGACGCAACGGGCTGCGCACCGAACAGAAAATGTATGGCGGCGCATGGCGTCCGGTGCGTTCCGAAGACGAAATAGAAGCCGTAAACGGGATGGACATTGTAACCACCCTGGATGTAAACCTGCAGGATGTGGCGCAGTTTGCCCTCCGCAAAGCACTGGCAAAACACCGCGCTGACCACGGCTGTGCCGTATTGATGGAAACCGCCACCGGCGCCATCAAAGCCATCGCCAACCTGAAAAACAACGGAAACGGCTCCTTCAGCGAATCGTTGAACTATGCAGTCGATGAATTCAGCGATCCCGGTTCCACCTTCAAGCTGCTGAGCGTCATGGCCCTGCTGGACGAAGGTTACTTCACCCCAGACGACAGCGTGGATGCTCAATGGGGCGAGGCCTTTATCAACGGCACCAGAATGGAAGATTCCAAGCGCCCCGACAAACGCTTCCTGACCCTGAGGGAAAGTTTTATTGAATCAAGCAATGTGGGCATCAGCAAATTCATCATGGATGCCTACGGAAACAAACCAAAAGCCTTCATCAAATATGTGAAAGCCCTGGGATTGGATCAGCCGCTGGATTTTGACATCAGGGCCAAAGGCCGTCCTACCATAAAAAATCCGGGAAGCGCGCATTGGTACCCAACCACCTTGCCCTGGATGAGCATCGGTTACGAAACCGGCCTCAGCCCCTTGCAAATGCTCACCCTGTACAATGCCATTGCCAATGGCGGAACCATGGTGAAACCCTTTCTGGTGAAAGAAATCAGGCTCGATGGCAAACTCATGGAACAACGCACACCTGAGGTGTTGAAAAAGCAGATCTGCAAAGAAGAAACCCTGAAAGCGCTGCAATCCATGATGCTGGGTGTGGTGGAAGAAGGTACGGCCACAAACCTGCGCAACCCCAACTACCAAACGGCAGGCAAAACCGGAACCAACCAACTGGTCATCAACCGTACTTATGCCAAAGACCGACACAAAGCCAGCTTTGTAGGTTACTTTCCGGCCAACAACCCACAATTCACCTGCATCGTGGTAGTGGTTGACCCCAAAGACAGCGGCTACTACGGCGGATCTGTTGCCGGACCCGTTTTCCGGGAAATCGCCGACAGGGTGTACAGCAGCTCGTACAAGTTACATCCGGGCCTGAAGCCTCCGGTATATCCGCGGATGCCCGACATCAAACCCGGAGACCGCAGTCAGACGAAAATCACCCTGAACGAACTCGGCATCAGCGCGCACAGCGCCGGTTCCAGAGGCAGCCAGCTGGTACGCGCCACACCCAAGCAACATTCCGTGGCGCTGCACCCAGTGAATATAGAAGACAAAGTCGTGCCTGATACCCGCGGCATGGGCCTGCGCGATGCCCTGTTCCTGCTGGAAAACGCAGGTTTAACTGTGCGCAGCAGCGGCTATGGATCGGTACGCAGCCAAAGCCTGAACCCGGGAACACGCATCAAGCCGGGCATGAACATCACCTTAACCCTGAGCAGCGAACCATGAAAAGCCTCCAAGCAATCCTGAGCGGCATCGGACCGTTTGAACTTCACGGGCCGGAAATCCGCGAAATCAGTGCCATCACGCTCGATTCAAGAAAAGCCGCGGACGGGGTTTTGTTTGCTGCAGTTCCCGGAACACAGCATGATGGCCACCAGTTTATTGATGTTGCCATTACCCAGGGTTGTCAGGCTGTTTTGTGCAGCACCCTGCCGGCACAGCTTCATGCATCGGTAAGCTATGTGCTGGTAAGCGATGTGCGTGAAGCCCTGGGCGGCATTTGCCGGAACTTTTTCGACGATCCATCCCGAAAACTCACGCTGGTAGGCGTAACAGGAACCAACGGCAAAACCACCGTAAGCAGCCTGTTGTATCAGCTTTTTACTGGAATGGGTGCCAAATGTGGACTCATCAGCACCGTAAATTATGTGATCGGCAAGGAAAGCTTCCCCAGCACACATACCACTCCTGATGTGGTTTCCCTGCACGAGCTGCTGGCACGCATGGTCGCCGAAGGCTGCAGGTATTGCTTCATGGAAGTGAGCTCACATGCCGCCGACCAGCGCCGCATCGCCGGGTTGCATTTCGCAGGCGGCATTTTCACCAACATCACCCACGACCACCTCGATTATCACGGCAGCTTTGCCAACTACCTGAAAGCCAAGCAAAGCTTCTTTGACCATCTGGACCGCGACGCCTTCGCCATCACCAACCGCGACGACCGCAACGGTCAGGTGATGATTCAAAACACCAAAGCTTCGCGCTATACCTATGGCATGCACGGCAATGCCGACTTCAACGGAAGAATCCTGGAACGCGACTTCAGCGGCATGCTCATGCAGATGAATGGCCAGGAGGCCTGGTTCTCGCTGATTGGCGCCTTCAATGCCTACAACCTCATGGCTGTTTACGCCGCCGCGTTTCTGCTTACCGAAGGCAGGGAAGACCTTACGGTTGCACTGAGCAAAGTGGGAAGGGTGCATGGACGTTTTGAACCCGTTTCCGGTCCTAACCGCATTACGGCCATCATTGACTATGCGCATACGCCCGACGCGCTGCAAAATGTGCTGGAAACCATCAACCAGATCCGCAGCCGCAACGAACAACTTATTACCGTCATGGGATGTGGCGGAAACCGGGACCGTGCCAAACGTCCGGAGATGGGCCGAATAGCAGGCCGGCTCAGCGACCGGGTCATCCTTACCTCCGACAATCCAAGGATGGAAGATCCTGCCGCCATCATCGAAGAAATTAAAGCCGGCGTAGAACCACAGGATTACAAGAAAATCCTGAGCATCACCGACCGGAAAGAAGCCATCAAAACAGCGCTGGCACTGGCCGG
>JBDKIU010000139.1:0-10289 GCA_039796915.1 Bacteroidota bacterium | reverse complement strand
TGCATGGCATGCAAGAGGTCATCGGTTCGACTCCGATATTCTCCACGAACCCGACGCCCCAAAGCGTCGGGTTTTTTTATGTTTTACTTATATGTTTTGTATTCAGCTTCCATGGATTCTTTTTATGTCGGTTCAACGGCAAACCTGGAAGACCGTTTGTATCGTCACAATCACTCAGGGTCGAAATCAACTAAAAAAGCGTCTGATTGGCAAATGGTGTACACGGAAGAGTTTGCCACGCGTGCCGAATCGATGCGCCGTGAACGCGAGGTGAAGGCAAAGAAAAGCCGGAAGTATCTGGAATACCTGATTGGCAAAGGCTAGAGCGTCCCGAGCTGTCGGATTTGCTCATGAATACATGCCTCCTGAGTAAATTGTCCAGTGGCCGGAATGGGAAGGGAGTTTACTTTTTTGCTTTATTATTCTGTCAAGTCTGCAGCGTTTACCCGTCTGCCATGGCCAGGGCGGGTACAGTGGAAATTGCTATCTTCGCGCAAAAGTTGCTAAGGACTTGAATCCAGAGGCAGTGTTTTCTGCGGATGGTATCATACTTTAGTTCACTTTCCCTCGGCTCAAAAAACAGAATTGCATGTCAGAACAACAAGAAGAAAAATCCAAAGTGCTACATGGTTTGCCAGAAGAAGTAATTTTCTGCAAACGTTGTGTTCAAAATAATCAAAGACCATCCTCCAGCAGAGAGTTTGTAAAGAAGGATACCAAAATTGCAACCGTAGGTTTTGGAGATGATGGCATTTGTGATGCCTGCAAATGGTACGAGGAGAAAAAGAAAATTGATTGGACAGAGCGGGAAAAAATGCTGCGAGACCTTTGTGATCGCTATCGCCGCAACGATGGACGTTATGATGTAATTGTTCCGGCAAGTGGTGGTAAGGACAGCATTTTTGTTGCCCATCAGCTGAAGTATAAATACAACATGAATCCTTTAACCGTAACCTGGGCTCCCCACATCTACACAGAAATAGGTTGGAGAAACCTTCAGGCAATGATTAAAGCCGGATTCGACAATATCCTGGTTACTCCAAATGCAAAGGTTCATGCCCAATTAACAAGACTGGCTTT
Source organism: Bacteroidota bacterium (assembly GCA_039796915.1). Lineage (GTDB taxonomy): Bacteria > Bacteroidota > Bacteroidia > NS11-12g > UBA955 > REEB481. The sequence continues at coordinate 9,209 of JBDKIU010000139.1, read as the reverse complement.
TGAACGATTGGTGAATCCGTTCCAGCCCTTCATCATTGGTCAAAAGAATGTAGCGCCCAGGGCTGCATTGCAATACGATGTTCCATTCATCATGTATGGTGAAAACCATGCTGAAGCACACAATAAAATAGGTGAGAACTACAGTCCGTTGATGAATATCGAACATTTCACCAGAGAGCATGAAGAAACTGATTTGTTCTATGGCGGAGTTCATGTGAGTGAATTGGGCGCGCATGGAATTGACGAACGTGAACTGTTTCCGTACAAGCCACTGTTGGCCGATCCGGTGCGAAAAGCAGGTGTTGAAGTGCATTATTACAGCTTCTACCACAACTGGAGTCCCATGGAAAATTATTACTACGCGAAAGAACACAGCAGTTTCGAGAGCAATCCCGATGGCCGTAGTGAAGGTACCTATTCCAAGTTTTCCAGCCTTGACGACAGAATCGACGGGCAGCACTATTACACCATGTTCATTAAATTCGGACAGGGCAGGGCCATGAATGATGCATGCCGCGACATCCGCGACGGTTTTATTACCAGGGAAGAAGCCATTGAACTGGTGAATAAATATGATGGAGAATTTCCGGCGCGCTACTTTAATGAGGTTCTCGAATACATGGGTATTTCAGAAGAACGCTACTGGGAGGTGATTGATGGCGCAAGAAGTCCGCATCTTTGGGAAAAGCGCGATGGCGTTTGGGTGCTGAAGCATAAAGTACGTTAAGTCGTATTTTATGCTTTACTTTGGAATGTACTTATTATACTATTTTTTATGGGACTCGTATCAACTGCCGGATTTTTCAACAGAGGATGTCCGGACCAATTAATTCTTAGGCTTCAAAAAGCAGGCAATTATTCCTCCTTTATCGAAACTGGGACTTATTATGGCACTACCACAAGATGGGCTTCACAACATTTCCGTGAGGTAATAACATTTGAAGCCTCAGAAGAAATTTATCGCAAGCTGGATTTTAAATCCTTCCCAAATGTCACCTCGGTTTTTGGTGATTCGGCCACTGCGCTGGCAGATCATCTGCAGCATGCTTCCATCCTCTACCTGGATGCCCATTCCAGTACTGAGGAATCCTACGATTCCAATCCATTGATTCAGGAGTTGAAAATCATCAACGACTCGGGTTCAGACCATGCGATTATTGTGGATGACGCACGTTATTGTACCTCTGCCTGGGATGATTTTGCCTACGGCGAACTGGTTGATTTGATTCCATTACTTGGTGCGCATAGGCGTTATGTGGTTGTCTTCGACGATATGATCATTGCCGTTCCAAGGGTTCACAAAGAACTCGTTGATACCTACATCCGTAAAAAAGCAACCGCTTACTGGCAAACGTATATAAAAGAGCTGGAAGCCAGAGAGAAGCCATTCCTGACATTCGCTAAAAATTGGCTCATGCCTCGAGGTATAAAATCTAAATTAGGTATTATTTACAGAGCAACATTTAAAAAGAAGAAAACTTAAAAAGCACATTTTAACCACGGATGGCCCTAAACAGAATCATCGCAAGGCTCGATATCAAACAAGAACGCCTGATCAAAGGAATGCATTTGGAAGGTTGGCGCTTCCTGCCTGATACTCCTCAGAAATATTGTGCTGATTATTACGAACAGGGCATCGATGAAATCATTTACGTGGATGTAGTTGCCAGCCTCTATGGCCGCGATAAACTCACGGAAATTGTGCGTCAAACCACAGACCATGTTTTTGTTCCGCTGACCGCTGGTGGCGGCGTTCGCTCTTTAGGTGATGCCACCGATTTGCTGCGTTCGGGTGCTGATAAGGTAGCAGTTTGTACCGGTGCCATCAAAGAGCCGCAGCTTATTTCCGACATCAGCCGCCGCTACGGCGCGCAATGCTGTGTGGAAAGTATTCAGGCCAAGAAAAATGGGAATGCCTGGGATGCTTACTACGATATTGGCCGCGAAAACAGCGGACGTTCTGTGGTTGATTGGGCGCAGGAAGCTGTTGAACTCGGTGCCGGTGAAATTTTACTGACCAGCATCGACCGCGAAGGCACCAGAAAAGGTTTTGACCTGGCACTGATTGAAGCTGTGAGTGCTAAGGTTTCCGTACCCGTTATTGCCAGCGGGGGGCTGGGGAATCCGGAACATGCGGCGCAGGCGTTTCAAGCCGGTGCAGATGCGGTGGCTGTTGCTTATGCGCTGCACTACGGACTTACTTCTATTCAGGCCATCAAAGAATATTGCCGAAATGCGGGAATACCTTTGCGGTAAATATTCCTCTTTGCGCATCTTATGACTCAGAAAATAGGCATCATCGACTATGGCCTCAGCAACCTGTTGAGCATTTACCGTGCTTTTGCTCATGTGGGTGCAGATGTTTCCATCATCACAGAAGCCAAAGCCATTTCCGGAATGGATAAAATCGTTCTTCCCGGAGTTGGCGCTTTTCCTGATGGCATGAAGCTGTTGCATGATTTGGGATTTGCATCACCGCTAAAAGAACATGCTGCCGCCGGGAAACCCTTCCTGGGTGTTTGTCTGGGGATGCAAATGATGCTTTCCCGGGGTTTTGAAATGGAAGAAACCCAAGGACTGAACCTGATCCCGGGTGATGTTCTGCCTTTGCCGGCGCATGATGCCGCAGGGAACCCCAATAGAATTCCTCACGTGGGATGGGAGTTTATTCGTGAACCTGAACCCGGACGATGGAAACATTCGCCGCTTTCAGCGCATGCGGCAACGCATCCGTTCTACTTCGTGCATAGCTTTTATGCGAAACCTGAACGCGATGAGCATGTGTGGGCAGAAGCCGATTTCGCAGGCTTCAGGTTTGCAGCGGCCGTAAGAAATGGCGTGGTCTTCGGTACACAATTTCACCCTGAAAAAAGTGGCAGCCAGGGCCTGAAACTGTTACATCAGTTTGTGACCCTGTAGTGCGTGGTTCATTAAAAGTTGACCAAAGCTTAATTCGATTCATGGTTATCAATAAACTCGTTGAATGAAGGTTTTTGTCACGGATATTTTTGACGCTCAGTCAGCACAACGCTTAAAGTCTTCCAATGCCGATGCAGTGTTGTGTAATCAGTTAAAGCAGGCTGTTCCCGAAGGTTTACCCATTTTTGATGCCAACAGTGAACGGATTGCAGGCACCTGGGAAGCATGGAACAGCAACATTCCGGTTGTGTCTTCCTTGCTCCGAAAAGCACCCGGACTGCGTTTTCAACAGGATATAGATTTGATGCCCGCCTTGCTGAAAACGGCTCTTTGGGCAAACCGAAAATATGGATACCTTCAGGCTTGGCTGAAAAAACACCCGGACATGGTTCCGCTTTCCGCGCCCGATTTATATCCCATTAGTCGTGCGAAATTCAGTCTGAAATACCTAAAACAACTGCTGCAGTCAAGGAGCAAAAGAAACGCTTCTGATGCAATTGAAATTCCCCGCGGCGCAACCGTGGCGTTGATGGTTGAAGATATGTTTGAATGCAATATCCTGCTTCCGGTGGCCCGGGAGTTGGGTAGGGAACAGGTTTGTTGGGTACTTCCGCCGAAGGCGAAGTTTAAAGCCGAAGAACTTTTGGAACTCAAAAAGGCATGGAATGTATGGGAAGCACCGTCAGCCCCGCAATTACAGATTCCTGTTGTGCCGCTGTATCGTTTGAATAAACCAGAACTTTTTTGCCTGAATGCCTGGCTCAACGACTACCGGCAAATTGATGATTGCCTGTTTTGGGGCGAACAGCTGTTTCAGGGAAATATTCAGGTTTTGGTGGGACTGGCGCAGGAAAATACACATGTGGGACACCTCTTGTGCGCCCTTGCGGCAAAGCACGGCAAACATGTGGTGAACACCATGAACGGAATCAAATCTGCTGAAGCCATCAGCGCCGGAACTACGTTCAGTGCATGGATTGTATGGGATGAAGCCATGAAGCGCCTGCTGTCACAAAAGGTTCAGGTTCCCGAAGCACAACTCGTGGTGGCCGGTAGTTTGCAGCAAGATGCGTTGGCAAATCCGGAATACACAGGTTCTATGCCCATCACGCCCGAAGAAGCCAAGCATAAACTGGTGATCAGCATCGTGTCTGCAAAAGACCTTCGCATGGATAAGGTAGAGGCCCTCGATGCTTTATACGCCTGGGCCAATGAGCACAATGATTGCGTGGTTTTGTACCGTCCGCATCCATTGGAAACCGAAGATTTTCTGTACCTCCCCAAGAACCCGGCCTTTCATTTTGAAGTCATTAAGCCGGGAATCGCTTCACATAAACAATCACTGAAAGATCAACTGCTGCTGAGCGATCTGGTCATCAACTTTGGAAGCACGGTGAGTATTGAAGCACAGTGGATTGGCACTCCGTGCATCACCTACGAGAAAAAAAATGAAAGCGACCTATATTGCGTGGACGGGAAAACCCTGATTCACGTAGCCGAAAAGGAACAGCTGATCGGCATGCTGAATCAGTTGTCCAAAAAGGCTTCCCCAACACGTGAAACCGCCGGGCACACTTCCATAGCAACAAAATATGCGCGCATCATTCAATCTTTTACAAACACCAACCATGATGTTGCATAAAACCGAAATAGCCTCCACCGGTCATTCGGCGGAGAAGTTTCGAAAAATACATACAGGTACAGCACTGATTTTATGAGCATTTGTATCATCGATTACGGCCTTGGCAATCTGGCTTCCATCCGCAACATGATCCGGAAGGCAGGAGGGAAGAGTGAAATATCTGCAGATCCGGCAGCGGTGGCTGCAGCCGAAAAACTCATCCTGCCTGGAGTGGGTCATTTTGCCGCCGGCATGGAAAACCTGCGCAATTCCGGATTGCTGCCCGTATTGAATGAAGCAGTTTTGGAGCAGAAAATTCCGATACTCGGCATTTGTCTGGGCATGCAGCTGATGGCAAAACACAGTGAGGAAGGTGACGTGGAAGGTTTGGGCTGGTTTGATGCCAACATCATCCGGTTCAGGCAGGAGGCAATGGGTGCGCTGAAGGTGCCGCACATGGGCTGGAATGAAGTGAAACCAACCCGCCCACATCCGCTGTTTCCCAATATCCAGGATCCGGAACGCTTCTATTTCGTCCATTCATACCATTGGAAATGCAATAACCCGGAAGATGCTCTGGCACATGCGCATTACGGATACGATTTTACATGCGCTGTGAGCCGCGAAAACATCGCCGGTATGCAGTTTCACCCTGAAAAAAGCCACCGCTTCGGTATGGAAATGATGCACCGTTTTATTCAGTGGAAGCCATGAGAAGGATTAGGGTAATTCCGGTTTTGGGCATTGATAAGGGACGGCTGGTGAAAACGGTTGCGTTTAAAAATCCAAACTACATCGGTGATCCTTTAAATGCTATCAAGATCTTCAACGATAAAGAAGTTGATGAATTGGTCATCGTGGATATCCGGGCAACGGTAAACGGCACGGAGCCTGATTACAGCCTCATTGCAGACATGGCCGGTGAGTGTTTTATGCCGCTGGCTTATGGCGGAGGAATCCGTACCGCCGATCAGGCCAAGCGCATCTTCGATCTTGGGGTGGAAAAAATCATCATCAACAGCCATTTTCTGGAGCATCCGGGACTGGTTACAGCGCTGGCTTCCCAATACGGTGCCCAGAGTATTGTGGTTTGCCTCGACGTGGACAAAAACATGTTCGGAAAGTTGCGCGTAAAAGGAAGTTCCGGCAACAAAAAGTACGAGTTGACTCCGGAACAGGCAGCAGTGCAAGCTGAAAATGCCGGCGCCGGAGAATTGGTATTACACGCCATTTACAAGGACGGGCGTTTGTCCGGCTACGATATTCCGCTCATCCAAAGTGTGGCATCGCGCTTGAATATTCCGCTGGTTGCCCTGGGCGGTGCCCGAGGTACAGCCGATATGCTCGATGCCGTGCAGGCTGGAGCCAGTGCGGTGGCTGCATCATCTACGTTTGTGTACAACCGAAACGATACCCGTTCGATCCTGATAAATTATCCCAGTCAGAAAACGCTGACCGAAGACATCTTTAAGCACCTGTAAACGCGAAGGTCAGCGTTCGTAGCGGGCAGCAGTGTTCAAAGCATCCTGACGGATGACCTCTGCCAGCCATTCCGGCTTTAATACCCTTACTCCGGGCCCATAGCCGCGGATCAGCATCTTCAATTCATAACTTGGATACAGGATTAATGATAAATGCAGTCCACGGTCGTCATGGCTGATGATTTCCTGAGAATGATGAATCTTGTTGGATAAAATGTAATGCGCGTCTTCTTTGGTAAATAATAATTCCACCTGTGCCGGAACGTCATCGTCCACTACCGTAATGCCCAAGGCATATCTGAAGTAGTGCTCTGCGTCAAAATCCTCACGGAAGGTTTCGCCTTTGAGTGCATGACAAAAACTGATTCGGTCCAGACCATAAATGCGAATCAGGTTGTTGTCTTCGCGACGCGCCACCAGATACCAGCGGTTTTTGAATTCGCGCAACAGGTAAGGCCTGATGATGTAAGAAGCACTTTCTTCCTGTCCGAATTTTTGGTAGCGAAAGCGCATTTTCTGCTTGTTCAGAATGGCGTTGAACAACACTTCGAAATGCTCCATGCCGGAAGCATCCGGTCGGTTCTCCATCTGCACCACATGAGGATATTCATAGGTTCCGGTTTTGCTGCCAACCATCACCACCCGTTTGAGTTCTTCAAGCGGATGCTGCAGTTCTTTAATGTTGGGCATACCGGAAAGTTGCTGGATGGCTACCATTAAAACATTCAGGTGCTCATCCTTTATTTTAATTCCGCGGATGGAATAATGAGGATCTTCATACATGTATCCGCCGCGATGGCGGTTGTAGATGATGGGTGCAAAATATCCCAGATCTTCACTTTCCTGCATGTCGCGTATATCCTGAGCCAGCGTGCGCTCGCTGATTTGCATCCCCAGTTTTCTTTGTACCAGCCTGAGCAATTCCCTCTTGCTGGGCGGAGCAATGCGTACATCACTGAGTATTTCATCAATGATGTAATATCTACTTAAAGCATTTTTAGTCCGAGGCATCTTAATTCACGTTCACAGGCACGTAACAAATTTAATTCCCCAGGTTTCATTTCTGGGTTTATGTGGATGAATTAAATAGGTGCAGCACTGCTTTTATGGCGGACTTTCGTTTTTTTCTTGTTGAAAATCAGACACTTAAAGTTATCCCCCGATCAGAATGCAGATAGGTTGCATTGTGCAGCTTCAACTTTGCATCGTGATGAGTGAAACAGGGAACAGTCCGCTTTCGATGGTGTCTTTTCTGAAGGAATACTATAAACGAATCATTGCCTCGGCCTACGATCGGAGGCCCGTGGTACACATTCAGGGTGCACGAGAATATTGTAATGTGTTGAAATTCAACCAGATAGAATTAATGATTCTGGCAATTGCCTATAACTACACCAAGGAAGGTCGTTGCATTACCGTAAAATCAATATGGGAACTGTTGCAGCACAATGTGGATTATGATCAGTTGGATGCGATGGTGGATGAACTGGTTAAATTCAACATCCTCGAACAACACAAGGCTGGCAACCGCGTGTCCAATGAATGGGAATTTGGTCCGATGATCCGCCGGCGCATCATGCAGGCCATCCGCGAAGATGATACGAAGGTGATGGCCGGATTGAAGCCGGTTGGCTTGTCTGAAATGCTGGAATATGCGCGGCAAAAACTTTACGATTACGATACCCTGAACAGTCAGGATGTTCAAGACGAATTGAGTTTGCTTGCCAAGCTCAACCCGGAACTCACCTTGATTAAATATCTGTTAAAAGGGGCGCATGTAGTAGAGCAATTTGCCTTATTGGGAATTTGTACTTCATACTATACAGATCAAAGCAGCTTTGCAGTGCATTACATCAATAATTATCTACAATACTGCCGCTCTGAACAAAATATCTTTTCCGGGCACATACACCAGGGCACCTGGTGGCCCATGAAGCAAGAGCTGATTGTGCTCAAAGGGGAAAATTTCATGGGTGATGATTATTCCCTGGAGCTAACTGCGAAAGGTGCAGAAAAGTTTCTGCCTGAGCTCCCGGAGGAATTTGCAGCCCGAAAGCAGTCGCTGCGCATGGTGCCCAAGCTGCCGAAGGGCACGCTGATGCCTGAACAAATCAAAAAGGTTTCGCTGCTGTTCGATGAAGAAATGATGCCCGTAATCAAGGACCTGCGTGCCCTGGTGAAGCCATCTTTTTTCCGGAATTACAAGAAAACCCTTGATCCCAGTGACCGCATGCGCGGCATCACAGTATTGCTTCATGGTCATCCGGGTACAGGAAAAACAGAATTGGCCCTGCAGCTGGCAAGGGAAAGTAAGCGCCCTCTGGTTGAAGTAAATGTGGCCAGTATCCTGTCCAAGTGGGTAGGCGAAAGCGAGCAGAATACGCGTAAGCTGTTCAGGGATTATGACCAGCTGATGGAACAGGGCCAACGTGAACCGATCTTGTTTCTGAACGAATGCGATGCCTTGCTGACCCGCAGGATGGAAGTTGGGCATTCAGTAGATAAAATGAACAACACCATGCAGAACATCGTGCTGGATGAGTTGGAGCGCTTCCGCGGAATTCTGCTGGCAACCACCAACATGACCCAAAACCTGGATGCCGCATTTGAACGTCGTTTCCTCTATAAAGTGATGTTTCGCAAGCCTTCCCATGAATTGCTGGTAAGGCTGTGGAAGCTGAGCATTCCCCGCCTGAAGGAAGCTGATGCAAAAATGCTCGCCGTACGGTTCCCATTTTCTCCGGGGGAAATGCGCAACGTGGCTCGAAAGGTGAAGCTCAGGATGCTTTTGGGCAATGGCAGCGCTTACCTGGATACCATCATTGAGCTGTGTCAGGAAGAACGCTGGTCTGGCAATACATCCAAATCACTGGGATTTAAAAGCCATGATTAACACACTGCGACAGGGTTTTTGCCCTTAGTCATAAAGACCGCCATTTCTTTTTGTTTGTACTATGTTTGGAGTGACCGCCCCTTCGGAAACGGAGGGGCGGTTTTGTGTGGGTCCTGAAGAATAAAAGAGCATTCCCTCTCCCGCCTTACCTTTGCCTATATGCGTTTGCGTGTTTTTTTCGCCTTATGCTTCGCGCTGCAAGCCCTGAATGTTTCGTTCCTGGCTGCACAGCAAACAGAGCCTTCCCGCTGGATGGATTACATGCGGGAAGCCCGCCCCAACTATTTCAAAGTGA
>JBDKIU010000138.1:0-13274 GCA_039796915.1 Bacteroidota bacterium | reverse complement strand
AGTTGTTTTTTAAATGATGTTTAACTGCTCCAGACTCTGAACGATGGCCTGTTCCATGTCTGTCATGATGTGCGTGTAATCCCGTTTTTGAAATACATGACCGGTCATCGCGGTATAAAGTTCTACATATCTTTCGGTGATGGAATCCACAAATTCATCCGGCATTTCCGGAATCACCTGTCCTTTAAGGCCCTGGAAATCATGCGCAATCAGCCATTCCCTTACAAACTCTTTGGACAGTTGTTTCTGAGGCTTACCGGCCTGCTGTAAGGTTTCGTATTCCGAAGCGTAGAAAAATCGGGAAGAATCGGGTGTATGCACTTCATCAATCAGCATGAGGTTGCCTTCACGCTGTCCGAATTCGTATTTGGTGTCAACCAGAATCAAACCACGGGCTGCGGCATAATCAGTACCTCGTTTATACAGGGCCAGTGAAGTTTCAACCAGCTGGTCACAATGTTGCTTGCTGAGCAGCTTCCTGGAAATGATTTCTTCCAGGCTAATGTCTTCGTCGTGGCCGCTGGACGCTTTGGTAGCCGGGGTGATGATGGGTACAGGTAAACGGTCGTTTTCGCGCAGACCATCTGGAAGTTTTACACCGCAAATCATTCTGCCGCCGTCTTTGTAGATGCGCCAGGCATGACCAGCCAGGTAGCCGCGTACCACAAATTCTACGGGAATGGCTGCACACTTAAAACCAATCGTCACCTGTGGGTCAGGCGTTGCTATTTTCCAGTTGGGAATGATGTCTGAGGTTGCGTCAAGAAACAAGGATGCCACACTGTTCAGCACCTGACCTTTGTAAGGAATGGGTTTTGGGAGCACATGGTCGAAGGCAGAAATACGGTCGCAGGCAACCACCACCAGATGTTCCTGTCCGATGCTGTACACGTCGCGAACCTTTCCGCGGAGAAACGTTGTTTGATTCCGGAAGAAGAAGTTCGTTGCGGTTAGTGCGTTCATAGGATATTACAGGACTCGAACAGCAAAAATGCTATTTTTTTTCAATTCATGGCTCATCATTTGCCCGCTCTTCGGCGTCACTTTGATTGTACGCCTTGATGATGGCCTTTACCAGCCGGTGCCTCACCACATCGGAAGTGTCGAGGTGAACCATGCCAATGCCATCAATATTTTTCAGCAAATGCACGGCTTTGCGTAGTCCGCTTTGTTGTTTGCGTGGTAAATCAATCTGAGTTAAATCTCCGGTGATGATGAGCTTGGCCTGAGGGCCCATGCGTGTGAGGAACATTTTCAGCTGCATGTCTGTGCTGTTTTGCGCTTCATCCAGAATCACATAACAGTTGTCGAGGGTGCGACCGCGCATGAATGCCATAGGTGCAATTTCAATGATCCTTGTTTCAATCATGGTTTTCAGTTTTTCCATGGGAATCATGTCTTCCAGGGCGTCGTACAGTGGCCTGAGGTAAGGATCGATTTTTTCTTTGAGGTCGCCCGGCAGAAATCCCAGATTCTCGCCTGCTTCCACCGCAGGTCGTGTCAAGATGATTTTTCGAATTTCCCGGTTGCGCAGGGCTTTCACGGCCATGGCTACAGCTGTATAGGTTTTACCGGTTCCTGCCGGACCCAGCGCAAACAAAATGTCGTTGTGCGCAGCGCTTCGCACCATGGCGCGTTGATTGGCGGTGCGTGTGCGGATGGGTTGTCCGCGTGTGCCGTACAGCAGTATATCTTCCTCAGAAACAGGTTCTGAAAGCACCGGAACATCCGGCGTGCCGGCGCCAAACACTTCTGTAATGTTTTGCTCGCTCAAATCGGGCCGCTTCTGGAACAATGCTTCCAGTTGCGCCATTTTAGCAGCGAATTTTTCCAGTTCTTCGTCATCACCACTGGCCATCACCACATCTCCGCGGCCAATAATTTTAAGTTTTGGAAAAAATGCCCTGATATGCTGGAATGTAAGGTTGTTCACCCCATACAGCGTTTGCGGATTGATGTGTTGCAGCGTAAAAGTACGTTCCCTCAATTGCCTGATGCTTAATGTGTCAGCTAACTTTGCACAAATATAAAACTCTGATTCCAGTGGCAGTGATTTCCCTATTAACAGATCTTGGCGTCGGTTCATCCGCGCTGGCAACGCTAAAGGGACAACTCTGTCAAATCCAGCCCTGTCCGCAACTGGTGGATATTCACCATCATGCCGATACGCAGAATTACTTCGCACCTGCCTTTTTGTTGCGTTCTTATTTCCGACAGTTCCCGGAGCAAACCATCCACCTGGTAGCCGTTGATGTACACGCCGCCGTGCAACATGTACTTGCCGTTTGCGAAGGCCGATACTTTATCGCTGCCGACAATGGTATTTTACCCCTGGCATTGGATGGATTCGATGTTTCCTATCATCGCCTCACCAGTTCAAGGGCAGTTTCTGTAGTGCCTCGCGATCTGTATGTTCCGGCCCTGCGTACCTTTATGGAACAGGGTTTTAATACGGAAGCGGTGGCCATTCCGTTCCGCCATGTGGTACAACTGAGCTGGCAGCAACCTTACCACATGGGCGATTTCGTGCGCATTACCGTGCTGTACAATGACGATATGGGAAATGCGCATACCAATCTGGATCGCGCCTGGGTCATGCAGCACCTGGATCAAAAATCCTGGAGGATTAAAATCGGATACAACGATTACCTCGCCGCGCCCTCTGAGTTTCCCCAGCATCATCAGCCCGGAACAGCCTTTGCCCAGTGGTCAGAAAATGATTTTCTGATGTTGAGCATTCAGGGTGCTTCTATTGCAAGTTTGCTCGGGTTTCGCCGCAACCACGACATCATGATTGAATTCGACACGCCATGACCATAGTTAGGATTGTTCGCATGCACTTTCAGCCCGAATCAGTACCGGCCTTCCTTGCATTGTTTGATGAGGTGAAATCCCACATCCGAAATTTTCCAGGCTGCAGGGAGCTGAAACTGATGCAGGAGGACGGAAAGCCTCATGTGCTATTCACCTACAGCATCTGGGAAAGCAATGAACATCTGGAGGCATACCGCAATTCTCCATTTTTTGCCGATACCTGGAGAAAAACAAAGGTCTTGTTTGCCGAAAAAGCGCAGGCGTTCAGCATGATAGAAATGCAGCATATCACAGCCTGACACAAGCTTGTCGATGCCAAAGATTTTTTGGACCATTCTTGCGGAATGCTGTTCTTTTGTATCCGTGAACATGTTGAAAAACTTCGTCGCCCTTGGTGTTTTTACCTTGCTCTCGGTGCCTGTTTTTGCGCAGTCAAAAGCAGAATTAAACGGACTGAATGCCTTGCAGCTGAAGCAGTATGAACGTGCGCTTGGTCAGGCTGAAAAGGCCATCAAAAGTGAAGTTACGGCCAAAAGCCCGCTGGCCTGGTTTATCAAAGCTCAAGCCCTGTATGAGTTGCAGCTGGATGAGAAGTACACGGTAAAGAACCCTTCGGCGCTGAAAGAAGCTGTTAAATCTGCACTGAAAGCCCGCAACTACGACAAGAGCGGTCGCTATACCCAACAGTTCATGCCGGTGTTGCGCAAATTGAAAAATGCCAACAATAAAGAGGCCTGGGCCAATTACGGACAGGACAAATTCTTCCGCGCCATTCAGTCGTTTAAATTTGGTTATGATCTGGCCGGCGATACGCTGAGTTACGCCATGACGGGCGTTTGTTACATGCTTGCCGGGCAGGAACGTGATGCCATGCCTGTGCTGCGCGAGGCCGTGCGCTGGCAGGTGGATGCATACCGTGATTCTGTGTTGTTTCACACGTTTTGCCGTGAGCCATTTGAAATGCTCGGCAAGTACTATCTGGAAAGAAATCTGTACGATTCTGCGCGTTACATCGCTGAATACGGTGTGAAGATGTTCCCCAAGAACGCCATGCTGGCGCGATTGCAGGTGACCATCCTGAAACACGAAGTTGAAACCACACCCATTTCTGACCCTTTCATTGAAGCCGTTCAAAAAGGTTTGCAGCTGGCGCCTGCAGATTCTTTTTTCCTCTACAACCAGAATGCCTATTACCTGTTTAGAATTCGGAATGCGGCCAATGCCGGAGATATTGCCCTGGCGCGTAAACTGCTTGACCGATTTGTTTCTGAAAAAACAGCCCTGTACCAACGCAATGCACGAAATGCATCAGACCTCTTCTTGTGCAAAGAGTCAGAAATCAGGAACAAAACCTGGCAGTATTTTGCGGAACGCAATGCCTTTACAAGCGCTGCGCTGGCCTATCAGCAATATGCGGGTCGCTGCAAATCCTGCAGCGACTTGGTTGATCTGCAACCCAAAAACGCATTAGACACCTTGCCGGTGGGCCTGGTTCATGCCTGGACCATGCTGGATTCCCGCAAGCCGGAAATGAAAACCTTCCGCCTGAAGTATTTCAACCAGCTCAAGAAAGATTCACTTCAATATTCAGATCTGGCAGCATTGAATTACCTCAGTGAATCCATCCTTGCGGATTATGCGAAAGATGCCAAAACTATGGCCGTGCTTGGGCTGAAATCAACCCACGAGCGCCTCCTGCTGCGCTGGATGGACATGGCCATGAAGGCTACAGACATGGGTGCGGCCTGGGTGGCTTACCGCAAGCTGGAGTCGTTCAATCCCGCTTCGGCCAATCTGAATCTGTATCTGGAGAAACTGGTTACCACCGATTTCAGGTTTGGATATTTTGAAACGCGGGTGAAGAATTTTGTATGGAATGGTTCGGGCGCATTGTGCAAGCCTGGAACGGTGCCGGAAGAAATTCAGGACAAAGTGGAAACGCGAATCAACTTCTTCCGCCGCAATGCCGGCGTGCTGGATCCCATCATCCTTGCACCGGAAAAAAACAGGATGTGCCAGCAGGCAGCCCTGGCCTGGGAAGTAACCGGAACCGCAGCGCATGAGGTGGATAAATTTCATCGTTGTTTTACGGAAGAAGCAAATCTGGCGGCCAAAAACAGTATTCCTGTGGCGGGTGTCAATACCGTAATTGGTGTGACCAGCGCCATGGATGACAACGACAATCCGAGCTGTGGCAACCGTCGCTGGCTGCTCAACCCCCAGGCTTATGCGCTTGGTCATGGTTCGAGCAAAGGATTTACCGCCCTTTGGGTACTCGACGATGCCGGCAACCGCGATTCAGCTCGCTATAAAAACCGCTTCATTGCGTGGCCCAATAAAGGTTATGTGGCCAAAAGGCTGCTTTTCGACCGCTGGTCATTCGGTTGCTACCACAATCTGGAAGGTGCCACGGTGAAAATGACCGATGCCACGGGTAAAGAAGTTCCCTGTGAAGTGCAGCCGTACAGTCCGCTGTATCCGGTTTCAACGCTGGTTTGGAAACCTGCCATCGACCCAAAAACGCTGAACGATCGGGCCGTTTTTCAGGTTCAGGTAAAAGCCGCCGATGGCAAAACCTGGAACTACAGCGTAACCGTTTTGGACTTAAATCCATCCTGAACTTGCAGCAAAACTGCTGAAGATGCAGGCTGCCGTTGTATGTTTGCGGCATGAATAACGAGCAATTCAAGGATATAAGGGGCCGTGCTGAGGCCCTGAGGAGGTATCTTTGACGTCGATCGCAAGCTGATCGAAATACAAGACGAAGAGCACCAAACCTTAGATCCGGGTTTTTGGAATGACCCGAAAAAAGCGGAAGCCCATCTGAAGAAAATCAGGGAGAAAAAGGTTTGGACCGACGCTTTTCAGCACATTGAAAAAGAACTTGCCGACTTAGAAGTGCTTCGCGAATTCGAAGCAGCCGGTGATGTTGGCGCCGATGAGGTAGATCGTCATTACGCGATGGTGCTCGAACTCCTGGAAAACTTGGAGTTCAAGAACATGCTTCAGAATGAGGAAGACCACCTCGGTTGCGTATTGGAAATCAACGCCGGTGCCGGCGGAACCGAAAGTTGCGATTGGGCCGAAATTCTCATGCGTATGTACATCATGTTCGCTGAGAAAAACGGATTCAGTATTTCTGAACTGGAGCGCACAGACGGGGAAGTGGCGGGCATCAAAAGCGTTTCACTGGAAATTAAAGGTGATTTTGCCTACGGTTACCTCAAAGGAGAAAATGGCGTACACCGCATGGTGCGCATCAGTCCGTTCGACAGCAACCAGCGTCGCCATACCAGCTTTGCCAGCGTTTATGTGTATCCGTTGGTTGACGACAGCATTGAAATTGAAATCAAACCTGCCGATGTAGAGCTGCATACCAGCCGAAGTGGCGGTGCCGGTGGACAGAACGTGAACAAGGTAGAAACCAAGGTACAACTCACGCATATTCCCACAGGCATTGTGGTGGTTTGTCAGGTGGAACGTACGCAGGGTGGAAACAGGGAACGAGCCATGCAGATGCTGAAGAGCCGCTTGTATGAAATGGAGGTGCAGAAGCGCAATGCTGCCCGCGCCGCTATTGAAGATTCAAAAATGAAGATTGAATGGGGTTCGCAAATACGCAACTACGTGTTTCATCCGTATAAGCTGGTGAAAGACGTGCGTACTTCCGAAGAAACCAGCAACATCCAGGATGTGATGGATGGTGAACTCTGGCCTTTCATCAAGTCTTATTTATTGCAGTTCAGCGGCGCTGAAAAGGCAAAACAACAAAACGGATAAACTTCCTGCTGTGGCCTTTTGCAGCTGAAGAAGTGTGGATCTGCCTGAATCGGAAACTGCATTGTCGCCTTGAATTCGCAGGTAGGTTCCAGGCAGGGGGAACGCAGAATCTCAAGCCCTTCCGCCGCCTTTAAACATGCGCCGAACCAGCAGCAGGAGCAGCACGATGGCGATTGCTTTTCCGCTCAGCCTGAATATCGGCCATTGAGTCAGTCCGGCTTTAGAAGCCAGCAGGAAAACCAGGGCGCCCAACAGAAAGAAAAGTCCCCATTTTCGCAGCATCAGCTCAAAGAAATTGCTGGTACAGCTGTTTGTATTTCTGTGCAATGATGGGGAAACGGTAGCGCTCCCGCACGGAATCTTCGGCCTGCTGGGAAAGTACGGCAAGGTGTTCGCTGCTCAGGGCCAGTTCGATGCCATTTTTCAGCGCAGCGGCATCAGCCCGGGCGCAAATAAATCCATTGAAGCCATCCTGAACCATTTCGGGAATTCCACCGGTATGAAAGGCAATGACCGGCGTGCCACAGGCCAGCGATTCCATCACTGTATTCGGAAGATTGTCTTCCAGGCTTGGTGTGATGTAGTAGTCGGCGGCGGCATAAATCATGGCCAGCCTTTGTTCATCAGTGGTAAACGGGATATGGATGTAGGGCAGGCCATCCAGTCCTTCAGGTGATTTTCCCACGGCAACCAGCAGCGTATCCTTTAGGTTCATGGAGCGCAGGGCTTCCACCAGTAAAGAAAATCCTTTTCGCGGTTCGTCCAGGTTTTCTGCCAGAAACAACAGCACTTTCTGATGTTCCGGCCAGCCCAGTTGGCGCCGCAGTTCCAACAAATTCCCGGGTTTAAAAATGTGCGTGTCAATGCAGTTGGGGATGTGCAGGCATCCTTTATCGGCAAACACCTTGGATGATTTTGCCAGTTGACACAACCAATCCGACGGCGCTACCGGCTGCAACCGGATGTTTTTCAGGGCCTGGATTTTTATGCGCTCGTTGTGTTCAATCAGCTTGCGGTAGGATTTAATGTCCAGGCCGCCGGTATAATGAAAACCTCCGCTGAACGGCTGCATGTCGTGCAAGGTCCACACATAGTTTTTATGCTCTTGAAAGAAGCGCCGGTAGTCGATGAATTTGGCCACCCAGTGCAGGTGCACGATGTCGGCTTCCTGCACCCAGGGATGAGCTTCAACGTGAAAAACCGAATGAGGGCTGCTGAAAAAATGAGGCGGCTTTCCCACTGTTGGCCACTTGTTGCGGATGCGGTTCCAGGTGTTTTTCCAACCGAAGAACTGCGGATATTTCTGTTCCCAGGAGTCTATGCGCGGATCCTCGGAACCGCCGCTTTTCAGGGTGATCACCCTGCTGTCCACGCCCAATTCCACCAATGCCCGATGCAGCCTGAAACAAGCAGTGGCAGCGCCTCCGGCCGCATTGGTGTTGAGATGTACAACTTTCATGGACGCAGATTTACCGCGAAAATATTGGTTTGAAATTCCGGGCCGTTGCCGTCGGTTTTGCGCGGGATGAAGGGATTCTTGCGGCGCACATCTGTTTCCAGATAATAGCTGAAACCCGAAGACGACAGCGCTTCCAGGATATGCTGCAGTTGCTGCGCCTGCCCTTGGTAACTGTGGAATTCAATAAACAGGTTTCTGATTTTGTGCAGTTGCGGCTGAATATGAGGAATCACCGCATGTTCTGCCCCTTCGATGTCCATTTTCAGAAAATCAATCTGCTGTTCATGTTCCAGCAAAGCCTTCAGGTCTATGGTCTGAACGGTTAAAGATCCGCTGCCTAAAGCACCGCCATCGGCGCCTTCACTGTGAAATTGCATGCTTCCCTGTTCGGTCCACACCGCTGCCTGATGCAATTCAACGGGCTGCAGCTTGTTGCGTTGGATGTTCTGTTCCAACAGTTCAAAAACCTTCGGATCCGGTTCAAAAGCCACGATGCGCGCAGCCGGGTATTGCTTTCGGTAGGCATAAAGGCTGAGGCCAACATTGCTTCCACAGTCGAAAATCACGGGATTGGATTTTTCTGAAGGAAAATGATAGGCCTTACGTACCATGATTTCGTGGAATTGCCAGAAGAAAGACAAGGCATCCGGAACCTGAAAATGCGCACCGTTCCACTTGAAATTGCTGCGTTGATAACGTTTGCCCAGCGGTTTGCTGCACAGGAAAAACAACCAGCTTCGAAATGAGCCATTGTTCAGGAATTCATACAAACCCCGGAACAAACGTCCGCCAATGATGCCAAAAAGGATGCGCATTTGGTGTTCAAAGATAGTCCTTGTCGGGAAGCGCAGAACGCGGGCCCAATTCAATCACGGCGGGTTCCAGCAGTTGTCCCTGATGTAAGGCAAACCTCAGCATGGTTCTTTTCTGGTGAAATCCGGAAATACCGGCTGCTCCCGGATTCAGACACCACATGCCGTATTGCTGGTCGCGCATCACCCGAAGGATGTGAGAATGGCCGCAAACAAACATGTTCGGTTGTTCGCGGGTAATCAACTGACGCACCGCAGCAGGGAAATGACCGGGATAACCGCCAATGTGCATCATCATCACCTTGAATCCTTCCAGCTGAAACAGCTGAAGCTCCGGATGCACTTGCCTCAATTCGGCACCATCAATATTCCCATACACACCGCGCAGAGGCTTGAGTGCTTCCAGCCGATCGCTGACCAACATGCCACCGCCCCAATCGCCGGCATGCCAGACTTCATCGGCCTGGACAACATGTTTCAGGATTGCATCATCCAGATGACCGTGGGTATCGCTAAGCAAAAGAATCCGTTTCATGCTTATTTGGGCTTTGTGTTTTGTTCAGTCCTGCGGCTGCCATCACAAACAATAGCGGTGCTGCAGGGAATAAATATCTGGCCGAACCAACAGGGCCGGCGCTCAGTGCTAAAAGGATTATTGGTGTAAGGAGCAGCAGCCGCAAAAACCAGTTTTTGCTTTGCAGCCACCAGCGCGCTGCGAGTAACAGCAGCACAATCTTCCACAGTAAAAGAATTCCCATATAAACCAGTTGTGGCCAGGGAGGAAGTTGGCGTTCGGTATTTTTAATGTTCATGAAGCCACCTTCATCTTTTATTCCCCAAAAAGCAACCAGGTCATAACGTCCGGGATCGAGCAAACAAGCAAGGGAACCGCGCAGGTGCAGCATCACGTAAACAGGCAGGTGCTTTCTGATTTTTTCGCTGCTCACGCGGCGCATGAATTGTGCGCGCCCGGCATCGTTCAAAGGTTTCAGAGCCTCGCCATAACTTTGGTACAGGGCGTCCGTTTCCTTCGGAGTATTCACGCGATTCATCACCGCCCGCATATTGTATTCGAAGGCGTTTTCGGTAGCCATCGATGTGAAATGGAACCAGGCCGTGTTCCTGAAATTGATCCATGAAACCAGCAAAACCACCGCAATGGGCAAGAGTTGTGACCACCGCTGCTGTTGAGTTTTAAAGAACAAGATTGGCGCAAGGGGCAGAAAAATGACAAAAACAGGTTTCAGTAGAACAAGCGCCGAAAGAATCCAGGGAATGTTTCTGTAGCTCCTTAAAGCCAATTGCAGGATGCCGAGCAACATCAGGCCCTGAACCCAAATTTCAGGCATCAGCAGATTGCTGTAAAAAAATTGCAGCGGATACAGCAGGAAAGCGAGCATCAGAAATCTGCGGCTGCGCGATGTAGCGCTGAACAGTTCAAGCAGTCGGATGCTCCACAATGGAATCCAGGCAGCCAGCAGGCATTGCATACCGATCAGCAGCCAGGGAATAAAAGCGACTGCCAGCAACAACAATGGATAACCCGGTGTGCGGCGTGTAGCTTCCAGCCAATGAGTGCCGCAGGGAAGCAAATCGCCGCAACTTGACCAGTGACCTTGCGTTAAGTGGTGCGCAGCCTGCAGGTATTCGGCAGTATCTACCAGTGCGGAGTAATCAAAACATTGCTTCAGGAAACCTGTCAGCAACAGGAATACATACGCCCGGTACAAACGGGAATGACGCCATTCCGTGCCCCATGCGCTGAGTACCTTCACGGCACAATATTAAACAAGGCAGCGTTATGCGGCTTTATGATTCCGGAAGGCTGATGGTGTGCATCAATCCAACCAATTTTGCCAATTGATTCTTACAATCCTGGGTGATGAATACTTCTTTTCCTTTTTTAAATACCAGTACACCGTTTCCATCTGCATCTTTTCGCACTTCCACGATGTTGTGCACATTGAACATATGGGCGCGGTGAGGCCTGATAAATCCACGTCCGGACAGTGCCTGTTCAAAGTATTTAAGAGGTTTGGTTGCCACCACCTGTTCATCGTTGGTCAGGTAAATATGTGTATATGGGCCATTGGCATACAAACGATTGATTTCACTGTATTCCAGCAGCACCATCTTATCGTTTCTGTTGATGAGCAGACGGTCAAAAGGTTTATTGTTCGGGTAATCAACGATTTCTGCGCGCTTACGGTCTTTTTCTCTAAGCCGCTGGATACTTTCCAGGAGGCTTTGCGGGCTGATGGGTTTTAAGATGTAATCGAATGCTCCCGCTTTAATGGCCTGGATGGCGTAATTGTCGTAACCGGTCAGAAAAATAACGTGTGGTGTTTGAAAATTGCGCAGGGTTTGAACAAATTCAATTCCATTCATTCCGGGCATTTTGATATCACAGAGCAGGATATCACAAGGCTGAGAGCTCAAAACCCTTAAAGCCTCCACAGGATTGTCGAAAGCAGCCGTAATCAAGATGTCGTTAAAAAAATCGCTGATAATGCCCTTTGTAGCATCAATGCTCAGAGGATCATCATCCAGAAGCGCCAAGGTATAAGTCATAGGTTTTGCAGAATAGGTAAATTGAGCTCTACGCCACAGCCACCTGAAATTTGGTATTCGCTCAGGTCGTCGAGCACGCGAAAGGAATGAGGTTTATTATACAATTTGCTTAACAATTGGAGACGTTCCATGGTGACCCTCAGGCTGCTGTTTTCCTTTTTGATTGAATTACCGGACATTCCGGGGCCATTGTCAAGAATCCTTACGCGCAGCGTCTGGGCAATCTGAAATTCTAAGATGATATGTGGTGATTTGTTGCCATGCAGTCCATGGTTCAGCGCATTTTCCAAAATGGGTTGGAGCAGCATGGCAGGAATGTAGAGTTTTTGCGTTTGGGTGTTCAGGGAGATGCGTAATTCGTAGCGAATTTGTACCTCAGACATCAGGTTTCGGGTGTACAAATAGCGCATCAGAAACCTTATTTCTTCTTCCAGTGTAAGGTTGTCCGATTCAAGGATGTCAAAATTACTCTTTACAAGTCCAGCATATTCATGGATTATCGTTCCAATCTGTTCTTTTTTACCGCGGTAAAACAATCCGGTCAGAGATTGAAGCAAATTCCCGATAAAATGCGGATCCAGTCGCTTGCGCAACAACTTGGTTTTCAGGTCGGCCATCAGCAGCTCATGATAATGAAGCACTTTCGACAAAGTGATAAAACTGATCAGACTGATAAGCAGGATGAAAAACAATGCTGCATACAGGCCGATATGGATGTAATCAACATTCATATTCCAAGGGGAGCAAAGGGTTGCAAAGCATTAGGTTTTGAAAGTACGTGGTTGCATGGCGCTTTGGATGCGTGCAGTTCAGTACATAAGGGGCTAAACTGAAGCCAATGAAGTGGAATTTCTCGCTTTTGCCCGCAGCGTTCCAGGCGCTTCGACTCCGTAAGTCTGAGTGATACTCGTACTGAATGAATTCCCAGTAACTTATTTAGAAACATGGATGGCGGCTATGGTTTTGCATGTGCTTACGTGGTCGATACATCCCGTCATCCCCAATTTCAGACTAAAATCACTTTTGCTCAAAATCAGAGACAAAGCGAATACCAAACTGGAAAGTGGTCAACAATGGGTGGCTTGTTTTCCCTGGATGATCCTTATACCAACATCGTAACTGCGGGAAATTAGGCTCATGGATGTCAATTAAATTTTAGCCGTTTACTGAGTAGGCATAAAAGTATATGAGTGCCAATAATGTTTATCCAAAACTTGGCAATGCGGTTCAGAATGAAGGTGAAATGAAAGTGGAACACGGGTAGTTCTTTAAAAAACCTTACCCAAAACTTAAAAAAATTATCATAAGGATTACTTATCAATGATGTTATCCACAAGATGTGGCGCAAATGGAATATAAGTAATATGCCTATTCAGTAAAGATTATAGGCGCTCATATATCGCGTGTACCACACGCAAATCTTAAGGCCTTGTTTCGCACGAAAATGAAAAAGCCATTAGATTTTCTTATGCAGTGGAATCTTTCTAAGCTTCTGATAATGAGCATGTTCATTGGCTCAGGAAGCTTTTCGGATGTTGCTGCCAACAACATTCAGGTCAGCAATATATCGCTGTTGAATCGAAATACAAGCGCCGGGGTGAACAATGCTGCAAATCACGTTTTTGTGCAATTTTCAGTAAGTTGGGATAACTCCTGGCGCCTGAGTGGCGGACCTGCAAACTGGGATGCTGCATGGGTATTCATCAAATACAGAGAGGCAGGGGGTGATTGGAAACACGCATGGCTCAACAATACAGGTCATACTGCAGCTTCAGGCAGTACCATGGATGTTGGACTGCTCAACCCCAAAGACCCTTTCGACGCGGGCAGCAATCCTG